>CABRGB010000021.1 GCA_902470345.1 uncultured Collinsella sp.
ACGGGTCGATCAGATAAGCGGGGTTCTGGGCGCCCACGTGCTTCATGGTAAAGAACGGACCCTCCAGGTGGATGCCCTGAATACGAGCACCGCAGAACTCAGGTCCGCGCTCTTCGTCCGCCTGTGCAATGGCAGCGCAGGCCTCCTTGATCTGTTCTACGCCGTCGGTAAAGGTCGTAGGCAGCCAGCTGGTGGTACCACGACGAGCGAGCTCGGTCGAGCTGATGTTGATACCCTCGGCATCGTTATCGGTCGTAGCATGGTTATAGAAACCATGAATGTGGGTGTCCACCATGCCCGGCGCAATCCATGTACCAGAATAATCTTTGACCTCGCAAGCGGGCTCATCGGCCTGCCAAGCGCCAAAGACGCCATCTTCGACCATGAGGTAGCCGCCCAGCTGCGGCCCCGCCGGCAAAAAGAACTTGTCGGCCTTGATAGCATACGTGCTCATCTATGCTCCCGTACCCGCAGTGCATTTTAGGGCGGATCAAAAACCACTGCATTGTTAATTCGAGCGATTGTTCGTTGCCTTCTTGCGCTTGGCACATTTTGCACCCGCCGCAAAACACGCCAAGCCGTTTATACCCAATAACTCTAGACTGCGCGGTTGTGGTAGACCTTGTACTTAAACTGGTCGGCGCGCGCAACCGAACGCGTATACTCGATAACCTCGTTGTTCATGTCATATGTGGTACGAATCAAATCCAGCACCGGTGCGCCTTCGGCAATCTCGAGCAAACGAGCGTCGGAATGGCGGGCGATACTCGCGTAGAATTCTTCCTCTGCCACGCGAACTTTCTCGTGAAAGTCCTGCTCGATCATGTCGTACAGCGATTTGTTCTCGATCATGGGGCGCTTAAGCGCAAAGAACTTGCGACTTGGCAGATATGTACACTCAATCATCAGCGGCACACCATCGGCTATACGCAGGCGCTTGATCTTGTACAGACGCTCGCCCAGGCGCGCGTTCATCTCTACGGCAATATTCTTGTCAGCCTCGACCTCGGTAAACTCAAGAATCGTCGTCTTGGGCACACGGCCGATCGCCTTCATCTGCTCGGTAAAGCTATAGGTTTGCGTAAGGTTTGCCGTTTGCAGAGAGCGGTCGCACACCATGGTTCCTCGGCCGCGCTGACGAACCACCAGGCCCAGGCGCTCAAGCTCCTGCAGGGCAAGGCGAACCGTCGTACGCGAGAGCCCGTAGCGTTCCGACAGGTCACGCTCGGACGGCAAATAGTCGCCGGGCCGAAGTTCGTGATCGATTTTATCGGTCAACAGATCGACGAGTTGATCGTACAGAGGTTGTTTGCGCGCTCCCATTGCCATAATGATACCTGCCGGATAAATGACTCGAAATTGGTTGTAACCAGACACCACGTACTATAGCAGTTTTATTGAAATAACAGCAGGTCAACCAGCATATTTCAATATTGTTTGCTGGTTGATAGCCTGCACACTGTAATACCAATTACATCACTGCATCAAGTATTGAGGTAGCAAAAAGGGCCGCCCCCGCGGAGCGGGACGACCCTTTGTAAGACAGATACGTCTTTAAGGCTTAGAGAAGCTTCTTGAGCTCCTCGGCAACAGCCTGGACCTGCGTGCCGATGATGACCTGGGTAGCACCCTTGTCCATCTTCATGACACCCAGAGCGCCGGCCTTCTTGCAGGCGGCCTCGTCGACCAGCTCGGAATCGCCAAGCTCAAAGCGCAGGCGAGTAGCGCAGCAGTCAACGGTCTTGACGTTCTCCTTGCCACCGACGGCAGCAAGAACAGCGGCGGCCAGAGCGGCGAACTTGTCGTCGCCAGCAGCGGCGGAAGCGGAGGTCTCCTCGACATCCTCATCCTCGCGACCAGGGGTCATGAGGTTGAACTTGGTGATGGCGAAACGGAACACGAGGTAGAAGACCACGAAGGCAGCGATGCCCAGCGGGATGATCATCCAGGTGTTGGCGGCAGCCGGGAGGCTAGAGGAGAACAGGAGGTCGGTAGCACCAGCGGAGAAGCAGAAGCCAGCACGGAAACCAACATAGTAGGTGACGATGGTGAAGATGCCGTACAGGGCAGCGTACACGACGTAGAGCGGGAAGCACAGGAACATGAAGCCGAACTCGAAGGGCTCGGTGACGCCGCAGACGAAGGCGCAGATAGCAGCGGAGACAACCAGGCCGATAGCAGCCTTCTTGTTCTTAGCGGTCTGAACCATAGCCAGGGCAGCGCCCGGGATACCGAACATCATGCAGGGGAAGAAGCCGGACATGTACATACCGAGGCTCCACTTGACGTCAGCAGAGGTCTCGCCAGCCCAGAAGTGGGTCAGGTCGCCCAGGCCGATGGTGTCGAACCAGAACACGTTGTTCAGAGCGTGGTGCAGACCGGTCGGGATGAGCAGGCGGTTGAGGAAGGCATAGATGCCAGCGCCGATACCACCCATGGCGGCGATACCCTCACCAAGAGCAACAAGAGCACCGAAGATGAGCGGCCAAGCAAAGAGCAGGACGACGGAGACGACGATGCAGATGACGGCGGTCATGATGGCGACGCAACGCTTGCCGGAGAAGAAGGCCAGCCAGTCGGGAAGACGAGTGTCCTTGAACTTGTTGTAGCAAGTGCCACCGATGACTGCGGACAGGATGCCGATGAAGGAGTTACCAGCGATCTTGGAGAACGCGATGCCCTCGGTCGTGGCAAGCCAAGCGGTCTGAGCATCGGCGTCCATACCACGAATGGTGCCAACAACAGCGGGGTTCAGGAGCTGCTGGATCATCAGGAAGGCGACGAGGCCAGCGAGGCCAGCGGTGCCATCGTGATCGTCGGCAAGGCCGACAGCGGCGCCGACTGCGAACAGCCAGGCCATGTTATCGATAAGAGCGCCGCCTGCCTTGATGAGCAGGAAACCGGCGGTATAGGCAAAACCGGTAGTGTCACCGGCAGCACCCATGACTGCGGGAGCGAGCAGGTAGCCCACGCCCATAAGAATACCTGCGACGGGAAGCGCCGCGACGGGAAGCATCAGCGCTTTGCCGAGCTTCTGGAGGTACTTCATCATATGGTATCTCCTCCAACCTTTCTTTCGTTGTTCACCAACGAGTTCCATGTCCGCGCCTTGTGCATACCGGCTTCTCCGCTTGCCGGCATTGATGCGCAAACTTAGACAACCCAGTCCCTATTTGGGGTTGCTGGTATGTACGGTAGCACACACTCAATTCAAACGTCCACCACATTTCGTTCAAATTACTATATCGTTGCCAAACGGTTATTTTTGGCCCGTAAACGGTAATTTTCGCAGGTAAACATGGTGCGTTTCTTTCATTACCAAACTAATTCTTAGCAATTTCCATTCGATTTCGTCTCAAAATTGGTTACTACCAGATGAACAGTGGTACCACATTGTTACTACCAGTTTGGCCGAAATCGTTTTCACTTTATATGAATAAAGTCTCCAAGAATTTGTATATAACCTCTCCCCTACCACCCTCTTCCCCGCCCTTCCCCGCAACGCAAAAAGCCCCCTAGAACGATGTCCGTTCTAGGGGGCTCCATCAGATATTTCAGCTTCGTACTCGAAGGCTCAGGCAATCTTTACGCAAACAGGCCGTAGATGCTGATGTTGGCCTTGGCGTAGAGGCCGTTGGCGTACTCGGTCCACTTGGAGCTGGCGCCCGAAGCCTGCGAGGAGTACTGCTGATAAGCAGTGTAGTAGGCGGTCATGGCCTGCTTGTAGGTGGCGCTATCGGCCGTAAAGGCATCATCGGCAAAGGCCTTGGCATAGGTGCTGTCGGCATCCTTCCAAGTGCCCTTTGAGCTATCCCACTCATCGCCGGCAAGGTTGATGATGTAGTCGGCGTAGTCCTTGCTCGCGGTCTCCTCGTTGCCGTCAGCAGGCTCGGTCGGGGCGGTCGGCATGCTTGCGGAGCTATCGCCCACCTTCTTCTTGTAGAGCTTCTGCAGCGTCGCGGACTGGCGGACGATCCGCTTGGCCTGATCCTTGGACACGCCATACTGCGTGGCCATGGTCTTGTAGTCGGAGGTGCCGATGGAATCCTCGGCGTACTTCTTCATTTCCTTGGAAGAAACGGTAATGCCCTCGTCCTCGGCAGCGTCGAGCAGGATCTTGTTGCGCACGTAGGACAGGATAACGTCGGCAGACGGAGCGGTGTAGTTGCCATCGCTATCCTTGACGGTATCGAGGCTGTACTGGCTCTCGATGGCCTCGCGCGCGGTGATGTCGCTCTTCTTGCCGTTGTAGCTATAGCTTGCCACGGTCGAATCGAGTTGGTCCTCGGTGAGGGTCGCCGAGCCGACACCCTTGCCGCCAAAGCCACCATTGCCAATAAAGAAGCCGACCACGGCAGCGATCACGACTGCAACCACGAAGGCGGCAATCATCGTCTTCTTGTGCTTGGATACATGGTCGTCTTCGTCGGAACCCAGGATATCGTCGTCCTCGTCTTGCTCCTCGGGCATCAGATTCTCGTCAGCGGCATCCGCGGCGATCTTTGCCTCCAGGCGAGCGTCCTCCTCCTCGGCCGTCGTACCGGCGGCAATATGTTCGGCAGACGTGCCGGCGACCAGGTCAATCTTCTCGTCCTCATCACCGTCGGGGCCTTCGCCGCGCTCGATGATCTGGATGCCGTCGATCTCGTCCTTCTCGTCCTTCTTTTGAATCAGACCCATATCAGTTACTCCTTGTTAGGAAACATAGTCCCCAATAGAATACGCCCGGCAGAGCGCCGGGCGTATTGATTCTTAGGTTATACGCAAACACTTAAGTACTATTTAGGCGTTTGCAGTCTGCATGCCTTAGGCCAGGTGCGCGATAACGGCATCGGCAAAGGCCTGCGTGCCCACCGCGCCCTCAACGGAGCCGGTCTGGGCACGACGCACGTCACCGGTAACCTGCTCGCCCTCGTCGAGCGTGGCAGATACGGCGGCGCGAATGCGATTGGCAGCATCGTTCTCGCCCAGGTGGTCGAGCATCATCGCAGCAGAGAGGATCTCGGCCGTGGGGTTGGCGATATCCTTGCCCGCGATATCGGGCGCGGAGCCGTGCGTAGCCTCAAAGATGGCGCAGTCGGCACCGATGTTGGAGCCGGGGGCCATGCCTAAGCCGCCCACCAGGCCGGCGCACAGGTCGCTCACGATGTCGCCGTACAGGTTGGGCAGCACCAGGACATCGAAGTCGTTGGGGTTCTGGACCAGGCCCATGCAGGTGGCGTCGACGATCTTGTCGTTGAACTCGATATCGGGATAGTTGGCGGCCACCTCGCGCGCAACGCGTAGGAACAGGCCGTCGGTCGCCTTCATGATGTTGGCCTTGTGCACGGCCGTCACCTTTTTGCGGCCGCAGCGACGGGCATACTCAAAGGCATACTCCACAATGCGGCGGCTCTTGGCGATAGAGATCGGCTTGATCGAGATCGCGGAATCGGCGGCGAAGGTCTTTTGACCCGAGCGCTCGACGAGCTGCGAGAGCTCCTCGACCTCGGCAGTGCCCTCATCGAACTCGATGCCGGCGTAGAGGTCTTCAGTGTTCTCGCGCACGATAACCAGGTCGACGTCGCGGAAGCGCGAGCCGTCGCCCGGCTGCGACAGGCAGGGGCGCACGCAGGCGTACAGGTCAAAGTGCTTGCGCAGGGCCACGTTGACACTGCGGAAACCCGTGCCGACCGGTGTGGTGATGGGACCCTTGATGGCAACCTTGGTCTCGGCGACCGCATCGAGCACGCGCTGGGGCAGCGGCGTGCCAAACTCGTCCATGACGCCGGCGCCGGCCTCCTGGACGTTCCAGTTGATCTGGACACCGGTAGCCTCGACCACGCGGCGCATGGCCTGCGTAATCTCGGGACCGATACCGTCACCGGGAATCAGGACTACATCGTGCGCCATAATCTGTTACTCCTCGTCTTCGGCGTCGTCAGATTTTTTAACGCTAGCACGCTTCTTCTTTTTGGAGAGATCCAGGCCAAAACGTTTAACAAGCATTTCGCAAATCTCGCTCGAACGGGCCTTGAGATAGCTGCCCTTGCCGTTCTCGGCATCGAACTTAAGGCGCAGCGCAAGCTTCTCGGCGACCTCGGCGTCGATCTCGCCCTGGCCAAACTCGTACAGGCAACCGAGCATGTCGCGATACTCGAGGTCGCCGTGGTAGCACTGGATAGCCTCGTCTAGGATGGGCCAAGCCTCGCGCGAACGCTCGACGCTCGTGGCACCCCACACGCACAGCAGGCGGAAGGCGGCATAGCGCAGCGTGGAGGAGATCTCGTCGAACAGTGCAGTCTCGGCGCCCTCAAAGGCATCGCCCAGCTGCTCGGGGCAGGTGGTGGCGAGCGCCGTCAGGGCATCGAGGGCCTCCCAGCGGGTCTGCGCCTCGGGGCGGTCGAGCGCCTCGATCAGCGCGGGCACGCAGGGCACGACACGCTGCGGATCGCGCTCGGCAAGCAGGTGCAGCACGCGAGCGGCAAACTGGCGGATGCGGCGCGTGGGGCAGCCGAGCTCCTTGACCAGACGGTCGACGGCGTTCTCGTTCTCCTCTGCCAGCTGAAGCTGTGCCAGCTCCTCGTCGGTGAGCTGTTCGTCTTTGTTTTCTGCCATAGTTACCTCTTCTTACTATTTCTTAGCGTGCTTGCCAGCACCCTTGCTGTCATCGGTGACCGAGATGAGCTGTCGGTCGGCTGCACCATTGTGACGCGCACGGCGACGCTCCTCGGCGTCGCCCGCGTCGGCGGCGGCGCGATGAGCCTTGTTGACGTTAAAAACCTCGTCGTGCTTGCGCCACGGACCGACGGACTCGCCAAAGCTCATCTTAAGACCGGCGATAAAGCCGCCGAGCCAGCCGATCGGCGCAAACTGCACCAGCGGGAACAGCGAGAACACCCAGGTCAGTAGGACGACTGCCGCCGCTCCTGCAAAATTGGCAATCCAGTAGTCGCGCTTGGTGATCACGCGCTTTTCGCACGCCCACTGGCCGCACAAAAAGCCAATGTAGATCGCAAAGAGAAAGAGCACCAGCGCTAGTACCACGAACGTCCAGCTCATGGGCGCTACTCCCCGTGATGGTGGCCGCAGCAGCACTCATGGCCGTCGTCATGGCCGTGGCCGCCGCAGCACTCGTGGTCCTCGCCGTGATGGTGACCGCAACCGCACTCATGGTCGTCGCCGTGCTCGCCGCAACCGCAGCCGTCCTCGTGAGCGCCATGCTCCTCAGGACGATACTGCGACCAGTCCAGACCGGCGGCGATGGCGTCGGCCTCCTCCTTATAGAGGACCGTGATGGCCTGGGTGCCCAGCTTGGCGCCACCGATGGCATCGAGCATGTCGTAGAGCGTAAAGGCCACGTCGGCGCCGGGCAGCGCAAGCTCGCGATCGTCGGCATAGGCGAGCGCCAGGCGCAGGTCCTTGATGAAGTGCTCGACCATAAAGCCGGGCTTGTAGTCGCCGTCGAGCGCCTTAGGAGCCAGGCTCTCCATGGCGCCGGACTTGCCGGTACCGCCCAGGATCATCTGGCGGGTCTTCTCCAGGTCAAGGCCGCTCAGCTCGGCAAATGCCATGGCGTCTGCCATGCCGACCATGCAGGCGCCCAGCGACACCTGGTTGGCGAGCTTGGCAGCCTGGCCCTTGCCGGCGCCGTCGAAGCAGCAGATGTTGGCCGCAAAGGTGGCAAGGATGTCGCGGACCGGCGCGATGTCGTTCTCGGTGGCGCCCACGATAGCCGTAAGCGTGCCGGCGATAGCACCCGACTCGCCGCCGGTGACGGGGCAGTCAAACGCCATGCGGCCGGAGACCTGGGCGGCCTCGGCAATGTCGCGCGCCAGCTCGGGCGAGCTCGTGGTGAGGTCGATCAGGACCGCGCCGGGCTTAGTGCACGCGAGCAGGCCGTCGCCCGCCAGGTAGAGCTCCTCGACCTCGGAGGGATAGCCCACCATGGTAAAGACGACATCGGCGTTCGCCGCGGCATCGGCCGGCGTATCGGCCCAGACTGCGCCGCGCTCGATAAGCGCCGCCGCCTTGGACTTGGTGCGGTTGTTGACTGTGACGGGAAAGCCGGCGTCCAAAATGTGGCCGGCGATGGGGGCACCCATGATTCCGGTGCCGATAAATGCGACGGAGAGCTTGTTTGCCATGAAACCTTTCCTTTTGGGTTGGGTGTTGTTACCAGGTTGAATACTCGATGCCAGCGTTTGGGCAGTGAGCTGGGATCGATTACGGCCGCGTTACTTGCCTACTGACCGCGCACGCGACGGGCGATACGGTCGGAAAGCGACGCCTTGTCGGCGCGGTTCTTACCCCAAAACGCGCAGCCCACCATGCCGGGGCCCACGTGCGAGCCGATGGTGGGACCCACGGAGCCGCGAATGATCGTGACGTCGGCGCAACCCTCCTCCTTGCGGATGGCAGCTTCGAGCCAGTCGCCGTCCTTCTCGGCATCGGCCGTCATGATGGCGATGGGCATGGTGCGATCGGGCACGTAGTTCTCGCGGAACGACTTGAGAATGGACTTGAGCGCCTTCTTGCGGCCGCGGTTGACGCCAATCAGCGACAGCGAGCCGGCCAGGTCGTAGGAGAGCTCAGGCTTGACATCGAGCTTTGCCGTGAGCTGCGCTGCCGCGGGCGGAATGCGGCCGCCGGCAGCCAGTGCGTCGAAGCTCTCGAGCGTAAAGTAGCCGTGGACGTAGGTCTTTGCCTCGTTTGCCCAATCGACCAGCTGCTTGGCGGTCAGTCCCGCCGAACGCTGGCGCACGGCCTCGAGCGCCAAGAGCGCGCCGGTCGCACAGGGCAGAGCGTTGTCGACCACGTAGAGCTCAAAGTTGGGATACTCGGCGCGCACGGCATCTGCCGCCTGGCACGCGGAGTTGTAGCTCGACGACAGCGCCGAGGTAAAGCACAGGTAGACCGTGGGCGTGCCCTCTTTGGCGCACTCGGTAAAGAACTCGATATAGCGACCGAGCGACACAGCCGAGGTGGACACGCGGGCACCGGCGCGCATGCGGTCGTAAAACTCCTTGGGCGTGATGCTCGACCAGATGTCATCCGTGCGCTCCTCGCCATCGATAATGAAGGGGAAACCCAGGATATCGACATCGAGGTTCGCGGCGACCTCGGGGCTAAAGTCGCAGCAGGTATCGACGACGATGCGGCAACGGTCCGAATGACCGGTAGATGCGGCCTTGTCCATCAAAGCGACTCCTTACGTAAAAAGGCGGCCACCCGCATGGGATGGCCGCCAACCGTTAACTCATGCAAGTTAACGTATTTTACTCGTCAAGTGTTTCGATACGGGGCTTGATGATGCCATATCCACCATTCTTACGGTGATACACCACATTGATGAGGCCAGTCGTCGCGTTCTCGAACACGTAGAAGTCGTGACCGAGCAGATCGGTCTGCACCAGCGCCTGCTCCTCAGTCATCGGGGTGACATCGATGACCTTCTCGCGGACGAGCAGGTCGTCCTCCTCCTCGGGCAGCAGCAGGTCGGCCAGATCCTCGACGCGCTCGACCGGTGCGACATCCGCGGCGCTGGCACCGCCCTGGCGGTTGTCCACGACCTTGGTCTTGAACTTGCGCAGCTGACGAGTAACCTTATCGGCGGAGAGATCGATGGCGGCATACATATCTGCGCCGTGCTCGGCAACGCGAATCACAGAGCCGCGGGCACGAACCGTAACCTCGACGATTGCCGGGTTGGGGTTCGAGGGGTTCTTCTCATAGCGAAGTACAACGTCGACCGTCATGGGCTCGATATCGAAAACCTTGAGCGCCTCGCCGATCTTCTCATCCACATGCGCACGCAGAGCATCGGTTACCGTCGTCTTGCGTCCAGAAACCTTGATATCCATACGTGGCTCCAATCTGCCTCGGGGACTTACTGTACTGGCTATGTACCCATTGCCGTGCATTTAATCACGCGGATTCCTAAAGACCCGAATAACGATTGCTTGATACCGCATACCGAAGTCTCGCACTTTTCTGTGGCAAAGTGCGCTATAGGAGGGCGACGGCGACTTTGGTTTTGCACCTAAAAAATGTCCTTGACCTGCTGGTTTTATGGAAACGAAAAAGCCGGGCTCCCCTATTGGGAAAGCCCGGCAATGCGTGTTGAAACCGTGAAGAAGTGTCCTTTCCAACGTATAGGAGACACCACCCCTAGCAATAACTAGCTATTGAGTTTGTTAATGTCGTCGTCGGTGATGGCACCTTCCTGGCTGGACGATTTGTCCTCGGAGGATGCGGTCTCATTGTTGGAATCGGAGGACTCGCTGCCGGAGGACGTGGTCTCACTGGACTCAGAGTCGCCCGGCTGCACGTTAGCGCCCGAAACCGTCTTAGTGGTGAGGTCGTAGGGCATCGTGCCATACCAGACAGAGTGGACCGCCTCGAGCGTGCCGTCGGCCGTAATCCCGTCGAGGGCATCGCTCACGGCACGACACAGTTCGTCATTGGATGAGAGGCCCGCAACACCAAGCGTCGAGGGCGCCTCGAGCGAACCGACATAGGAGACCTCGCTCATCAGGCGTGCAAGGTAGCCGCCGGCCGTGGAGTCGCAGATCACATAGTCGACCTCGCCGGACTCAAGCGCCTCAAAGCACTCGTTGATGTTGGAGTAGGTCTTTTGGTTGGCGGTGATGCTCTGCTTAGCAAGCGCCTCCTGCGAGGCCGAGGACATCTGAACGCCCAGAGTAGACGTGTTAAGGGTATCGGTGGAAACGCTTAGCGACCCACCATCGCTAGTTTTACCGAACACGGAAGTGGCATCGTACAGGCAGGTGCCGAGCGAGCTAATGTCCCCGTCCGTGGAGGTAATCTCGCCGATAAAGATATCGGCCTTTTTGTCGCCGAGCGCGGAACCTGCCGAGGACGCATCGACAAAGGCGACCTTAAGGCCCATGCGGCTTGCGAGGGCGCGGGCGGCGTCAACCGCATACCCCGCGAGCTCGCCGTCGGCGTCCTGCATGGCCTGCGGCGCATCGGAAGTATCGAGGGCGACCGTCAGGGTTCCGGGAGTGACCAGGGCATCGTCCGACACCGCCGGCGTGACGGTCTCGTACTCGATCTGGTCGATCGTGGGAGTCATGAACGTAGACAGCGGGTTGAACGCGCATCCGCTCAGGCCCAAAACGGCGATGACCGCTGCGGTCCCAGCACCTAACCGAGCCGCGTGCATCAAGCTGCCCCTCACCATGTCCACTACCCTGCCTTCTGTGTCGTATACTATCCGTGCGTTGCGCGGAATATCAGGTTGTTCCCACCAGCTGACCTGGTATTTGACCCCACACTTGCGCACCGGGGTGTTTGCTCGGGAGGCCGCAGCCACCTTCACGACTGACCCGCTCGCCCGCGAGGCGGTATTGCCCCAAAGAAAGTAGAACGGACGGTGCGGCTTACATCTAGGACGCGCCATGATCGCGCCGCGCGCACGCGGTCGCTTACGTGGATCCCTTTGACCGCGTCTGTCTTGGACTAGGACGGGCATTTCGTCCGTCCGCAACCACAGCCTGGCAGGAACGTAGCGCATTATAGCTAAGTTCAAGCTAAAGTTTAAGGTTAGGGGCGTCATTCGCATCGCGAGTACAGATTTCGCAGGTCAGGACGGGCCGCACGCGCTCTGATTGAGCCCGTCGCTCCCCTATGGAAAGCCCCAGCACACCCGTCTTAGGGTGCCGTGGCCAAAAAATGGCAAATATGAGTACTGTTACCAATTTAGTAACAGGTAATTTTGGCCTCTCGGACAGATTTTGCGCTCAGTGCCGCCAACTTGATGCTTAGTTATTCTACATTTGTTTATTATCTTCTTACTTTACGCCGCCTCCGAGTCCAAAATTCCTTGATTTTGCTGTTACTGATTTAGTGACAGTACTCATATTTGCCATATTTTGGCCAGGGCATATGATTAACCCCCTATTTTCGACGTGAATTAGACCGGCTTAAGCCCAAAACACGCCCGCAGCGTGTTAAATAGCGCCTCTTGCTTCTTTCTGCGAGCGTCAACACGGTTGCGATATCGCTTACTCATGCGCTGGTGGATGCG
The DNA here is from genome assembly GCA_902470345.1 of uncultured Collinsella sp. GTDB lineage: Bacteria > Actinomycetota > Coriobacteriia > Coriobacteriales > Coriobacteriaceae > Collinsella. The sequence continues at coordinate 12,032 of CABRGB010000021.1, forward strand.
CCATGCGAGCGCTTCCATCGCTTCCATGTCGCAGAGCATTTCGTTGTTGACCGTCGCGACCTCGATTCCCATAGTAATCAAGCCCGTGTTGCGTTTTTCATCATGGATACGTCCCCTCCGGGAGGAATGACCCAGCTCACCGTTGTATTCCAGGTCAAACCGGGCTGCTTCCTGATACGCATCGCAAACTGCATGCGGCATCCCCGAGATTGCCTGCGCACGGTCATCGAACTCGATCTTGTAGTCGGTCTTAAAGGGACCGCAGGCAAATCCGCCATAGGAAAACGGAAGCGAAAACAGAGCGAGCATGATGCACTCCATGGGCGAGCGCAGATTTTCTGACAGGTAGGGACACAGGCGCAGCAGCTGTTTGGCCACATTCCCCTTGCATACCGCGAGGTAATCTGCCAGACAATCGGGCGTCAGCACCGGCTCAACCTCAAAGTAGCCCACGTCTGCTGGCTGGTCCTTGTCCTTTGCAAGTTTATTCGTAACGGGCGAGGTGTAGGGAGGCAGATACTTCCCGCGGTCACTCAGCGAAATCTTAGAGCACAGCTCCTGGGCCAGGGCAAATGCCTGGATACAGCCGACCTCGCGCGCGACGGCTACGCAAAGGGCCTCGGGAGATAGACTGTACACCCCCGGTTCCACCTCTAGAATCGAGCCGGCGGGCAACTCGGAGCATACGGACCAGCTCACGCCAAGAATACGGCGGCGCTGCGCTGCAGACCCTACCAACAAGCACAAATCCTCTTGCACCTCGCCGCTTGCGGCCCCAATCCGCACCAAATCGGGAAGATAGATGTCCTCGGTCGAGGGCGACGACGTGCGCAGCACACGGCGCTCTTCATCGGGATCGAGGTCCCTCCAGCTGATGTAACCCATTTGTCGGCGCTCGGCGCGCATCATGCGCAGCGCCGAGGCGCCGGTCAGGATTACGGAGGCCGCCAGTTGCTCGCTTGTCGGCTCGATGCGTCGCGCCATCTTCACTGCCACAAAACCACCCCTACCAAACGCGTGCGATAGCGAGGCCATCAACGGCCGCGGCACCGGCGCGCTTGAGTTCCGCCGAAGCCGCTGCCATCGTCGCACCCGTGGTGATAACGTCGTCGATAAGCAGCAGGCGGCGGCCCCGCACATCCTCAACCGTCTCGTACATACCTCGGGCACGCTCGCGGCGCTCCTCACGACCGAGTTCGCGCTGGTCGCCATGCCCGTACTTGACGAGGGCATCGAGCAGGGGAACACCCGACAGCTCGCAAAATGGGCGCGCAATGGCCTCCATATGATCAAAACCACGCCGCCGAAACGCTGCCGCCGTCGCAGGCACAAACACCACCGCATCCGCACCGGACAGCACACCTCCGTAGCGATCGGGCGCTACGACCTGGGCATGCAGGGCGGTGTCGTAGAGCAGCTCCGCCAGATACGGAGCCAGACGTCGCTCGCCCGCATCCTTGTACGCTTTAATGATGCGCGGCAGCGGATGCGCATAGACGGCGCACGCCAGGCAGCGGTCGAGCGCCTCCGCCATTGCCGAGGACGTGCCCTCGACCGAACACTCAGTGCACAGCAAATCCCCAAACGGGGCGCCGCATCGGGTGCAGCTATGACGTGGGTCGATGAGCGTGAGTGCGGCCAGGCAGTCTTGGCAAATAAGCGCACCGGCGCGCTCGCAGCCGGCACATCGTGTTGGCGACAATGCCTCGAGCGCCTCGCGTGCCACCCGCTCGGCAAACGGTAGCAATTCGTCCGCAAACGGTAGGGCACCGGCACCCTGCAAACAGCTCAATATGTTCAGATGGCTCTTCAAGACACAACCCTCCCTACGTTCGGCCGCAGGGAGGGTTGTTGATTCGGCGCTATGATACCCCGATACGCTCGGGGCAAGGCGGGCTAAATCCGCTCGCAGGCGTTATTCGCCGGCGGGCGGTTGTGGTGCGGACGAAGACGGGGTCGAGCCCTCGCCACCATCCTGGCGCGGCTTGCGGGAACGGCGACGGCGACGGCGCTTTTGACCCTGGTCGGCCGAGCCCTCGCCACCGCGATCCTCGCGCGGCTCGCGCTCGTCGCGAGCGGCGCCACGCGAAGCCTTGGCAGCCGCTCCCCCGCCATCTCCGGGACGACGGCGCGTGACCTTGACCTCGCCATCCGAGACCTGATCGGCCACGGAGGGCACTGAGGGCTTCTGCTGCGCGCCCGAGGAATGGCGACGGCGCGGACGCGGCGCGCGCTCCTCCTCGCCACGTGACTTGCCGCCCTTGTCGGCAGGCGCATCGGAGGCCGAAGGGCCCTTGGAAGCGGCACCGGCCTCGCGAGCAGCTGCGGCGCGGAAGGCGTCCTCGCGCTCCTCGCTCGATAGATGACGGCGGCGGCGACGTGTGGGGTTCATGCCGCCGCCGCGATTCTGCTGCTGGGGCTGCTGAACCTCGCGCTCGCGAGAGGCGTTCTTGCCCGCGGCTGCAACCTCGGTAGCATCGCCCGAGCCCGCGCGCTTGCGACGGCGACGGCCATCGGCCGCCCCCTCGGCCTCGGGTGTCTCGGCCTTACCGCGGCCCTTTCCGCGGCCACGGCCCTCGCCCTGACCCTGACCGGCGCGAGCATCGGATTCAGCATCGCGACGACGGCGCTTGGGCATCGACGTGCCGGCAAGACGGTCGGCACTCGACAGGCCATCGCCCACGTCGACGCCGTTCTCGCGATCGAGCTCCATGAGCGCCAGGCGCATCTCGGGCGACTCGATGCGCTCAAGCACGTCGCGCGTCACGCAGTCGGGGCGGCAGTTGCAGCCCTGCTCGGCAGCCTTCTTTTTGCAGCCCTCCGAGCACGTCATATCGGCTAGGTTGACCTTAAAGACTTTGCCGTTCTCCAGGCGCAACACCAGCTGCTCGCGCGGCGTGTCATATTCCTGGATGCGCGCCTTGCCAAGCGGCGTATCGATAAGCGTCTTCTTTTTGGGCGCGCGGCTCTTAAAGTCCTTGTACGCCTCGAACTCGTAGCGCAGGCAGCACATCAGGCGGCCGCAGACGCCGCTAATTTTGGACGAGTTGAGCGGCAGGTCCTGCTCTTTTGCCATGCGGATCGAAACCGGCTCAAACTGTCCGCCAAAGCGCGTGCAGCAGAGCTCCTGGCCGCACTGGGCATAGCCGCCCACCAGGCGAGTCTCGTCACGCACGCCGATCTGGCGCATGTCGACGCGAATATGCAGCGTTGAGGACAGGTCCTTGACGAGCTGGCGAAAATCGACGCGCTCCTCGGCCGCAAAGTAGAACACGGCCTTCTCGCCGCCAAACAGGTACTCGACGCCCACCGGCTTCATCTCGAGGTCGAGCTCCTTGACCAGGCGGCGGAAGTCGACCATGGCCTCGTCGCCCTGGATGGCCAGGTCGTCGGCAAGCTGGAGGTCGATGTCGCTCGCCACGCGCAGCACGGGCTTGAGCGGCTGACCGATCTCGTCTTGCGGCACCTCAAAGGGATCGGCCGTGACCAGGCCAATCTCGGTTCCGCGCTCGGTGGAGCAAATGGCATAATCGGCCTCGAGGATATCCAGATCCTGCGGATCGAACCACAGGTCGCGCGAGGCGTAGGTAAACTTAACGGGTACGACTAACGGCATTTCAGTGCCTTCCTGATATCGAACAGCATGACCTCGATGGCCAGCTGAGGAGTAACGTTTCTGGCGATGTTGCGCTCGGCGGTTGCGACTGCCTCGAGCGCCCGCGTGGCACCCGCAACATTGGTCGCAGCGGCAAGCCGACCGATCGTGTCGCGCACGTCTTCGTTCACCACGTCGGCCGCCTCGTCCTGAAGTGTCAGCAGCACATCGCGCATGAGCGTCCGCGCGCTCGCCAGCGCTTCCATGATACCCGAACGCTCGCGCGCGTTGAGCTCGCGCTTATTGCGGTCCTCAAGCTGCTTCAATGCTCCACGCGACAGGTAGTCGGCGTTTTGCTCGAGCACCTTTTCCTGCGTGGACTTGACCTCGGCGAGCGGCGCCTTAACGGCGACGATGAGCGACTTGGCGCGGCTGAGCACGTCGGCCTCGTCGGCGGCAATGAGTGAGTCGATGGCACGGACCATCTGACGGCGGGCGTCCTGGCGCTCGGCACTCTTAAGGAACTCGATGCCGCGCGTGGGGCTGCCCGCCACGGCGACGGCCATGCGACAACGCGCAGGGTCCTGACCAGTGGCACGGCTCACGGCGTGCGCGGCGACGGCGGGTGACACCAGCCGAAACGGCACGCACTGGCAGCGGCTCACGATGGTGGGCAACATCACGTCTGCCGAGGTGCCCAGCAAGATAAACATAACGCCCTCGGGCGGCTCCTCGAGTGTTTTGAGCAGTGCGTTGGCGGTGTTGGCGCGCAGCTGCTCGGCACGGTCAATGATGTAGACCTTGGCCTTGGCGCGGATGGGCGCCAGGGGTACGTCGTCGAGTAGCTCGCGCGTCTGGGCGATGAGGTAGCCCGTAGCGCTTTCGGGGGTGTAATAGTGCACGTCGGGGTGCGTATGGCGCGCGACGCGCACGCAGCTGTCGCACGAACCACAGCCGTCCTGCTCGCACAGGAATGCTTGGGCGAGCGCCCATGCGGCGTCGAGCTTACCGGCGCCGGGCGCGCCCAAGAACAGGTAGGCGTGCGATGCACGGCCGCTGGCGATGGCGTTGGTCAGAAAGTCGCGCACGCGCTGTTGGGTGTCGAGCTTGGCGAGCAGGCTTGCCTGAGTGGGGGCCATGTTACTCGGCCTCCTGGGCAAGCGCGGCGGTGACGGCGTCCTGGGAAATGTCGAGGCCGTAGACGCGAACCTGCTCGACCGTCCGCGCGAAGACGTCCTCGATGGACGCGGTCGCGTCGATGAGCTTTACGCGGTTTGGTTCCTCGGCGGCGATGGCGCAAAATCCCTGGTAGACACGCTCTTGGAAGGCCATGCCCTTAGCCTCCATGCGATCTGCCGCGCCACGGGCTGCCATGCGCAGCGCCGCCTGCTCGGGCGTGATGTGATAGACGAGCGTGAGCGCCGGGTGCGTCCCCGCGACGGCCAGGTTGTTGGCATCGCGCACCATCTGGCGATCGAGGCCATCGGCAAACGCCTGGTAGCAGGTCGTGGAATCGTAGAAACGGTCGCACAGGACCACCTTGCCGGCAGCGAGGGCGGGAGCTATGACCTCGTGCACCAGCTGGGCACGCGCTGCCTCGTAGAGCAGCAACTCGCAGGTGTCGCCCATCGCCGTGTTGGCGGGGTCGAGCAGCAGAGCGCGGATCTTTTCGCTAATGGCGGTGCCGCCCGGCTCGCGCAGGCTCACAACCTGGTAGCCAGCGAGCTCGAGCGCGCGGGCAAGCAGGCGCGTCTGCGTGGACTTGCCGGCACCGTCGACGCCCTCGAGCGTGATAAAGCTATGTTGAGCGGGCTCAAAAGCCATGAGCGCAGCCCCTTCCTACAAGGCGCGTAAATGCAGATATATCAACCAAGCCATGATACCCCAGGGGCAGGCGCGTCCCAAATCCCACCTAGTCATTGGGGACGTTCTTAAATGACTAGTCGTTTAAGAACGTCCCCAACGGCTAAAGGTGCCTTTCCAAAGTTGCGGTGAAATAGGGACTGAATACGCCTTCTAGCAGCAAATACAATCCCTATTTCACCGCAAGTTAGGAGTGGGCGCGGGCGTTGATGGCGAAGGAAATATCGCGCTCGAGGGCTAGGGCCTGCTCGCGTTCGAGGTCTTGGGTGAGGATTGCCAGCACGTAAGGGCGCTCGGCGTAGACGATTGCGGCATCGTGCTGAGCATTCGCCAGGCTGCCCGTTTTGTGCGCGACCAAAACGCCGCCGGGAACGCCTTCGACAATACCGCGTGCGTCTTCCTGCGCCAGCAGATATCCGCGCGCTCGCTCGCACGGCTCGGGCGTCGCGATTGTCCCCGCCGCCAGCCGTTGCAACACAGCCGCAGCATCACGGGCGCTCGTATAGTTCTCGCGACCTTGTGCCTGGGCCTCGGTGTCCATCATCAAACGAGCGAGCACGGTCTGGGTCAGTCCCAATGCGGCGCACGTTTCGTTGACCGTATCCATGCCAAGCCTGCCGATAATAAGGTTCGCTGCCACGTTATCGCTCTGGGCGATCATAGCGTGCAGCAGCTCGTCAATACTGTACGACACACCCGCGCCGCGCGACTGAATGTTGCCGCTGCCACCCACGATATCCTGCTGCGTTACCGTTATCTGCTCGTCGAGGGACAGCTCGCCCGCCGCCACGGTCTCGAGCGCACAAGCGAGAACGGGAAGCTTGATGATGCTTGCCGCCACATGTCGCGCGTCCGGCGCCACAGCGGCTTCACCATCGAGCGACGCGAACGTTTGAGGATCAAGCGCCACAGCATAGACCGAGGTAGACCCACCATACGGCTCGACAAGGGCTTCGATATCTTGCTGAAGGCCGGCAATCCAAGAAGCCCGGGAGACAGCATCCGCCTTTTGAGCGGACGGATGATTCGCTTTTTGTTTGGCAGGGGCAGCGGAGCCCTCAGCCTCGTTGCGGCGCGCGGCACAACCGCCGAGACTCATCACCGAGGCAAGCGCTCCGGTCAACATCCCGGCACAAAACACTCGACGCGAGCAATCGCGCGCAGTGAGGGGTGCATCCCCCGGCGGGAACCGGAACGCCTCCACGTTGTCGCCGCCACCCCGACCTTGCTCGCCGCAGTACACAGACTCACTCCCCACCATCGCATTCTACCGAGCCGTCGATAAACGGCCGCGCCGGACACCCAGCACGCCGCACTCATTGTGACGCATGCGACAGGGCTTGCGCGACATGATCATCCTCACATAACCAGTTGGGTCGGCGCGGCCCAACCGCACCTGAACCACCTTATAATCTAGCCAACACATCGAATGGAAGGAACCATCATGCCCCGGTTTTGTACCCATTGCGGCAAGCTTCTGAATGACGACGAGCGCTTCTGCACCAGCTGCGGAACGCCGGTAACCGATGATGGCCAGGCCTCTCAGTCGCAAGAGGATGCGCAGGCAGCCGAACATGCCGCCGCGTCCGATGCCGCCTTCGACACCGCCGCGACCACGGTTCAGTCTACGCAGCAGCCCGCGGCGACTCAGCCCCAACCGGCAGACGTGACCGTACAGTCCGCCCATCAGCCCGTGCCCGCCCCCCAGCCCGAAGTCGGCACGACGCAGCAATGGGCGGCGCCAGCCGGCTCCGCGCCGCAGCAGCCCATACCGACCGCCGCTCCGCAGGCCAGCGCCCCCGCTGCTCCCAAGAACAACAACGCTCTGTTTATCGGCATCATCGCCGTGCTGGTCGTCGTGATTATCGCGCTCGTCGTGTTCTTTATGATCAAGCCTTTCGACAAGGGCGCCGATGATACCAAGGGCACGACAATCGAGAAGGTCAAGATCGACCACGATAACGACGATGCGTCCGTCAAGGGCGACCCCAACAAGCTTGACGATGATGATGACGATGACGTCCACGATGCCGCCACCATCAGCGAGCAGAACGTCTACGACCAGCTGAGCTCCTACTACAGCAGGCTCTCCGATCTTGATCAGCAGGTCCGCGACTGCGCCACCACATTCAACACGTATTACCTTAAGGATGACCGAAGCTCGCGTCAGTCGGCCAGCGATGCCGCCGAGGCGCTCGAGGATCAGATCGGCGACCTGAAGGACGAGGTCGAGGACCTGGATGTTCCCATCGACTCGCAGAACTACAGCTCGTGGAAAGACATCATCGCGCTCTACGACGACCTGGAGAATCGCATTGACGTCATTTGCGATGCCTGGGAGATCAGCCTTGAGTACTCCAGCCCCGCCAACCACAAGGACGAGATCGTGGCGCCGCTGGCGCGCGACAACGTAGCGGGCACCAACGACAACAAATACCGTCTGGACTTTGAGGACCGCTACCCCGGCGCCGCACCCGTCGAGGTGAAGTAATCCCAACAACTGATCAAAACTTGCGGTGAAATAGGGATTAATTAGGCCTTTTGCCAGCAAAAACAGTCCCTATTTCACCGCAACTTAGAAGTGGGGCCGGGCGCGCATTTGCATTTGCGCGCCCGGCCCCGCCGCGTCTATATGTGCTCGGTTACTTGTCGGCGGCCTTCTTGGTGGTCGTCTTTTTTGCGGCAGCCTTCTTGGCAGTCGTCTTTTTCGCCGTGGCCTTCTTTCCCGCCGTGGTCTTCTTCGCCGTGCTCGCCTTGGTCGCAGTCTTGCGGCCGCGGGCGGGCTTCTTCTCCTTGGTCGGGCAGTCCATGTTGACGCAGATACGCCACGGGCCGCGCGCCGTATTGACCACCACGATGGGGGCGCCGCACTCGGGACAGGTCTCGCCCGTCGCCTCGAGCTTGCCACGCGCCGGCAGCGGATAACTCACGCCGCAGTCGTCATAGTTGGTGCAGCGGATAAAGCGCTTGCCGCTCTTCTCGCTCTTGTGCGCGATCAGATCGCCATGGCGTCCGGCCTCGGCACACACCTTGCACTCGCCCACCTTAAGGTCGGGCTCGTAGTTGGTGGGGCATGTGGGGTTCACGCAAATCTCGAAGGCCTTCTGGCGGAACGGCTGACACTTAATGCGCGGCGCACCGCACTCGGGGCACACGGCGGCCTCGCCCTCGAGCGGGCTCACCTTGACGCCGCTCGGCACCGGATAGGTCACGTCGCAGTCAGGCCATCCCATGCAGCCGATAAAGCTGCCACGGGTCTTGGCGCTCGTCTTCATAACCAGGTCCTTGCCGCACTTGGGGCAGGTGCCCACGCGCGCATCGGCCGTGACGGCGTCGCTGATGGCGTCGCCCAGCTCCTGCGTATGCTTGAGCAGCTCGTCGAGCACGCCGGCCAGCAGCGCGCGCGAGTGCGTCACGACATGCTCTTCGGTATCCTCGCCGCGCTCCACGCGAGTCATGTCGCCGTCGAGCTCACTGGTCATATCGGGGCTCGTGATGCGCGGGGCAAACTGCGACAGCGCATCGATAATGGCGATACCCAGCTGGCTCGGCTCCACGGGATCGTTTTTGAGGTAGCGCACGGCGTACAGGCGCTCGATGATGCTCGCGCGCGTGGACTTGGTGCCCAGGCCGCGCTTTTCCATCTCCTGCACAAGCTTGCCCTGGCTGTAGCGCGCGGGCGGCTCGGTCTGCTTGGCCTCGAGCTTAATGTCGAGCACGTCGACCGTATCGCCCTGCTCCAGCGGCGGCATCTGCTCGTCGCGCTTGAGTCCATACGGATACGCCTCGCGGAAACCCAGGGTCACGAGCACATCGCCCGAAGCCACGAACGGCTCGCCGTTCACATCGAGCTCGAGCTTGGTGTTCTCGATGGTCGCAGGACCCATAAGCGTCGCCAGGAAGCGGCGGGCGATGAGGTCGTAGAGCTTGCGCTGGCCGCCGTCGAGCGTGGACGGATCGCCCTCGCCCGTGGGATAGATAGGCGGGTGGTCGGTGGTCTCGACCTTGCCGCGCGTGGGCTTCATGGGACCGGCGAGCACCTTTTTGCATACGGGCGCCAGCGCCGGATTGATCTTTGCCAGGTCGCTCACCACGGCGCCCAGATCGAGCGTCGCAGGGTACACGGTGTTGTCGACACGCGGATAGCTGATGAGACCGGCCATGTAGAGGGACTCGGCGATGCGCATCGTACGCGCAGGCGAGATGCCCTCGGCCGCGGCGGCAGCCTGCAGCGAGGTGGTCGCAAACGGCGTGGGCGGCTGCTGCTTACGCGAGCGCTTGGTCACCGCGGCAACGGTCGCCGTCGCGACACCGTCGACATGGCCGTACGCCGTCTCGGCAGCATCCTTGTCGGTAAAACGCGCCGTCTTGTGTGCAATCTTAAAGCGGTCGTCCTCGGCGGCGCCCTGCGCGGCACCCATACCGCGAATCTGCCAATAGTCCTCGGGCACAAACGCCATGCGCTCGCGCTCGCGCTCGACCACCAGGGCGAGCGTCGGCGTCTGCACGCGGCCGGCAGAGCGCACGTTACCAAAGCCGCCGAACTTGGCGAGCGTCAGATAGCGCGTGAGCACCGCGCCCCAGATGAGGTCGATGTGCTGGCGGCTCTCGCCGGCGTCGGCCAGGTTCTGGTCGAGCGAGACGAGATTATCGAAGGCGTGCGTGATCTCGGCCTTGGTAAACGAAGAGTATTGGGCGCGGGCAACCGGCAAGTCGGGCGCCACCTCACGCACCTTGTTGAGGGCGTCCGAACCGATCAGCTCGCCCTCGCGGTCAAAGTCCGTGGCGATGATGACGCTGTCGGACTTCTTAGCCAGGTTCTTGAGCGAACGAATGAGCTCCTTCTCGGCCGGTAGCTTAATGACGGGTGCCCAGGTGAGATAAGGCAGGCTCTCGAGCTTCCAGCCCTTGATGGAAATGCCATCGGCAAGGAACGGTTTACGCTTGGTGTCGTAGGGCGGGCGGGCCAGGCCATCGGGCATATCGGCCGGCAACATCTCACCGTCCTCGGTGACCGAATACCAACCCAGCTTTTTATCGAACAGCACGCTGTCGCAAAAATCGGGCGCAAGGATGTGACCGGCAAGACCGATCGTCACGCACTCCTCGCCCTTCCACTCAAAACGGTAGATGGCGGTGTTGTACACCTTGTCCTTTTTGGGTTTGCCCGTGGACAGCCGCTCGGCGATCTGACGCGCGGCGTCGTTTTTCTCGGCGATGATGAGCTTCAAAAGAGGCTCCTATCTCGTATCTCTGCGGCTACGCCCGCCCGTATGGCGGCCGACTTACGCCCTTGCTTGCTCAATCTGCCCGATGAGCCAATCGCACCAGGCATCCATGCCCTCGCCCTTGCGCGCGCTCACGGCAAACCGCGGCGCCTGCGGATTGAGGTCATCGAGTGTCTTAGTATACCTATCCATGTCAAAATCGAAAGCCGGAGCCACGTCGACCTTGTTGAGCAGCTGCGCGCCGGCGTGCTGGAAGATACCCGGGTACTTGATAGGCTTGTCATCGCCCTCAGGCACCGAGAGAATCATGATGGACAGGTTCTCGCCCAGGTCAAAGTCGACCGGGCAGACCAGGTTGCCCACGTTTTCGATAAAGATGACGTCGATGTTTTCCAGACCCACCGCCTGGTCGAAGGCGTCGACGGCCTCCATGATCATGTTGCCCTCGAGGTGGCACAGGCCGCCCGTGTTGATCTGGATGGCGGGCATGCCGGCTTCCTTCATGGTAATGGCGTCGACGTCCGAGGCGATATCGCCCTCGATGACGGCGCAGTGCAGGCCGGCCTTGTCGCGCAGGCGTTCGTTGGTGCCCAGAATCGTGGTGGTCTTGCCCGAGCCGGGGCTCGACAGCACATTGATCACATAGGTGTTTGTCTCTTTAAATCGCTGACGCAGCTGATCTGCCAGGCGCTCATTGCGCGACAGGATCGGCGACGCGATATCAATCGTTTTCTCAGCCATACTTGGCACTCCTTACTTTGGCCCCTTTATACCCCGTCCCCAGGTGGCTGGCGGGCTAATCGTCGGGGGTTTCGATTTCGATACTGGCGATGTCGAGCTCGCGGCCGTGCAGCAGGCGCACATTGGCGCCGCCGCACTGGGGGCAACGGCAATGGAAGCGGTCGTGCTCAAAGACCTCACCGCAGTCCAGGCACTCGCTTTGTGGATGGACTTCCTCCACGGCAAGCTCGCAGCCTTGCGTGAGCGGATCCTCGTCGCGAAACGTCTCCCATGCAAAGTCGAGCGCCTCGCGCACCACCTCGGTCATATCCCCGATACGCAGCGTTACCAAAACGGCGCGCGAGGCCCCCGCCCCACGCGCCGCGCGAATCACTGTATCGAGTATGCCGTTGACAATGCCAACCTCGTGCATACCGATTTACTCCTCGTCATCCTCATCGTCCGAGAACAGGTCCAGACGACTCACAAACAAGCCCTCCTTACCCTCGCGCGCGGTAATGACCACACGGGCGATGGCAAGCGAAATCTCGTAGAGCGAAAGCAGGGCGCCGTACATGAGGCCCAGCGTAACGGGCGAGCCGTCGGGCGTAATCACAGCCGAGCCCACAAGCAGGCCAACGTATACGTAACGCCAGGCGCCGCGGAAGGCCGCGTAGGACACGATATGGAAGACGGACAGGTAAAAGATGATGAGCGGCAGCTCAAACGCCACACCAAAGCCGATCATAAAGAGCAGCTCCATGTTGACGTAGTTCTCCAGGTCGGGCAGCGCCGTGGCGACGGCAGAGGTCTCGCCGATGAGCCACTCAAAGCCCGCGGGAATGATGATGAAGTAGCAGAAAATGGCGCCCAGGAAGAACAGCACCGTCGAGGCGAGCACCGTGGGCACGACCCACTTGCGCTCGTTGGGGCGAAGCGCCGGCAGGAAAAACGCCAGAATCTGCCAGATGATCATGGGCGTACACATGACCACAGCCATCTTGATGGCCAGCGAGAAGCGCAGGCCAAAGCCGCCGAGCGTGGTGGTGATGTAGAACTTACCTTCCGGCACAAAGGAGCGGATGGGGTCTTCCAGGATGTCGAGCACCACGGGCGTGGCGAAATACAGCACGATGGCGGCGGCAAACACCGATACGACCACGATGGTCAGACGGCGACGGAGCTCTCCCAGGTGATCGAAGAGCGGCATTCGCGCAGGTCCGATAGGCATTACTCATCGCCTCCCTTCGGGGCGTCGGCGGCAGCGGCTTCGTCCTCGGCCTCGAGCTCACGAGCGAGCTGGTCGACGACGGCCTTGCGCTTGCGGGGACGACGGGCATAGAGGTCAGCCGTCGTGGGCTCTGTCGGCTCGGGCTCCGGCTTTGCAGCAGGCTCGGACTCGACGGTGGCAGCGGCAGGCTCGGCCTCGGCGGGCTCGGCGCTCTCGATCTCATCGGCAGCACCTTCGCCCTCAGCAGCACCCTCGCTCGCGGCCTTCTCGGCGGCAAGACGGGCACGGCGCTCGGCAAAGGTCTCCTTCTTGGCGGGCGCTGCCGTCTCGGCGGCATCCTCGTCCGCATCGGAATCGTCGTCGGTCGCAGCAGCCTTCTTGGGCTTGACCGGGGCCGACGCGGCCTCGCTTACCGGGTCGATGATCTCAGACTGAACAACGGCCGTCATCTTTTCCTGCGTCTCGCGGAACTGACGGATGGCACGGCCGATCGTGCGGCCCATCTGCGGGAGCTTATCCGGGCCAAACAGCAAAAAGCCGAAGACCACGATGATCGCGAGCTCACCCTCTCCAATACCAAACACACATACCTCCAAGGCTCGATGTGAGTCGAGCCCGCACCGCGCCATTCGGCCGGAACTCGTCTATTCATTCGGTCAAGTATAGCGCCCGGACGCCAAAACGTCCGAGCGCATCACAAACATATGCCAAACGGCACGCCCTTTTGGGAGCAAAGACTATGCAGCGGTGATCGAAATCTCCTGGTCGACACCCAACAGCTGAACCACGCGCATCACCGGGGGCTGCACATTGGTGCAGCTAAAGCGCTTGCCGTGGTCGACCGCGTGGTGCGCGGCGCCCACGAGCACGCCAATGCCCGTCGAATCAATGTAGCTCACCTGGGCAAAATCGAGCTCAACGGCCTCGGTGGGCTGCTCGAGCGCCAGGTCGATGGCATTGCGCAGGCTATCGGCGTTAGAGATATCGATCTCGCCGGTTACCTTAATGGTGTAGAGCTCTGGCGTGGGGTTGGTGGAAATACCCAAATCCATGTATATGCTCCTTTACGTATCGAAAGTGCGGATAGTACGGGAAGCCGCGCGTTAGGCGCGCTCGGCACGCGCAAGCTCGGCAGCGACGAGCTTAACGGCCAGCACCAGCACATCGAGCGCGGCCTCCAGGTCCTCGACCGTGGGATAGCTCGGCGCGATGCGGATGTTGGTGTCGCGCGGGTCCTTGCCATAGGGCCAGGTAGCACCGGCCGGCGTGAGCTTGACGCCCAAATCGGCGCAAAGCGCGGCGACCTTTTGGGCCGAGCCCTCGGGACCATCGAAGCTTACAAAGTAGCCGCCGCGGGGGTACGTCCAGGTGGCGCAGCCCGTGTCGCCCAAGCCCTCGGTGAGCTTGCGCTCGACGGCCTCAAAGCGCGGACGCAGGAACTCGGCGTGCTTTTTCATGTGCTCCTTGACCGCCTCGATGGTGGGAAGGAAGCGCACGTGACGCAGCTGGTTGAGCTTGTCGGCGCTGATGAGGCCGGCCTTCAGGCACTTGGAGAACTCGGCGATGACCGCGGGGCTCGCACCGATAAAGCCGATGCCGGCGCCCGGGAAGGTGATCTTGGATGTCGAGGCAAAGGCCACCACGCGGTCCTCGGTGCCCGCCACGCGAGCGAGGTCAAAGATGTTTGCGAGCTCGTCGGTCTCGTCGTACAGGTCATGCACGCAGTAAGCGTTGTCCCAGAAGATGCGAAAATCGGGCGCGGCCGTGGGCATCTCGACCAGGCGACGCACGGTGTCCTCGCTAAAGGTGATGCCCGTGGGGTTGGAATACTTGGGCACGCACCAGATGCCCTTAATGGAGTCGTCGGCGGCAACGAGGTGCTCGATCTCGTCCATGTCGGGGCCGTTGTCGGTCATCGCGACGGGGACGTTCTCGATGCCCAAGTCGGCGGTGATACCAAAGTGGCGATCGTAGCCGGGAACGGGGCACAGGAACTTGACCTTCTTGCCGTCGTGCGCGGCCTCGTAGGCGTCCCAAGGCTCACTGCCGCACGAGCCACAGCGCCAGAACATGCCGGCGATGTCATGCTCGATCAAAAGGCTCGACGAGCCCAGCACGAGCGTCTGCTCGGCGGGGCAGCCCAGGAACTCCCCTGCCAACTTACGTGCTGAGGGAATGCCCTCAAAACAGCCGTAATTGGAGCAGTCGACGTTGCCGTCGTGCAAATCGGCGTCGGCATTGAGGATATCGAGCATGGGGCGCGAGATGTCCACCTGGGAGGGCGACGGCTTGCCGCGCGCCATGTCGAGCGCCAGGCCCTTGGCCTTGACCTCGGCGACCTCGGCTTTGAGCGCCTCGATGGCGGCATCGAGTTCGGTGGTTTCCATCTTCTGGTAGATCGTCTGCATGGGGTGCGACCTTTCGCGAAGCGGTACGTTGCAGTTCGTCTAAGTATAGACCGCCACCGCCGCAACGTTATGAAGCCGTGATAGATTAAGTCCATCGCAATAAATTACGAATCGCCGCACATACCGGCGTGGGGGCCCAAGGAGGCACTATGGAGTATGGATCGTTCCAGGCCGAGGAATTCGGCGACCTGCAGCGCCTGGTCGACGGACTATTTTACGACCGCCACGCCATCGACCGCCTGGATCTAATCGTGCAGGCCGAGATCTTGGACCTGGCACCCGACCTTATGGAAATCGTCAACCTGCTGCCGCCCGGCTATTACGATCGTCAGTCCCTTTGCGACCAGCTCAACTCCGCCTTGGCCGCCCACGGCTGGGGCGCCGTCTACGGCACCGTGGAATAGCCCTAGTCATTTAAGAACGTCCCCAATGACTAAAACGCCGCCTGTGATGGTGTTCACAGGCGGCGTTTTCAAACTTGTATGTGCTCTTACTCGCCCTTGGGCGCGGAATGCTTGCAGACAACACTCATGTAGATCATGCCGAGCACGGCAGCGGTGACAGAGCCGGCGAGAATAGCGGCCTTGGCGGCCAGAACCTCAAACTCAGCCGTCGGGAAGGCAAGGCCGCTGATGAGAATCGACATGGTAAAGCCGATGCCGCCCAGAATGCCCACACCGGCAATCATGTGCCAGTTGACGTTATGCGGCAGCTCGCAGGCCTTGAGCTTGACCAAGGCGAACGTCATGCCAAAGATGCCGATCGGCTTGCCCAGCAGCATGCCAAAGTACACGCCGAGTGTCACCGGGTCGGTGAGCAACGTGCTCATATCCACGCCTACCAGGCGAACCTGTGCGTTCACGAACGCAAAGATCGGCAGAATCACAAAGTTGACCGGCGTGGAGAT
>CABRGB010000022.1 GCA_902470345.1 uncultured Collinsella sp.
TATCGCGAGTCCTCGCGCAAGGACATCGAGAAGATCAAGCTCGTCTAAGAGCCAACGATCCGGCGAGCCAACATACATCAAGCTTGCGAGCGTCCGAGCAATTCGGACGCTCATTTTTTATCGCTCGACGAGCACGCGGTTAAGCCTGCCCTCCACCAAGCGCTCGTACAGACGCCGCGTCTCGGGCTCGGGCACACCATTGACCTGCTCCCTCAGGTGATGCATATGCCCACTGTACAGCTCGACGATATCGCGTCGTCGCCCCGCCGCACCGTAGACGCGCATAGCGCAACGCACCATGTCCTCGCGCGCCGTCTCTTGCCGCAGCCCCGACTCCACCAGCCATACCGCCGACTGCAGGTCGTTTTCTTCTAGGGCGGCATTCGCGCCCCGAATCATACAGTCGATATACTTCGATTCCATAATGCGCCGCATACGTAAAAAGTAGGTGGGATTACAGCCATTGGAACATACAACGGGCCGGCGTAGAGCTGCTCGATCTTAAGGCACAGCTCGATCAGATGGGGTCCGCGCGCACCCGTACGATTTCCCAAAACTTCGCGGCTTATCTGATCAAACAACCGCACGTCAGTCTTGACGTAATCGCCGTTAAGCCCAATGCACTCGTTTTGGATCAACACACACGACTTGCCGTCCGGTGTCGGCCCCAAGGCCGAACGCAGGCGCGATATCGTCGAGTACAGATTGTTACGAGCGCTATTGAACTCGGCATGGGGCCACAGCTCCATAGCCAGCGTCTCGCGGTCGACCAGTGCATCCATGCCCAGCGCCAGCCGCTCGGCAAGCGTCGCCGCTTTCTTGCGGCGCCACATCTTATCCGTGATGGGGAACCCGTCGCGCTCGGCGCGAAACGCCCCAAACATGCGGATCTCGATATGGCCAATCACATCGACACCCTCGGCATCGCCAGCCTGGAACAGACGCTCGCCTTCGCCCTCAAAGTCGTCACGCAGCGAATACCGCGACAGCTCGCGCACCGGGAGCTTCTTTCGAATTCTAGCGGCCGGCTCACCCAGACAATGCATCGCAAGGCGCGCAAACAGCCGATACGACGGATCCAAAATCCCTAGGCGGTTCATGGACATCCAGGCTGCAAGGTCGCTATCGCGGCCCGCGGAGGCCAAATGCAGCGCCACCATCCATGCCTCGGCACCACCGACCTGTGTTCGACTCAAATCGAGCAGCTCTGCCTCTTCGCGCACCGATACCATCGATGTATTGCGCAAGTACGCCGCGCGCTCTAGCAGCAGTGCGTTGTCGCGTATGTATCCAATCGATTCCTCGGCAAGTCTGAGCACCTGCACCGCACGGAATTTGGCATTGACCGGACGCCCCTCAGCCAGCGACTGCCAGCCTTCCAGTATCAAGCCAAACAACTGGACTTGATTGTCACGCACGCGCACGGCAAAACGGTCGAGCTCATTGAATGCCTGCTCGTCGGTCACCGGCATGCCGGCAAGCAGGCGCCGCGCCGATAATACCATGCGCACCCAGATGGCGAGTGCTCGGATTCCACGCGCTTCGAGTGCCTCGAGCGTCAGGGCCATCTCGTCATCACGCTCGTCAGTCCCTGCATACGACCCATCAAACAGCTCCGTCAACATGCGGTCCGCCCGCACAAACGTCCCCGCGATATCGAGCTCGCAATCGTAGGCCTTATCCGTTTTGAGCCCCGCGAGGATCTCGCCGCCCTTCGCCCGCTCGGTCAGCCCATGCTTTATCTCGACATGTGCGGACAGCATATCGAGTGCGGCACAAGACACCTCACTTTCCAACGCTGTATGGCTTGCCGGAAGCCCCAGACCACTATCTCCATAACAGGCGGCCGTAAACGCGTGCGCCACCTTCCACGACACGGGATCGAGCTCGCAAATCGCTTGCTCGCCCGCACGCTCGATAATTGAGGCCATATACCGCGCGAGCTTTGTATTGGAGACGCTCACCGCCGCCAGATAGATGCCGAGCGCCTCGTCAGGCGTCGGCTCCGATGCCTGGCCATCTGCCTCGTTCTTTCCCAGCGCCGCGCGGCAGACATCCCCTCCATGCCCCGTCAGGGCCAGATCGACCCCATACTGCCCGGCAAGTTCCAACACCGTACTGCGGTCCAAAAACGCGTCGGCAAGGTCCATCGCGGTATCGCAGCGCCCCGCTTTAATCAATATACGCGCCGCCCGCACAACGAGTTCGGGGCGAATTTCGGCGACCAGCTTGCGCAATCGCAGACGCGCGTTGTCCTCGGTACCCAAGCAGGTAAAGCTCCGGTCTGCCGGATCAACGCCAAAAATGGGATAATCGCGGACAAGATAGGACTGGTCAATCGCCGAAAGTCTAACGCCGCAAGCCTCGAGCTCCGAAATATTGCCCTCACCCATTAAGACCATCAAGCATGCCACACTAAACAGGGCGTTGTTCTCGAGCGACGCCAGATCAACAAGTGCCGCACCGTAAATATTGACGATCTCGTTTTCGAGCATCTGGGCAACGTCTCCCTGCCCGTATAGTCCCGACTGCATAGCCGAGACGAGCTCGGGCACGCCCTGCGTAAGCTGATAGAAGTCGAGCGATGTGCTGATCGAAAACGCAGATGCCCACGCCGAATACTCATAGGCATGCACCTTGAGCATCTGCGCGTTGACTTTAATCGAATCGCCTAGTCCATGAATCAGCTGGCGATTCGAAGGACGGCAGCTCATAAAGACCCCAACCCCCATAGCACGCAGGCTTCGGATTCGGTCGATCAGCTCCTCGGTCTCGCCCTGGCTGAGGTTAGGCACGTTATCGATTGCAATCAGGGAGTGCGGCTTGTCCTTAAGCTCTTCGGTAACGACCTCGAGCTGCATAAACACCTCGCGCCCAATGGCGCGGTCTGCCTCAATGATCCGCACGGGACCTCGCGTCGGATCGTTTTTAACCTCTTGGGCATACTGCAGCAGCACCGAGGTTTTCCCAAAGCCATCAGGCGCGTAGAGGACTACGATGCCGGCCTTTCGGCCCTTGGCGATAAGTTCGTTCATCAAGCGATCGCGCCGCACCGTATAACTACTGCCCAGCGGCATAAGCTCGAGGTCGTCCATATTGCCCAAATCGTTAACCATGCCCGCTCCTCAACTCGACCACATGGACACCGTAACGCTAGACCATATGTATCGCTAGATGAATAGAGCGGTACTACGGTTTAGGATGTTTGTTGGTACGCAAATGGCAAGTTTTTGTTCAGCGTGGTCCGATTGAAACTTATCCCCCAACCAATCAGTCTTTGCGCAGGTCAATGCGCTTGCCAGCTTGTCCCATCCTTTGGCAGTGTACCTCAAATGAGCGCTGTTCAATTGTGTTGCGCAACTCACCTAACGCCAGCTACCGTCTACGACCTTTTCATAGCATTTATGCATAGTATCTGTTATGGAATGAATCATGCTGCACCTGACGCACCCGTCAAGTTCGCGGCAAGATTTTCGTCAAGCACACGGCGCGCGCTCAGCAAAAAGGCCCCCGCAAAGCGGAGGCCTTCGGCAAAGCTATGTCGAGGTGATAGGCTATCGCTACTTGCAGAGCGAAAGGGCGGCCTCGTCGGCAACGACAACGCAGTTGGTGTGCAGTTGCAGGATCGAGGCAGGGCACTGGGGAGTAACCGGACCATAGCACATGTCATGTACGGCCTGCGCCTTGGCCTCGCCGTTGGCGACGACCAGGATCATGCGGGCATACATGATGGTCTGAGTGCCCATGGTGTAGGCCTGACGGGGCACGTCGTCGATGCTGTCGAACAGGCGGCTGTTGGCCTGAATAGTGCTCTCGGTAAGGTCGACACAGTGCGTACCCTTGGAGAAGTGGTCATCGGGCTCGTTGAAGCCAATGTGACCGTTGTTACCGATGCCGAGCAGCTGCAGATCAGGGTAACCGGCAGCAGCGACGATCTTGTCGTACTCAGAGCAGGCAGCGGCAGCGTCGGGATTGGAGCCATCGGGCACATGCGTGTTATTCAGGTCGATGTTAATGTGATCGAAGAAGTTCTCACGCATAAAGTAGTGGTAGCTCTGGGGATCGTCGTGCGAAAGGCCACGATACTCGTCGAGGTTGTAGGTGCTGACCTCGGCAAAGTCGACGTCACCCTTCTCGTACCAAGCGGCGAGCTGCTTGTAGGCACCAATCGGGGTGGAGCCGGTGGCAAGACCCAGCACGCAATCGGGCTTGAGGATAACCTGGGCCGAGATGATATTGGCGGCCTTGCGGCTCATATCCTCGTAGTCTTTAGCTTTAATGATCTTCATTACGCGTCCTTTCTCGTACAAGAGAGGCAAGGCTCCCTTACAAGCACTTGCCCGCGGCCCGCGTCGGCCGCAACCAACGTGTGCGGCCACCAGGGCGAGGTCGCGTAATGTATGTGTCTCGTGTCTAGCCGCGTCGAGGCCCCTGCCCGTCCACGGTGACCCAAAGCTGTTTAGCTTCGGACAAATCCCATCTTGCCACGGAGGGCGCCCTCTTTCAAGGGTGCCCTCCGTAAACGTGTTTGAATTGTAGGCTAAAGGCCGAGTGCACTCACTAGCGCTCACGGGCGACGATGAGTTGGTCCATCTCCTCGACATGCTCGCCAATAGAGCCCTTGATGCTCGAGAACTCAACGGAGTTGCACACCAAGATAGGAACCGTCACATCGTAACCCTCGGCAGCAATTGCCTCGCGATCGAACTCGATGAGTACATCGCCCTTATGGACGATGTCGCCCACTTGCGCATGTACGGTAAAGTGCTTGCCCTCGAGCTGAACAGTGTCCAAACCAACGTGGATGAGCACGTCCAGACCATCGACCGTGTTAAGCGCAACGGCATGTCCCGTGGGAAAAATGGCCTCGACCTTGGCGTCTGCCGGCGCAATCACGCGCGTGCCGGTAGGCTGAATCGCCACGCCCTGGCCCAAAAGGCCGGTGGCAAACGTCTGGTCATTGACCTCCGACAACGGAATGACGTCGCCCGAGATGGGAGCATCCAGCGTAAGGACTCGACCACGCATACCAAAAGACCTCAGGACTTTAGTGAACATGCTCCCCCTCGGACATACCAATCAATCAAAATAGCCTTAACAGTTTACCACTTGGCACCCGTTATTGACCATTAGGGAAGTTCGCGCTTGACAACCTCGACGATGTCGTCGACAACACGCTGGGTCAGCTCGTGCGTCTCGGCCTCGGCCATAACGCGAACCAGCGGCTCGGTACCGCTCGGGCGCACCAAGATGCGGCCGCGACCGTTGAGCTCCTTCTCGGCTGCAGCGACGGCGTCCCAAATGGGCTGGCAATCGTCCAGGCCGGCCTTGTTGTCCGAATGCACGTTGACGAGCACCTGCGGGTACTTCTTCATGATGCCGGCAAGGTCGGTGAGGGTGCGACCGGTGCGCTTGAGCACGGCCAGAAGCTGCAGGGCCGTCACCAAGCCGTCGCCGGTGGTGTTGTGCTCCAGGAAGATGATATGGCCGGACTGCTCGCCGCCGATGACGGCACCGTCCTCGAGCATGCGCTCCAAAACGTAGCGGTCGCCCACGGCAGTCTGCACCATCTCAAAACCCTGCTCCTTCATGGCGATGGAGAAACCGAGGTTGCACATAACGGTCGAGACGATCTCGGAGTTGGCAAGCTTACCGCGAGCAGCCAGGTCGGAGCCGCAGATGGCCAGGATGTAGTCGCCATCGATCTCGTTGCCCTCACTGTCCACGAACAGCACGCGATCAGCGTCGCCATCGTGGGCCAGGCCGATATCGGCGTGGGTGCGCAACACGAGCTCACGCAGGGGCTCAAGGTGCGTGGAGCCGCACTCGACGTTAATGTCAGTGCCGCAGTAATCGGTGTTGATGGCATGGACCGTGGCGCCCAGGCGCTGCAGCGCGGCAGGCGTGGTCTGGCACGAAGCGCCGTGGCCGCAGTCGACGGCAACGACCAGGCCGTCGAGCTTAAGGCCGTCGAGCGTGCTGATGGCATGATCGACATAGTCCTTGCGGGCATCCTTCATCTTGATGATGTGACCCACACCGGCGCCGGTCGGCAGCGTGTCGGCAGCCATGGCCTCCTCGGACATGACCCAGGCGCTGATCTCTTCCTCAACCGCATCGGGAAGCTTCATGCCCTTGCGGCTAAAGAACTTGATGCCGTTGAACTCGGGCGGATTGTGCGAAGCAGAGATGACGATGCCGCCATCGAGCTCGTTTTGGACGGTAAGCAGCGCCACGGCCGGCGTAGGAATGACGCCGCAGCAGTGCGGGCGGCCGCCCTCGGCCATAATGCCGGCGGTCAGCGCGCTCTCGAGCATGGTACCCGAAAGACGCGTGTCGCGGCCGATGCAGATGTCCGGACCAAGAAACTTGGTCGCCGCGCGACCTAGGCGAAACGCGAGATCGCACGAAAGATCGGCGTTGGCGACGCCACGGACGCCATCGGTACCGAAGATGTTCTGGGGCATAGGATCGCTCCTTCCCAAGTGGGCAAAACGCAGTCGCCCACCCTAGTCGAAAAAGAAAAGCGGGACCCGCCGAGCAATCGGCAGGCCCCGCTTGTACATTGTATCTCGTAAGGAGATAAAACCTTAGCGCTTGGAGAACTGGGGAGCGCGGCGGGCCTTCTTGAGGCCGTACTTCTTGCGCTCGACCACGCGAGCATCGCGCGTAAGGAAACCGGCCTTCTTGAGGTCAGCACGGTAATCGCCAGCGTTCAGAAGAGCGCGAGCGATGCCCAGGCGCAGAGCGCCGGACTGACCGGAGATGCCGCCGCCATCGCACAGAGCGATAACGTCGAACTGACCGGCGGTGTCGGTCACCTTGAAGGGAGCAAGGGCGTTCTCAACGAGCTGATGACGGCCGAAATACTGCTCGGCATCACGCTTGTTGATGGTCACCTTGCCGGTGCCGGGGACGAGACGGACGCGGGCGACGGCGTTCTTACGACGGCCGGTACCCTGGTAGACAACGGTGTTCTCAGCCATCTTTAAGCCTCCAGCTCAATCTTCGTGGGGTTCTGGGCAGCGTGCGGATGCTCGGCACCAGCGTAGACCTTAAGCTTGGTCATCTGGGCACGGCCGAGGGTGGTCTTGGGCAGCATGCCGCGAACGGCGCGCTCGATGACCTTCTCCGGATGCTTCTCCATAGCCTGGCGGAAGCTCTCAGCCTTGAGGCCGCCGTTGTAGCCACTGTGGCGATAATAGGTCTTCGTGTCGGCCTTGTTACCGGTAAGCTGGACCTTATCGGCGTTGATGACGACAACGAAGTCGCCGCAGTCGCTGTTGGGCGTGAACTGGGGCTTGTTCTTACCGCGCAGGATCATTGCGATCTGGGTGGCAAGACGGCCCAGGACAGCACCATCGGCGTCGACGAGAACCCAGTTGCGCTGGACCTCGCCCTGCTTGGCGTAGTGAGTCGATTTCGAAATCACTTAGACTCCTCCATGTACAGTACGTGTTGTTACAGAGATTCACGGGGCTCTGCAAGTAACCCGTCCATATTACCCCGCTCGCCGCCCGAGTCAACAGGTATTTTGGTTCCGACCAGAGTTTCTGCACATGTCGTCCATGGGTCATGACTTCGCGACGCTAGCGCTCGACAAACGCCTCGATATCTCCCAGCAATCGCTTTGCCTCCTGGCGGCCCTGAATATACAGGTCGAGGAGCTTTGCCGGATCGTGCTCAACGTGGCCGACCTCGACCGGCTTTTGCGGAGCAACGACCAGCGCACGGCCCTCGCGCTCATACTTCCATAGATGCATGCGCTGGATGTTATAGCGGTCGTGGCGCGTCTCGATAGCCTCGAGCAGGTAGGGGTAGTCGGCATAGCGGGCACGTGCGGCGGGCATAAACTCGTAGGGCTTTTTCTCGTACGAGCGGTCCTGCGTGACAATGACAACCGCGCGATCGAAGCCCGCTTCCTCCAGCACGTGCTCGATGGGGACCGAATCGGCTACGCCGCCGTCGACGTATTTGTGCCCGTCAATCTCGACCGGCGGCGTCACTAGCGGCAGCGACGTCGAGGCGCGCACAGCATCGAGGTCGAGCACGGCGCTTTTGACCGGCAGGTACGTGGCGGTTCCAAAGAGCATGTCCGTCGCGACGGCGTACATCTCGATGGGACTCGCGTCGAACGTCTCGTTATCGAAGGGGTCTAGGCGGTCCTGGACATCGTTGAAGATAAAGTCGTAACCCACAATAGAGCCCGTGGACGCAAACGATGCGGCGCCCATGTAGCGGCTGTCGTTGCAGAAAGCCAGGTTGATGCGGTTGGCACGGCCGATCTGGTGCGACTTGTAGTTCACGCCGTTGAGGGCGCCAGCCGATACGCCATATACCGCCGGAATCTCGACGCCAGCCTCCATGAGGACGTCGAGCACGCCCGCGGTAAACTGCCCGCGAAAACTGCCGCCCTCCAGGACGAGCGCGACCTTGCCGGCGTTCTTTGCCTTATCTTCTGCAGTCATATTGACCTCCTGCGATTGCGTTTTGGCTTTCTTCTACCCAGTTTTGAGATGGCGAGCGCGCAGGTTTTGGAGTTAAGGGGTCGGGGCAGTCGACGGGAAAGCGCGTCCCGGTCTCAGAGCAAATTCCGGGTCGCATTTTCCGCTGAGCCCGTCATCAGGAAGATGAATCCCATTCCGAATGAGGATTCCGGGATGCAGTTTCCGCTTGATGTGCCATCCGGAAACTACGTCCCAGTCTGAATGCGGATTCCGGGACGTGCTTTCCGCCTGGGCCGCCATTGGGAAAGCGCGTCCCACCCTGCGTTGCCGTAGCGTTTGCTTAACGCCCGCGCCCTGCGCAGAGTTCGATTCTCCGCGGTTTGGGGAATCCGTTGATGGGTTGAGTCCGGGACAAGACGCCTGATCGGCATCGCATCTATATCTGGCTGGGGCGTTGCGCGGAGAATCCGCGTATTTGCTTCGCAAATACGCGCCGGCTTCGGCCGCCTGCCGGCGTCCTCGCCCGCGGGCTAAAACGCTTACGCGTTTTCTTTACGCCCGCGCCCTGCATAGAGTTCGATTCTCCGCGGTATCTATATGTAATAAAAAAGCAGGTAGGTGCATTTACCTACCTGCTTGTAACTATTGGTGGAGGCGCGGAGAATCGAACTCCGGTCCACGAAAGCTCCCTGATTGGCATCTCCAAGCTCAGTCGCTGGTTTTATCTCGGACGCTTTGCGCGCAGCGACACGCTCGCGGCGTCCTAACCGGTTCGGTCTTAGCCTGCGCCATACCGATTACGTGCGCAGGAGCATTCCCCTAAAATGACGTCGCGCCGGTGTCGGGGAAATCACCGGGTTGACGCGCCGCTATAAACTAAGCAGCGAGAGCCATAGGCTCAAAAGAAGAGTTGTTGTCAATTCAATTTGACGGTACCCCTGTTTAACGAGGCGAGGAGACCTCGGCTTGCTTCCTCTCTCAGAGCTATCGTGTCGAAACCAGTCGCCCCCGAATGTCGGGAAAGTCTGGATAGCATCGGGCCTGAAAACACCCGATAACCGTCGACTTTTCAAGGAACATGCGGGGCGAGCCCCGCTTGTGGAGTGTTATCTTACCACGTTCTGAAGGCGGACAGCTGTTCTATGCACGAGCTGTGAAGACCCCAATGTGCGCCGCACTTCGCACTTTTGCTACCGATCGCGTCACGTATATTTTCGCCAAGCAAAATTGACCCATCGAAAGGACCGTTATGGATACCAAGCAGCAACTCGTCAATGCCCTCGCAGGCCTGGGCTCAACCATTACCGAAGCTATGGATGTCATCGAGGGCTTTGTCCCCTGCGGGCATCCCGCCCTCACAGTATCGAACGCACTCGTCGCGCTGGACGCCGACGATGATGTTGCTCTCGCCCAGCAGCTCGAGACCGTCGAGAGCTTTATCGACCACGTGAGTGAGAACCGCGGCGTGTCCGCCTACCACGGCATCGAGGTCGAGCTCGCGGGTCCCAAAGCCGACTTGCTCGCAGCAATCCGCGAGGTGGGCGCCCTTATGCAGACCGCAGGCGTCAAGAACACCCAGGTCAACGAGTGGGTCTACCGCAGCCTGGCAGCACTCAACAACTCAGACGAAAAGGCAGCCGAGCAGCTCACCGAAGCCCCTGCCATCAAAGCTGCACTTGCCTAAAAAGGCCTGCACCCTGGCGGCTGCGGTGCCGCCCGGGTGCAGGCCATAAGCCCAATCGAAAACCCTAACGCAGATACGCTTTCGCGTTGTCCAAGCTGTACGCAATCGTCGAGCCGTTGTGCAACAGCGACGACGTCTGCGGGGTAATCGCGCCGGTAATACCCAGTGCCAAGAGCGCTGAGTTGGTGAGCATCACCTTAGAGTAGGAGCTCGTCAGACGATCAACGAGGCCCTGGCTCATGCGGCGCAGGCGCACGATCGCAGCGAGATCCGTATCGGTCAGGATGATATCGGCGACCTCCTTGGCGATGTCGCTTCCGCCACCCATGGCCAGACCCACGTCGGCCAAACCGAGCGCCGGCGAATCGTTGACGCCGTCGCCCACCATGGCAACGTGGCGCCCCTCGCTCTTAATGCGCTCCACATAGGCGTACTTGTCCTCGGGCAGCAGCTCGGCCTTAAACTCGTCGACCCCCGCCTCGCGTGCAATGCGCTCGGCTGTGCGCTCGGAGTCGCCCGTGAGCATAACGACATGCTTGACGCCCAGCGCATGCAGGTCGGCGATGGCCTCGCGCACTCCGGGCTTGAGCGGATCCTCGATGCCGAGCACGCCCACGACCGTGCCGTCGACCGCCAGGTACAGCGGCGACAAGCCCTGCATCTGGGACTCGATGCGCTCCTTGATGTCGGATTCGAGCTGCGCGCCCTCATCCTCAAATACAAAGTGCGCGGAACCGATGATGGCGCGACGCCCTTCGATGGACGAAGCGATACCGTGTGCCACGATGTACTCGACGGCGGCGTGGCGCTCGCGATGCTCGAGCCCGCGCTCGCGGGCGGCGTTGACCACGGCACGTGCCACCGGATGCGGGAAATGCTCCTCCAGGCAAGCGGAAAGGCGCAGGACCTCATCCTCGCTCCAGCCATCGGTCGTCAGCACGCAAGCCAGGCGCGGCTGCGCCTCGGTAAGCGTGCCGGTCTTATCAAACACAGTGGTGTCGGCCTTGGCAAACGACTCAAAGTACTTCGCGCCCTTGACCATGACGCCCATCTTGGCAGCGTCGCTCATAGCAGTCATAACGGCGACGGAACCCGTGAGCTTGAGTGCGCACGAGTAGTCGACCATCAGTGCCGCTGAGGTCTTGATGAGGCTGCGGGTGGTAAGCGCAACCAGGCCCGCGAGCAGGAAGTTCCACGGGACGATCTTGTTGGCAAGGTCCTCCATATGCGACTGGCCCTCGGACTTGAGCGAGTCGGCCGTCTGCACGAGCGAGACGATTGAGCGCAGTTTGGTTTGCGCCGTATTGGCGCGCACGCGCACCAAGATGCTGCCGTCTTCCACGACGGTGCCGGCGAACACGTCGTCGCCCGCGCTGCGCTCAACGGCCAGCGGCTCGCCGGTCAGGGTCGCTTGGTTGACCATAGCGCTCCCCTGCTCGACAACACCGTCGATGCAAATGGACATGCCAGTGCGCACGGCGACCAGATCGCCGGGTTCAAGCTCGGTGGCGGCAACGCTTACCTCGGTGTCACCGACCACTTTTTGTGCCTTGTCGGGCACGTCGAGCAGCGAGTTGATGAGCTCATTTTCGCTCATGGCGCGCGTGTAGTCCTCAAGCAGTTCGCCCACGTTGAGCAGGAACATCGTCTGCCCCGCGGTATCGACGTCGCGTTTGGCAAACGAGATACCGATGGCCGAAGCGTCGAGCACGGGAACGGTCAGGCGCGGCTGCGCGAGCTCGTGGAGGGCGGCGCGCAAAAATGCCATGTAACCGGCCACGACAAACACCGCACGCAGAGGCGTCGGCAAGAACCAGCGACGTGCGTAATGGGCGCCGATGAGTGTCGCTAGGTCCATAACGAGTTTGTGCTTGCGCGGCTCGAGTTGCATCACGTAACCCGACTTGGCATCGGCGATGGCTTGAGCATCGAGTGCGCCCAAGGCGTCGAGCACGCTCGCACGACACTGCTCGTCATATTCGAGCGCCATCTGGCCAATACGGCCATATACGCGCACTTTGCGCACGCCGTCGATTTCGCCGCCAAGCTTAAGAAGTGCATCGAGATCGCTCTCTGGCACAGGACCCGCCAATTGAAGACGGGTCCTGCCGGGGATCTCGCTAATAATCGAGAATCTCATAGTTTGTGCCTGGGAGCGTTACTCGGCTGCCTCGTCAGCAGCGGCCTCGCTCTGGGTGATGTAGGCAGCCTCGGCAACCATGTCATCGACATTGGCCTTGGCCTGCTCGACCATGTCCTGGTAGCAGTTCTTGACGCGCATACCGCACGCGATACCCTGCACGCAGGCATTCTTGACCGGAGCGCTGGTAAGCAGCTTGATGCCGGCCGTGCCAAGCAGAAAACCGCCACCAACAAGCAGGGTGTTAAACGTGGACTTCTTCATGATGTCTCTCCCTTTTCCGCAACAACTGCGGCACGGTGCCTTAGCACCCGAGTAAATAAGTTTGCTCGAGCACACTTTGGAAAATAGTTTAGTTTATCTAACTATTAAGGTCAACAAAGGTTAACTCTTTGGAAATCTTGAGGCACGGAACAGCCGACTTCTGGCGATCCGCCTGCCGCAGCGTACACCTCCGGCATCCAAGAAAGGCTCTCCCCCGACCCAACAAATCGGGGTCTAATACTTTTCCGCGAAGTGAACGAGTGAAATCGGACCTCCGAAACATCCGCATTTTTCGCCAGCAAAACCGCAGGAAAAACTCGACAAAACCGCAGGAAACAGAGCCCAAAAAGTGTCGATGCTTCAGGGGTCCAAATAAGGTCGTTCACTTCGCGGAAAAGTATTAGACCCCGATTTCCGTCACTCCCACAATGTGGCAAAGGGACAGCCCCTTTGCCACATCCATAAAGAATGAGGGCGCCATCGGCGCCCTCATTCACCAAATTCAATCCAGCCCACCTGACCCGAACGGCCGAGTCGTTGCAGAACCCGGGAGCCCCGGCAGGGAGGGTGCTTGCTCAAAATGAGTTCCGCGCGCAAAGAAGGCCACTTAATGTGGCCTTCGTCTTGCGCAGGACTGTTCGAAATTTTGAGGAAGCACCCGCCCTGCCGGGGCTCCCGAGTTCCCGCTTACGAGAGCGACGTTCTCAGCAACTCGTTGAAGAGCTTCGGGTTGCCCTTGCCGCGGCTCGCCTTCATGCACTGGCCCACCAGAAAGCCGATGACCTTCTGGTTGCCGTCACGATACTGCTGCGCCTGATCGGCACAGTTTGCCAGCACCTCGTCCACAATCGGCTGCAGCGCACCGGCATCGCTCACCTGACGCATACCGCGCTCGTCGACGATCTTGTTGGGATCGTCGCCGGTCTGGGCCATGGCCTCAAAGACCTCGTGCGCCTGGTTGGAGCTAATGGCATCGGTCGCGAGCAACTTGGCAAGCGCTGCCACCTGAGCCGGTGCAATACCGGACTCGGTCAGCGAGACACCCGCGCCCTTAAGGTAGGCGATCATCTCGTTCACCAGCAGGTTTGCGACCGTCTGGGCCTCCTTGCCAGCCATACCGGCAGCGGCAGCCTCAAAAAACTCGGCAAACTCGGGGTCGCCGGCGATTTGCTCGGCATCGGCCGCCTTAATGCCAAAGTCGGTCTCAAAACGGGCACGCTTGGCATCGGGCAGCTCGGGGATCTCGCCGCGGCAGCGGTCGATAAACTCGTCGTCCAGGTCGAACGGCGCCAGGTCGGGATCGGGGAACAGACGATAGTCGTCTGCCGTTTCCTTCACACGCATGACCACGGTGCGCTTGCGACTGGGCTCCCAGTGGCGAGTCTCCTGGTAGATGATGCCGCCCTCCTCGAGCACCTCGGCCTGGCGGCAAATCTCGTAGGCAAGGCCGTCATGCAGGCTCTTGAACGAGTTGAGGTTCTTGAGCTCGGTCTTGGTGCCCAGCTTGGCCTCTCCACGGCGGCGCAGCGACACGTTGCCGTCGCAGCGCATGGAGCCCTTCTCCATGGAGCAGTCCGAAATGCCCAGCGTCACAAAGATGCGACGGAGCTTTTCCATAAACAGACGCGCTTCCTCGGGCGTACGCAAATCGGGCTCGGTGACGAGCTCGATGAGCGGCGTGCCGCAGCGGTTGTAGTCGACGAGCGACTCGGCCGCGGCGGTGATGCGGCCCTCGGCACCGCCCACGTGCACCATCTTGGCAGCGTCCTCCTCCATGTGGATGCGCAGGATGCGGATGGGCACCGTGTAGGAACCGTCCTCGCGACGCTCGGGCATCTGCAGGTTGGACGCGTCATAGCTGGCCAGATGGCCGGCACGCTGATTGCCCTCGCGCATGGTCGACGTCATGGACGTGGACAGGCCCTCGGCGTTGGCCGAGGCGCTCGCCAGGCTCTGGGCCTCGGCCTCGCCAAACGCGCAGTCGGGGCGCTCGGCGGCACCGCGACCGGTCACGTCCAGATCCAGGTGACCGTACATGGCAAAGGCGACCGGACCCTGCGTGGTCTGGAAGTTCTTGGCCATGTCGGGATAGAAGTAGTGCTTGCGGTAGAACATCGAGTGACGCTGAATCTCGCAGTTGGTGGCAAGACCGGCCTTGACGATGCTCTCGATTGCGCGCTTGTTGGGCACCGGCAGGGCGCCGGGCAGGCCCAGGCACACCGGGCACACGTTGGCATTGGGCTCGTCATCGTGGCTGAGCTTGCAGTTGCAGAACATCTTGGTATCGAGTGCGGTGAGCTCGGTATGGATCTCCAGGCCGATCACGGCCTCCCAATCCTGCAGGACCTCGGAAAGCTCCTTCATTACAGCTCGCCTCCCTTCCCGGCAAAATCGGGCGCGACGGAAAGCGCGGGCGCACCCGTGGCGGCATCGGCAAAGCCGCGCTCCAGGGCGCGGGCAAACGTGAGCAGCTGACGGTCCTTAAACGCCGGACCCACCAGCTGGACAGAAACGGGCAGCTTGCTGTCCTCGCCCAGGCCCAGCGGCACCGAGATACCGCCGTTGCCGCAAATGTTGAGCGAGATGGTGTACAGGTCGGAGAGGTACATCTGCGTGGGGTCGCTGATCTCGCCAAACTTAAAGGCCGTGCGCGGCGAGGCAGGCATGAGGATGGTGTCCACCTTGGCATACGCGGCGTCGTAGTCCTGCGTGATGAGCGTGCGGGCCTTTTGCGCAGCGTAGTAGTACTTGTCGTACACGCCCGAGCTCAGCAGGTAGGCGCCAAGCATCTGACGGCGCTTGGCCTCGGCGCCAAAGCCGTGGGCGCGCGAAAGCGAGCTCTGGTCGGACAGGTTGGCGCAGCCCTCCTCCTGATAGCCGTAGCGGATGCCGTCGAAACGGGCCAGGTTGGAGAACGCCTCGGCCGGGCCGATGACGTAGTAGGCGGCGATGGCGGCGTCCAGGTGCGGCAGGTCGACCTCGACCAGTTCGGCGCCCTGGTTCTGTAGCTCCTGAGCGGCACGCTGAACAGCGGCCTTGACCTCGGGCGTCAGGCCCTCGGCCTCCATAAACGCAGGGATAATGCCCACGCGCTTGCCCTCGATGCTGTCGTTGAGGTGCTCGGTAAAGTCGACGGCGCAATCCTGGCTGGTGCAGTCGTACGGATCGTGGCCCGCACCGGTAAGCGCGTTCATGGCCAGCGCGACATCCTCGACCGTGCGGCCAAAGGGCCCCACCTGGTCGAGCGACGAGCCAAAGGCAACCACGCCGTAACGGCTCACGGCGCCATACGTGGGCTTAAAGCCCACCACGCCGCACAGCGACGCAGGCTGGCGAATGGAGCCGCCGGTGTCCGAGCCCAGCGAGAGCGCGACCTCGCCCGCGGCGACGGCGGCAGCGGAGCCGCCCGAAGAGCCGCCGGGCACGCGCTCGGTATCCCAGGGGTTGTTGGTGCGGTGGAAGGCCGAGCTCTCGGTGGAGCTGCCAAAGGCGAACTCGTCCATGTTGGCCTTGCCCATGGGCAGGCAGCCGGCATCGAGCATGCGCTGGACACAGGTGGCGGTGTAGACGCTCTGGTAGTCCCCGAGCATGCGGGAAGCGCAGGTGGTGCGCGTGCCCACGAGGTTCATGTTGTCCTTGATGGCCAGCGGCACGCCCGCGAGCGGGGGCAGCGGCTTGCCTGCGGCACGGTCGGCATCCACGCGCGCAGCGGCCTCGAGCGCAAGCTCGGGCGCCACCTGCAGGAATGCCTGGACCCCGCCTTCGCGCGCCTCGATGGCGGCAAGGGAGGCCTGGGCCACCTCGGTAGCGGTAAAGTCGCCGGCGGCAACGCCCGCGGCAATCTGGGCGGCGGTAAGGGAATCGAAGCTTAGCGCCATTACTCGCTCTCCCCCTCTCCCAAAATGGACGGCACGCGGAAGTAGCGGTCGCGCGCGCTGCCGGCGTTTTCGAGCGCAACGTCGAGCGGCAGGTCGCGCTCGGGCTCGCGCAGGTCATCGCCCATCACGTTGGACAGGCTTCCGATGGGATGGAACGTGGGCTCCACGTCGGGCAAGTCATATTGCAGGACGGGCTCGAGCATCTGGACGGCGTCGTTCAGGTAGGACGTCATCTGGGTGAGCTCGTCATCGGTCAGTGCGATCTTTGCGTACTCGGCGATGCCGCGCACGTCTTTCTCGCTGAGTGCCATAGGCGCTCCCTTCCGCATAACAGATAAACCGCTCTAGTATACAAGGCAACGCCGCTTGGAGCAGGCGCTTTACCTAAATGCAGCGAAAACGTAACGAGGGCGGCGGGCTGGCAAGCGGCGGGCCGGCGGTTCCGCAGCGAAACCGCACCGTCCATAGCGAAAACCGCGCCGCCCACAACGAAGACCATCCCGCCCACAACGAAGACCATCACAACATTCGACACTTTTCGCCAAAATCGAGATTTTCATCGAATGTTGTGATGGTTTGGAAGCCCCGACCGCCACAAAGGCGCCTGTCCCCTTTGCGGCGGTTCTGAACGATGTCTTATGCCGAGGCCTTGGCCTTGCGGCGCTTGCGGACCGCGTGGATCACGATGTCCAGCAGCAACAGCACAATGGCTACGACCACGATAAGCACGGCAAACTCGCGCTTGCCCCAGTGGCGGCCGGCTAGCGACTTTTGCTTGTCGACGTCCTTCTTGTTGTACTTGGTGCGCACGCAATGCACCAGCAGGCGATGGTCATTCACGCCATAGGGCGTGCAGGTGACGAGCGTCACCTTGTCGGCGCCCGCCTCGATGGTCAGCGACTCCATCTCCTCGGGCAGCACGACCTCGGAGTCCACCATCTTGTAGGCGAGCGTCTTGTTCATGGTGTGCAGCAGAACCAGGTCGCCGGGCTCCAGCGAATGGATGTCGTCGAACATGCTCAGGTTGCGCATGCCCGAGTGCGCGGTGAGCACGCAATGCGTCGAGGTGCCGCCCACCGGCAGGCTCGTGCCCTCCAGGTGGCTGACGCCCGCCATGAGGACCTCCTCGCTCGTGCCGTGGTAGATAGGCATGCTCACGTCGATGGAGGGGATTTCGACCCAGCTCATCATGGGGTCGCGGTCAAAGATGAGTTGCTGGTCGTAGGGCTCGATCTGGTCGGCGGGAAGCTCGGTGGCCTCGCCGGCAAGTTGCTCGTTATAGGAGCGCGCCTGAAGCAGGATGTGCTCGCGCTCCTCTTCGGAGAGCGCGTCCACAGTGCTGGACACGGTACTAATCTGGTTGAACACACCCGAGGCCTCGAGCCGGTCCAAGATCCACGGCCAAGTCATAAGGCCCACGCCAATAAGGATGATGACGACGGTGATGAGCCGGTCGGCCCAGCGCGGCAGTCGCTTGCAACGGCGCTTGGGTTTTGGTTGAGGTTTGGGCTGAGGGCTTGAGCCACCGTTGGCCGCGACGCTATTGCTCTTCATATGTTTGGCGCCCTGCACCATCACCGGTCACTCCTTTACAGCTCAGGTTGTCTAAACAAATAATAGCCGATTAGCAAGCTTCCGCGCCGGACAACGCCGCTAGGCTGCACCGTCCAGTCGAGGATAAGCCAGCATTTGAGTTTTCAAAATGTCCCGGATCGGCGGGGCGATTCGGGATACAATGGCAATAGAAAACGACGCATCCCGCGTAAGTGTTCGAAAGCGCGGGCGGCCTAGTTTTCTGGTTTTGTTAAATGCCCGGGCCTCTAACCCCGGGCATTCTTATTTGCGCTTGTTGCAGCGCAAATGCCTTCTACCGTCCGCACCGCGCGTGCGCCTACGGACCTTAAACCGAACCTCATACGAGTCAAGAAACGCGATGACGAACGAGCCTACCGCCGCGAGGGCGGCGAGCGCGTTAAGGAATTTCAGCATTTGGGGACCTCCGATCGAGTCGTCGGCCGCCCGCGCACGGAATGCGTCGTAAGGGTATTTTACTGCGAGCACTCGCACTTACAGCTGGTAAACGCAATATTTGCAAACATTTGTTCGCTAATCATACGCTCGATCATACGAGCGACGGCGCCCCGGCTGCGCTGTTCAAAAAGAACGGGGCAAACTCCAGTGCGGAGTCTGCCCCGAAAAGTGAATGGCAAAGCAAGAACGTGGATAGACGAGAAAAGTGTCCGCAAGTCTCATGGCCATCACATCCCACCTGCCAAAGGGATGGGTGAGTGAGCGTTACTCCTGCTCGGACTCCTCAGCCTGCTTACGGCTGCGGATGAGGTGCGCCACGCCGATGCACAGCACCGCGCCACCAGCGATCCAAGTGAAGGTCACGCCGTTAAGACCGGTGAGGGGGAGACCGGAGCCCTGCTTGTTTTTGACAATCAAAGCAGCAGTACCGTTATCCGTGTTGGTCGTGTCAACCTCGACCAAATTGGAACCCTTGGTGCTCGTCTTGACCGTGAGCTTGTTTTCTCCCACGCCCTCTGCTTTGTCGAGGCCAGTGGCTTTGATGGTGAAGGTGAAATCGGGGATGGTGTTGTAGCCGGCGAGCGTATGGGTTTCCTTGACGGTGTAGGTGCCGGCATCGAGGCCCTTGACGTTAATCTCGCCGGAGTCGGTGGTCGTGAACTCATAAGGCTCCTTATCGAGGGAGCCATTATCCTGGACATACATGCCCTTGGATGTAGTATCGTCGGGATTAGTGGCACAGATGGTGAACCTTACGCCGGCAAGTTTCTTATTCTCATCAGTCGCGTCCTTCTTGACGAGCTTGAGCGCATAGGTGTAGTCGCGCACGGTGTCGGACACAGACTCACCCTTGGTATCGTGGCCAGGGTTGTTGGAGTAGATGAGCTTGACGGCGTTGGAGTTGCCCGTGCCACCGACAACGACATGCTGGGAGTTATTCGGGTCGAGTTTGGCGCTGTACCTGACAACGACCCTTGTGTTCTCGTCAACAGTGACACCGGCCGCCCCGGCGGCAGCCTTAAGATCTTTAAACTTTACGCTCAAGACCGTCTTGTCATTTGAATCGGAATTAGACACGGTCACAGAAGTAGGCTTGATAGGAGTCTCACCAATCACAGCCTTGACAGAGGACTCATCAACAGTCAAACCGGCAGACAGCTCATCGTAGAACTCATAATAGTAGGTGCCGAACGTGTCGACATTGTTTGCAACCGTGCCGGTCAGCCTGTACTGAACGGTCTGACCCATCTGGGAGTCCGCCTTGTCAAACCAATCGACGCCCGTAGCATCGTCCTTGATCTGCTTCGTCACGGTCGGGATGCCCGTCTTCTCGGTAACGCTCACTGCGCCGCCGCCCACGACCGCAAAGATCGGCGAGGTACCGGTCTGCTTCTCTTTCGTCTTGAGCGAGTCGGTATCGGTCATGAACAGGTAGTAGCCGGCGCTCGTAGTGGTGAAAGTGCAACCGGCAGCAAAGGGATTGCCCGTAGCGGTAACACGCTTCTCTACAGCCAAGGCAATCTCGTTAAGGATGCTGCCCTGCGGCAAACTCGTGGTATCAGTGGTATCAGTGATCTTGGAAAGGTAGTCGGCAACATCAGAAGCGGTCGATTTTTTGGTAATTCCAGGGGCGTTATTTTTAACAAGCTCGTCCAGGACCGCATCCCTTGCGTCACCACTCGCCCACTCAACGTTGGACGTAACCTTACCGGACTTTCCGTCCATAACGTCAGCAGTAAAAATCTGATACGCCTTGAACAAAGTGTGGCCATTGCCCGCGGCCTGGTTAATCGTGAGCGAATAGCTGGGGGCGGCACCCTCCGCCGCAAACGCCATACTCACCGGCGCCATGACTCCACCAAAGCTCAGCGCTGCTGTGAGGCCGGCGGTTACTGCCAGGCGTGCGATGTTCTTGCTCATGCTCATCTTCTTTTCCTCCGTTTTCCGGTTGGTTCTCATTCGATCGATCATCATCTGTCTGTGTCTTAGCATCTGCTTCGTTATGTCTCGCCCCGTTCTCTGTGGGGCTGCCAGCTACTCTTTATGGCTGCCACTTCCCCGCTTGACCAGGAGCGCGACCACGATGAGCGCAGCTCCGGCGGCCGCTGCGGCGGCCGCGGTGAACATTGCCATATCGCCAGTCGAGGGCATAAAGCCTCCGGTGGTAATGCTAGGGGGTGTGCCGGTGGGTGTGTTAATGAGCGACGCCTCCAGGCTGCCCGTCGACCCGTCCGCGCTGTCGGCGCGCAGGGGCGACTCGGCCGTGATGGTGAGCTTGGGCTTGGCGGCGGCCACCTGGTCGACGTCCAGACCCTCGGCCTTGACCGTCACGGAGTGTGTGCCCTCAAAGGCGGTGTAGCCCTTGGGCGCCTTGAGTTCGCGGACCTCCAGCTTGCCCGAGTCCACGCCCGAGACGGCCACGCGACCGTCCTCGCCCGTGGTGACGGTGGCCTTACCCTCTGCATCCCACGTGCCGTCAGCCGCTAGCGTGCGGCCGCGGTCGTCGGCGATGTTCAGGACCGCCCCGGGCAGCGGCTTGTCGCCATCGCTACCGCGCTTGGTGAGCGCGAGATCCCAGGTGTAGGCGCACGCATCGTCGCTCGGCGTGTGGGTGAAGCCGGCGTCGCCGGACTGGTCAGCAAAGGGAGAGCGCGGGTAGCGCAAGTAGACCTCGTTGGGGTTGCCCTTCGCGATGCCGTGGTTGCATGCGCTGTTGAGCGGCGCATTGTACACGGCGACCACGCGGGCACCCGCGGTGAAGGCGTCGGCCCCGCCGAGCGCGGCGATCAAGTCGGCGGTGCGCACGGTGAAGGTCTTGCCGTCGGCCGCTACCTTGGTGGCGCACTGGGCCGTGATATCGGTCCAGCCCTTCGCGGGGTCGGTGCCGACGCGGCCGTCCTTGTCGGCCGAAACGGTGTCGAAGCCGCCGTCCGTGCCCGCCGCCACGTACACGCGCATGCTCGCGGCGACCTTGGAGGGGTCGAGCCCCGCGCTCATGGTGTCGACGAACTGCACCGTATAGGTGTCGTAGGCCGTGAGGCCCGCCGGGACCGTGGCCGAGAGGCGCCAGTACAGGTCGTCGGCGACCGTGGCGTCGGCGGCCTTCTGCCAGGCGGCGGTGCTGTCCTCCAGCACGTGCTTTTGGACCTTGGGCGTCGCCGCCTTGGACTTGACGGTGACGGCGCTGCCGCCGACCAGGGCCATGATCGGCGCGGTGCCGACCTCGCCCTGAGCGATGGCGTCGTCGTCGGCGACGATGAGCCAGTAGCCACAGGACAGCTTGGCCGCCGTGCCCGCGTTAAGGGCCACGGGCACGGCGTCAGAGCTCTGGAGGGAACGAGCGAGCTGTGCGCTCAGCGCGCTCGTAAGGTGGGAATCGGTGTTGAGCCACTCGGCAGCTTCCTGTGCGGTGGCCTGGGAATTGGGCATGCCGGCGCTGTGCAGCACAGGCAGCGCGGCGTCGCGCACGGCGTCGCTTGCCCAGGCGAGGTCGGTGGCGATCTTGGCGTCGCTGTCGCCGTCGACGACGTTGGCGCTAAAGATCTGGTAGGCGTCGTAGCTGCGCGCCACGGTGCCTCTCACCGTGATGGAACCGGCCGAGGTCGGCACGGCCTGCGCGGAAGCGGGGAACACAACCGCGCAGGTGCCGATCAGGAGGGCAAGCAGCGCAAACAAGATCGGGAAGGAGCAAACTTTCTTATTCACGACGCTCGCCTCCCTTCGCATTCGCCTTGCGACGAATGTGCATCCAGGCCGCAGCAGCGCAAAGCACCGCCGCGCCGGCAAGGTACGTCAGAGTGACGCCCGACATACCAGAAAGGGGCAAAGAGGTGGAGTAGGTGTTGGTGAAGGTGGGGATAGTGTCGGGAAACTCGTGGCCCTCGGTCTCGGCGCTTACCCACGTACCTTCTTTGTCAACGGTTCCCTTCCTGTAGGTCACCGCACAGTTGATCTCTCCTTTTTCGGTGTCATACCTTGCCACAACCGTGAACTTATAGACCGAGTGGTCGTACGTGTAGTGCGAGAACCGCGAACCGTCGGTTTTCTCGCGCACATAGTACGTATAGGTCTTGGAAGGGCCACCCGTGGAGTCGCCCGAGTCGTCGGGATTACCCCTGATATCAGCGAGCGAGTACTTGAGCTCAACCTCTTTATCAGTGGTGTCTTTGAACGAAAGCGTCTGCTTCGTTTCTTTACCAGAGGTCACGGCAGTACCGATGATGTTTTTAAATTTGCTGTCTTTCGCAAACTGAAGTGTAAACTCCTTCATCTCGCCACCCTCAACGACCTTAGTCGCCTTAGGAGTCCAGGAGGCGGGGGGCACGATTTTGTTGGTAAAGGTCGGTTTCTTACTGTTACCGATAGTAACCGTAGTCTTCGTGCTATCTTGTGAGCTATCTTGTGGGATGTCAACGGAATAGCTTTCGGAACCAAGTGGTTTGAAGATGGGATCCTTCTCTGTCTTTTTAGAAACGGTTATTTCTTTTACCTTGTAATAATTAATAGGAATCGACATGAGATATTTAGTGTCGGATGGATTGTCCTCAACTTTTACCACGATCTTGTAAATGGTCTCGTCGAATTTGGTATCCAATTCGTTTTCGCCGCTGATGGGTTCCTCAACAAGATAGAAAACGTATTGTCCCGAAGAATAGTCCTTGCCAGAGTCGAAGGTGATATTGCCGTTTGTTTGATCAACAGGCGCCTCGCCCGCAACACTGCAATCGCCCATATCAAATGTGTCGTCATCTTTCCAAGAAGGCTCGATGTCACCATCCTGGCGCAGCAACTTAAATCTGTAATTGTGCGTGCTAAGGCCTTGCGAGATTCCCTTTTCATCTTTAAGCACCTTGGTGGCATTGAGCTTCATGCTCGGATAAACACTCAGATCCTTGACCTCGCCAACGACAAGATCGCCGTTGGTCATGATGCCGCCACCGTGGGTGTAGGAATAGTTACCACTGATAATGGTCGTAGCCGCTGTCTGCGCCTTTCCCATGGCATCGGCAGTCGGATGGGCCTCAAGACCGAACATGTACTTGGCCTCGGCGCCGCCATTTGGCTCAATGGTGATCTTCTCGCCGTCGCAAGTGCCCTGCCAACCAGCCGAGTCGCCGCCGAGCATCTTGCCGAGCACAACTGCAATTGTCGAGTTCGCACCATCTTTTTTACGCACCAGGAAGAAATCCTTATGGCCGGATTTTTTGAAGGGCTCGGTAATGTACTCGGAGTTACTATCCTCGTTCTTCCCATATCCGCCGGCAGAGTAGTGTTCACCATTATTATCTTTATTGTTATAAATAGCGGCACCGTTGGAATGCGAAACGATTGTTTCGCCCGTAGGGCAAGCGCCAACGCCGCCGCCCCAGCCGCCAGCCTCATTTTCGGCAATCAACGTCTTTACGATATTGAGCTTGCCGCCCTTCTGGATAAAGACGCCACCGCCGCCCCAGTCGCCGCCGCGATCCTTACCCGTCATAGTCTTGTTGTTCGTAATGTAAATCTTGCTGTTCTCACCAGCGCTAATTGTTGCCATCGTACCAGTGTTGTCACCGCCAGCGATACGCAAACCGCCGCCCTCAGCGTTCTCCGCCACGTTGCCGGCAATCGTGCCGCCAGTCATTTCAAACTCGATGGTCTGGTTGTAAAAACCAGCGTAAACGCCACCGCCAGCCTCATGGGAGTAGTTAGCAGTAACTGAGCCACCCGTTATACTGAGCTTGCCACCATTTACACATGCAATGCCACCGCCACCGAGCAGGCCATTGTTAAACGATTCAGAGATATTGGAATCGACACGATTGTTAGTAATGCTTGCCGAATCGCTGATACTAACGCAAGCATTTTTGGTAAAGACGCCGCCGCCATAACCATTTTCGGGACTGCCGCCGCTGTTGCAAGTGTTTTCATACGTAGCGTTGCCAGAGATAATTCCGCCCGTAAGCTTCAGGGTGGCTCCCTTGTCAGCATAGATGCCGCCGCCAGAACCCGACTTGTTTCCCGCGACCACGCCGCCTGTCATTTCGAGACTGGCATTCGCGCCCGCCTTCTCGCCCGTTATGCACAGGCCACCGCCCCAG
The DNA here is from genome assembly GCA_902470345.1 of uncultured Collinsella sp. Classification (GTDB taxonomy): domain Bacteria; phylum Actinomycetota; class Coriobacteriia; order Coriobacteriales; family Coriobacteriaceae; genus Collinsella. The sequence continues at coordinate 24,525 of CABRGB010000022.1, forward strand.
CCACCGCCGTTGCCATTGGTGACGTAACCGCCTTCGATTTTGACTTTACCCTCAGAAAAAATCACATGGCCGTCATCGCTCAGATTGGCGGCCGTGGTAATCATGCCGCCCTTGAGATCGAGCGTGCCGCCCTCTTTAACGGTGACCACATGCTTTACGGAACCGCTGTCCGATGCCGCATCAATAGCGCCAAAGCCCGTAACGACATGCCTGATCGTAGTCTCGGTTGTGCCGAGTCCATCTTGATTGGGCGTGCTCTTGGTCTCAAAGTAAGTAAGACTCTTAGGAGTGCCACTATTTGAGCCGTTTCCTGTTTCCCATTCCATAGACGCAAGATGACCCGCCGTCGTTTCGACCAGGGTCTGTTCGTCTTTTGTTTTACCTAAATCCTCGATAGTGAGTGTGGCTCCATTTTCGACCACAAAGAAGGAGTCTTTGTTGCCGGAACCACGGTAGAGCATGTGTCCCGCAAGATCGATAGCAGTGTCTTTGGTGATGGTGATCTGCTTATCCGAATAGGCAAAATCCGTCAGTCGGAACTTGCCGCCATTGGTGAACGTCTCAGCAATATTACCTTTCACCTCGTTATAGCCATCGGCACTGACGGTAGCGGGAGCGATAGCGTTTTCATCGTTAGTTTCATCATCAGAAGGCTGTGTATCGGAAGGCTGCGCGGCGCCCTTGGCCTCCGCGTCGTCGGACGGCAGTCCCGCGGCAGCGGCGTCTTCGCTCGCGCCATTCTCGGCATCATCGCTAATCTGCTTTTCGGCACCCCCGTTAGCGGTGCTGTCTACACCAGTAGACTCACTTGAGGAACCCTCCCCCATCACAGCTTCCTCGGCAGAAACCGTCTGGGCATCGTTGGCAATGGCCTGCGAGATTGGAGGCATGACGAGCGACAGTACCAGGCTCAACACGGAGGCTCCGCACAAAACGCCTGCCAGCACACGGCGCGTCGCTTTATTACTCTGCTTAGATTTGTCTGAATTTGCTTTCATCGATGTCTCCTCCCCAAGAGACCGCGATCTTGCTCTTTCACTATCAAACGTATCTGCGCAATCTGTAATTGCGCACGCTTAGTAATGGCTATTCTAACGATTGTTTGGACATCTGGGCAAATAAACCGATAGTTTTGTAGCGAATTGTCAATTCTCTTGACAATTGCTCAGATTTACCTTCGTTTATTCGCTATCTATTTTTTGTTTCTACTGGTAATTTAGTTGCCCATCATTTTTTAATGGCATTAGATTTATTTGCACAACATTTTGCTCAAGAGTAAACATCCTGTAAACAGTCGAAAATTGACCGTGAACGGTAGGTCATTAACCGGGATGAATATCCTACCAAATTGATGAGAATATCTTAAACCCATCGGTGGTTAGAAGCATGATGTTCAGACAACAATATTTGAATTTTCCCACAGATTTTAGGTACCAATTCGCCCAAATCGCCTGAGGCCACCACAAAGGCGCCTGTCCCCTTTGTGATGGTTCTCCCCCGGCGCTACAGCAGATGCTCCTCGACAAAGACCGCGATGCCGTCTTTGTCGTTACTCGCGGTTACAAAGTCGGCGGCGGCACGGGTGGCGTCGCTGCCATTTGCCATGGCCACGCCCACGCCGGCGTCAGCCACCATGCAGGTGTCGTTATCGGCATCGCCAAACACGCAGATGTTCTGGAGCTCCATGCCGTTGAGCTCCGCCACGCGCACAAGGCCGCGCGTCTTGGACACGCGCGGATCCATGAACTCGTAGAGCCGTTGCGTGGTCTGCAGAGCCGCAGCCTTAACAGTGTCGTCGGCGAGCGTCGACGCCCGCTCGATGACCTGCGGCATCGCCTCGGGCGCCATGGTAAACATCACCTTGGCCTGCGGCTCGCGCAAAAACTCGGAAAAGTCGACCACCTTGTAGGGCACGCCGTCGACACGCGACAAGTGCTCGACGCACGCATTGCTCTCGGGCACATAGAGCACGCCGTCCCGAGGGCAAACGGGCGTTGCCGGCAGGTCTGCCATGTGCTCGCAAATGCGCGCGATGGTCTCGCCCGGCAGCGGATAGCTCAGCTCGTTGATGCCGTGCGCACGATCGATGACTTCGGCGCCGCCGCAGCCCACCAGCACGTCTACCAGGCCTTCGATACCCCAGAGCCCAAACATGGCCTCGGTCGCCTGGGCGTCGCGCCCGGTGCACAGGCCAAAGAGCACGCCGCGCTCGCGCAGAGCGCGAATCGCCGCCACGGTGCGCGGGGACACCGTGTGCTGGCTCGTGAGCAGCGTGCCGTCGATATCGCAGAGTACGGCTTTAATGTGGCTGAAGGTGGTGTCCATGGGGGCCTTTCTGGGTTGTGCGACGGCGTGGGGTGTATTCGTGAACGGCGTACATGGTATACCAAGGCGCAGGCCGTTGGGATCCAATCGCCACAAAGGCGTCTGGCCCCTCTGTGGTGGCCGAACCCGAAGGGCGGCCTGCCCGGAGCGCAAAGCATCACAACATTCGACGTTTTTCGGCAAAATCGCGATTTTCATCGAATGTTGTGA
>CABRGB010000023.1 GCA_902470345.1 uncultured Collinsella sp.
CGAGAGGAGCACGCATGAACGAGCGCATACTGGTAGTTGATGACGAGAAGGCCATCGCCGACCTGGTTGGTATCTACCTTACAAAGGAGGGCTTTGACGTCCAGATCGCCTACAGCGGGGCCGATGCGGCCAAGGCAATTCTGGAGCAAGAGTTTGACCTGGCACTGCTCGATGTCATGCTGCCCGATATTGACGGCTTCGAGCTGCTGCGTACCATCCGTGCTGGCCATACCTATCCCGTAATTATGTTGACGGCACGCGATGCCCAGCAGGATAAGATCGAAGGCCTTTCTCTTGGCGCGGACGATTACGTGGTCAAGCCGTTCCGCCCGCTGGAGCTCATCGCGCGCGTTCATGCTCAGTTGCGCCGCTACACCAGCTACGGCAGCCGCGCGCAGGCGACCGAGTCGCCGACCCTCCAGCTCGACGGCCTCGAGATCAACCGTGACGCTCGTTCCGTGACGGTGGACGGTGCGCCGGTGCGCCTCACGCCCATCGAGTATTCCATCTTGCTGTATCTGGCCGAGCATCGCGGCAGCGTGGTGCCCGTGGAGGACCTGTTCCGCGCGGTGTGGAACGAGGACTTTATGCCCGGCTCCAACAATACGGTGATGGTACACATTCGTCACCTGCGCGAAAAGATCGGTGACGACGCTCAGAAGCCGCGTTTTATCAAAAACGTTTGGGGCGTCGGCTATATCATCGAATAACGCCTTTGTTTGCGAGGACATGGACATGACAAAAGACGATAAGCAGGTGTTCGAGGTGCCCGATCGACTCTTTGAATACGTAAGGGCGGTCGTCGATAATCGCGCGCTTGCGACGGTGCTGCTCTTTTTGCTGAGTCTGCTGCTAATCGGCATTGGTAACATCGCCGGTATCTTGGCGGTGCTACTCATCGGCTTCTTGCTGATCGATCGCTTTGAAATCGTGCGCCGTTGCGTGGTGATCGGCGGTGCCGCGTGGGTCATGACGCTGGCAATCGGCGCCATGGCGCTCGGTGGCATTGAGGGACCGGTGCTGTTCGATGCCGGCTTTGTATTCAACATGCTTGGCTTTGTCTTGGCGCTCGCCGTGTGCGTCCTGTTCTTTTGCGGCCGCGCTCTGTACTACCAGGGCTATGAGCAGGGTGAGCGGCATTCCGACCGCGTGCTTGCCGCCCGTATTCAGGACCGTCTGATCGATCATCCCGACGCGTGGGACAACATCGACGGCGACTTCCTGGAGGTCGAGGGTGTGCTCAACCGTGTGCGCGACCGCGAGCACAAAGTCCAGCAAGCCCTGCGTGACGAGTCACACCGCAAGGACGATTTGGTCACATACCTGGCGCATGACCTGCGCACACCGCTTGCCAGCGTGGTGGGCTACCTCTCGCTGTTGCAGGAGGCGCCCGACCTGCCGGTTGAGCAGCGCGCGCACTTTACAGGCGTGGCGCTCGACAAGGCGCACCGACTCGACGCGCTTATTGAGGAGTTCTTCGACATCACGCGCTTTGATTTCCACGATATTGTGCTCACGCGCGGCTACGTCGATCTGGGATTGCTACTGGCGCAGGTGGCCGATGAGTTCTATCCCATTCTCAATGAGCAGCACAAAGATGTCCAAGTTGATGTGCGTGAGGACCTGACGGTACTCGTAGATGGCGACAAGATGGCTCGCGTGTTCAACAACATCATGAAAAACGCTATCGCCTATAGCTACGAAGGATCGACCATCACGATTGAGGCTGGGCGCCAAGATGACGGCGGCGTGCGAATTCGCTTTATCAATCGGGGTGATCCGATTCCGGCGGCTAAGCTCAAGGTGATCTTTGAGAAGTTCTATCGCCTGGATGCGGCGCGCGCGACCAATCGCGGTGGCGCCGGCCTGGGTCTTGCCATCGCCAAGGAGATTGTCGCGGCACACAGCGGCACCATTGCATGCGAATCGACGCCCGAGCACACGGTGTTTACCATTGCACTGCCCGCTGCATAGCCAGCGTGCCCTTACAAACACTTGACAATGCGCTCACGTGAGTATGAGCCGCGATTTCTACCATCGATACTGCTGAATTGATATCGATATGGAGGTATGCGGTATGACGGCTGCTGCGGCGATGGAGCCTACGGAGCTTGAGGAACTCATAGAGGCGCAGGCCGAGGCCGCGCACGAGCGCGAAGTTGGGGATGCGACTCGCCCCACGGCGCAGGACCTTGCCGCCTCGCCGACGCGCATCGATGTTGAAGGCCTTGACCTGTTTTACGGCGACCATCATGCGCTCAAGGACGTGAGCATCAAAATTCGTGACAAGCAGATCACCTCGTTCATCGGGCCTTCGGGCTGCGGAAAGTCGACGCTGCTGCGCTGCTTTAACCGTATGAACGACGGTATCAAGGATTGCCGCATTGAAGGCAAGATTGCACTCGACGGCCAGAATATCCTGGGCGATTACGATATCTGCCGCTTGCGCCAGCGCGTGGGTATGGTGTTCCAACGCCCCAATCCGTTTCCCATGAGCATCTACGACAACGTCGCCTACGGTCCTCGCGGCATGGGAGTGCGCGACCGCGTCGCGCTCGACGAGCTGGTCGAAGACTCCCTGCGACGCGCCGCGCTGTGGGACGAGGTCAAGGACAAGCTCAGGGAATCGGGTCTGGGTCTTTCGGGCGGCCAACAGCAGCGTCTGTGCATCGCCCGCGCGCTGGCCGTGCAGCCCGACATTCTGCTGATGGACGAGCCGACCTCAGCGCTCGACCCCGTATCGACGCTAGTGGTGGAGCAGCTGGCCTGCGAGCTCAAGGAGACCTGCACGCTGGTGGTCGTTACGCACAACATGCAGCAGGCTGCGCGCATCTCCGACTCGGTCGCGTTCTTTTTGCTGGGCGAGCTGGTGGAGCATGCGCCCACGGCCCAGCTCTTCAAAAATCCGACCGATCCGCGCACGGCGGATTATTTGACGGGCCGTTTTGGCTGATACCATCTAGTACAGGCGCCTTTAGGGTTAAGATGCGGTCGTGCCGGCCGCAAAAGGGGTTCAACATGATCTATTACGTCGAGGACGATGACAACATCAGGGATTTGACGGTCTATGCACTGCGCAAGCAGGGAATCGAGGCCGAGGGCTTTTCGTGCGATGGCGAGTTTAAGGCCGCCGTGGCGCGACGGGTGCCCGATGCCGTGCTGCTCGACATCATGCTGCCCGATACCGACGGCTTGGCGATTATGCGTCGTCTGCGTGCCGATCGCCTGACGGCGACGGTGCCCATTATGATGCTCACCGCCAAGGACACCGAGCTCGACAAGGTCATGGCGCTCGATGGCGGTGCCGACGATTACCTGACCAAGCCGTTCTCGCTTATGGAACTCGCCAGCCGTTGCCGTGCGCTGCTGCGCCGCGGCGGCATGGTCAAACAGGCGAGCGATGTGCTCAGCGTGGGCGATATCGTGCTTTCGCCCAGCCATCGCGAAGTGACCGTTGCCGGCGAGCCGCTCAAACTCACCTTGCGCGAGTTCGATTTGCTCGAATATCTTATGCGCAAGCCCGGCGTGGTCTTTACCCGCGAGTCGCTGCTGCAGAGCGTGTGGGGCTGGGACTTCGATGGCGGCTCACGTACCGTCGACGTTCACGTGCAGACGCTTCGACAAAAGCTCGGCGAGCGTGCCGGCGCTATCGAGACGGTGCGCGGCGTGGGTTATCGCCTGGCCGAGCCTTCCGCTGGTAGCGATACCGAAGATGCCGGCATTGCGGACGCCGCATCGGAGGAGTAATCCGTGGTCTTTGCCCCTCAGGGAAAACACACGCTCTCGCATCGCGTGTTTGCGACGATATTTGTCTGCGCTATGTCCGTCATTTTGGCGTTTACGGTGTTGGGCGCGTTCTTTGTGCAAAACACCTTGGCAGATGCCACGAGTGCCAATCTTTCGCAAGAAACCGAGCTTATTGCCGCCGCCTTAAACGAGCAAAAAGAACCCATCGCATTCTTGCGAAGCCTCGATCGCGAGGACCTTCGTATCACGCTGATCAACAGGGATGGATCGGTCGCCTATGACAACGAGGCGTCTCCTTCCGCGTTGCCCAACCATGGCGATCGCCCCGAGGTCATTGAGGCCCTTGAGAGCGGTTCGGGCTCCGCGGAGCGCTCGAGCACCACGCTCGATGAGATTATGCTATATCGCGCCGTCGCCCTTGATAACGGTCAGGTTGTTCGTTTGGCACAGGCCCAGCCTGGCGTCGCGGCGATTTTGCTTTCGCTGGTGGCGCCGATGCTGCTTATTGCGGCGGCGGGCGCGGTGCTCTCGTTTTTCCTTGCGCGCCGCGAATCCCGTGCCATTATTGCGCCGCTGCAAGAGGTCAATCTGGACCACCCGCGCCGCAGCTATGAACATGCCTACACCGAGATGGTTCCCATGCTCGAGCGCATTGAGTCGCAGCGCCAGGAGCTTAAACGCCAGATGGCAGTGCTGGCCGATAACGACCGCATGCGTCGCGAGTTCACGGCCAATATCACTCATGAGCTCAAGACCCCGCTTACCGCGATTTCGGGCTATGCCGAGCTTATTGCAAACGGCATGGTTGAGGGCGAGGATGACCTGCGCAACTTTGGCGGCCGCATCTACCGCGAGGCGGGCCGCCTGGCAGCGCTCGTCAACGACATCCTCACGCTTTCCAACTTGGATGAGGCGGAGCGTGCGAGCGATGGCGAGGCGGTGCCCATTGGGTCCACAGAGCCCATCGAGCTCTCTCGCGCCATGTTGACGGTAGAACATCGTCTTGAGCAGGTTGCCCGGCAGTCGAATGTGACCATTGGGCACGAGACGAAGCCCGTGGTGATCGAAGGCGTGTCGCGCCTGATCGACGAGCTGATCTATAACCTGGCGAGCAACGCCATTCGCTACAACCGACCTGGCGGTACGGTCACGCTGCGCTGCGGGACCAACGATGAGGGCCATCCGTACCTATCTGTTGCCGACACGGGTATCGGTATTGCGCCCGAGGAGCAGGGTAAAGTGTTCGAGCGTTTTTACCGTGTGGACAAGAGTCGTTCTAAGGCGCGTGGCGGAACCGGCCTGGGCTTGGCGATCGTCAAGCACGCCGCTCTGTACCATCATGCCGCGATTGATCTGTCGAGTGAACCGGGCGTGGGAACCACCATTTCGGTAACGTTTCCCGTGCAACAAGAGGGACCGTTCGCGTAGCGGTATGGCAAAAATCGAGGATTAGACGATGCGCCTCCGCTGCCGCGTTAGTTGTTGCGCAACTTACACGCGGACGCTGTATCTTATGTATAGAGTTCGGACATGGCAGAAAGATACGATATTATACGAGCAGTTTTGTCGATACGAACTAGGGAAATGAAAGGCAAGCTGCATGACCCTTCTTGAACTGTTCCAGCTGCTAAAAAAGCACCTCAAGCTGGTCATCGCCCTTCCGGTGGTCTGCGCGATCGCCATGGGCGTCGTCTCCTTCACCATGATGGACAACACCTACACCGCCACGACGAGCATGTACATTCTCGCCAAGACCGATGGCAGCCAGACGAGCTACTACAACGATCTGTCTGCAAGCCAGATGCTCTCCAACGACATCGCCACGCTGCTCGACAGCGATAGCGTCAAGAGCGGTGCCGCCAAGGAGCTGGGCCTTTCCAGCCTGGCCGACTATAAGGTAAGCGTTACGAGCGAGACCACGACCCGCGTTATCTCGCTGTCTGTGACCGGTGCCAGCCCCGATGGCGCTGCCGCTGTCGCCAACGCCATGGCCAACTCGGTTTCTACCGTCGCCCAGGACGTCGACGCCGCCCAGGCCGTCAACGTCATCGACAAGGCAAAGGTTCCCACCCAGCCCAGCGGCCCCAACCGCAAGCTCTACATTGCAGTTGCCGCTCTGGCCGGTCTGTTTGTCGCTGTCGCGATTGTTGTGCTGCTCGACATGCTCAACACGCGCGTCCGTTCTGTCGATGACGCCGTCGAGCTGCTCGGCGTGCCCGTCATCGGCCGTTTCCCCGTTGTGAAGGGCGGTAAGTAATCCATGGCCCGTAAAAAGAAAACCGGCGATACCCTCGCCTTTGACAACGCAGCCAAGACGCTGCTCGCCAACATTCGCTTTGCGAGTGTCGATACGCCCATCAAGTCCATTACGGTGACCTCCTCCATTCCCAACGAGGGCAAGTCCACCATTGCGTTCAACTTGGCCCAGGCCATCGCAACCAGCGGCAAGAGCGTTCTGCTCGTTGAGTGCGACATGCGCCATCGTACGCTTGCCAACATGCTGGGCATCCATCGTGCCGGCGGCCTGTACGCCGTTCTTTCCGATCAGATGTCGATCGATGAGGCCGTTATCGACACCGACCAGCCCAACCTCTTCTTCCTCGACGCCGAGCCGCGCATTCCCAATCCGGCAGACATCATCGCCTCGCGCCGCTTTGCCAAGCTTGTCGCCGCGCTGGAGGAAAAGTACCAGTACGTCATCTTTGATACGCCGCCTGTGGGTACGTTCGTTGACGCTGCCGAAGTCGCTGCGATCACCGACGGCACCATCTATGTCATCCGTCAGGACTTTGCCAAGCGCAATGAGATCCTCGCTGCTTTCGATCAGCTCAACAAGGCCGAGGTCAACGTGATCGGTACGGTCATGAACTGCTGCGAGACTTCGAGCCACGACTACTATTACTCGTATTATGGCGGGGATAAGGGGCAGAACGACGCTGCGGCTGGGGTCAATCCCGCTGTCGGCGGAGCGGCTGCAACGGGCACCCCTGCGAAGGCGAAACGCTTTAAGAAATAAGCAACGACGCAGATAAGAGGGCGATATGAGAGACATCCACTGCCATATCCTGCCCGGTGTTGACGACGGCGCGGCGAACCTCGAGCAAAGCTTGGCGATGCTCGAGGCGGCCCGCGCCGTCGGCGTAACGCACATGGTGTGCACGCCGCACTGCCGGGACCCATATTTTGACTTTGAAAAAATGTGGGAGGCCTTTCGACTGCTTTGCGCGCATGCGGGCGATATGCATTTGCAGATGGGCTTTGAGGTCAATCATGCCAAGCTCATGGATTTGGGCATCGAATGGGCCGATCGCCTGCACTTTGACGGGTCGAATGAGTTTTTGCTTGAGCTCTCGACACGTGCCGATTCGTATGACTTTGAGGAATACGAGAACACGATCTACGACCTACAGTGCCGCGGTTACCAAGTGATTATTGCCCATCCCGAGCGTTATCGCGCTATTCAAAAGGATGTGGGCATTGCCGAGCATCTGGTCGATATGGGTTGCAAACTGCAGGCTTCGGCTGATTTTATTGCGGGTGGGCGCTTTGGTCGCGAGAAAAAGCCGGCGCAGCGCCTGTTTGACGAGGGCCTGTACAGCTTTATCGCAAGCGACGCCCACAATGTTCGCCATTACGATTGCCTGGCAAAGGCGCGGGCCAAGTTTAGCGTGCGAGGCGCTCATTTTCGCTAAAATCTGTCCCTAACGTTTGCTTTGAACGGAGGGGCGACCATGGATATTCAAATTAAGACGGGATGCTTTGAGGATGCGTCGTTGGTGCGCCGCGCCGTCTTTGTGGACGAACAGGGTTATGAAATCGAGTTCGACCAGATCGATGAGGCTTCTGACTGCATTCATGTGACGCTGTACGTGGATGGTCAACTTACCGGCTGCTCGCGCGTGTTTCCCGAGGAACTGGAGCGCGCGGCAGATGTAGAGGCTCCGGTTTCGCCGGCGTGCGACTTGGACGAAGGCGTTGCGGCGGGGGAGACCTATATTATGGGGCGCGTCGCCGTGCTGTCCACCATGCGCCGTCGCGGTCTGGCAAGCAAGATTGTCGAAGCCAGCGAAGCTGCTGCGCGCGATGCTGGCGCCAAGCTCATAAAGTTGCATGCACAGGAGTACGTGCTGCCGCTCTATGTAAAGGCGGGCTACACGCAGATCGCGCCGGTGGACTACGAAGACGAAGGCCAGCCTCATGCCTGGATGGCCAAGCGCATGGGCGACAGATAGGGACGTTCCTTTTCTGCTGGCAGTTGGGGACACTCCTTGGCAATCGACGCATGGGTGTTCCAACATACAGTTTTTCGATTCTGTATGTATATATGCGCGCTAATGGGTTATAAAATCTAAGTCTGAACATAGCAGGTCTGCAATGCGGCTCGGGCAACCGGGCCGTTTTTGCGGGCAGGGGTAGCGCGAAAGGACTGCACATGCGTCAATTTAAGACCGAGAGCAAAAAACTGCTCGACCTTATGATCAACTCCATCTACACCAATAAGGAAATCTTCCTGCGCGAGCTTATCTCCAACGCGAGCGATGCCGTCGACAAGCTCAACTTTAAGAGCTTGCAGGACCCGAGCGTCAAGCTCGACCAGGGCGACCTGGCTATTCGCGTCTCCTTTGATAAAGACGCCCGCACCATTACCATCTCAGATAACGGCATTGGCATGACCGCCGAGGAACTCGAGCGCAACCTGGGCACCATCGCCCATTCCGGCTCCGAGGAATTTAAGACCGAGAACGCCGAGCAGCAGGGTTCGGATGTCGACATCATCGGCCAGTTTGGCGTGGGCTTCTACTCGGCCTTTATGGTCGCCAGCCATGTGAAGGTCGTGAGCCGCGCCTATGGCGAGGATGTCGCCCATGTGTGGGAGTCGGACGGTCTTGAGGGCTACACCATCGAGGACGGCGAGCGCGGCGAGCACGGTACCGATGTCATCCTGACGCTGCGCGAGAACGAGAAGCTCGACGCTGACGGCGAGGCCGAGACCTACGATCGCTTCCTGACCGAGTGGGGCCTCAAGAGCCTGATTCAGCAGTACAGCAACTATGTGCGCTACCCGATCCAGATGATGGTGTCCAAGAGCCGTCAAAAGCCCAAGCCCGAGGATGCGCCGGAGGATTACAAGCCCGAGTACGAGGACTATCAGGAGCTCGAGACCGTCAACTCTATGACGCCGATCTGGAAAAAGCGCAGCTCCGATGTTGAGCAGAAGGACTACGACGAGTTCTACAAGTCTACGTTCCACGACTTTGATAATCCTGCGCGCACCATCAGCTTCCACGCCGAGGGCACGCTCGAGTATGACGCTCTGCTGTTTGTGCCGGGCCGCGCGCCGTTCGATCTGTACAGCAAAGATTACGAGAAGGGTCTGGCGCTCTACAGCTCCAACGTCCTGATTATGGAGAAGTGCGACGACCTGCTGCCCGACTACTACAACTTTGTGCGCGGTGTCGTGGACTCTGCCGACGTGACGCTCAATATTTCGCGTGAGACGCTGCAGCAGAACCGTCAGCTCAAGGCCATCGCCAAGCGTGTCGAGAAGAAGATTACCGCTGACCTTGAGGATATGCGTGACAACGACCGCGAGGCCTACGAGAAGTTCTTTGAGAACTTTGGCCGCGGCCTTAAGTACGGCATCTATTCGAGCTATGGCATGAAGGCCGATGAGCTCGCGGACCTGCTGCTGTTCTGGTCTGCCAAGGAGCAGAAGATGATTACCCTGGCCGAGTATGCCAAGGGCATGCCCGAGGATCAGAAGGCCATCTACTACGCCGCCGGCGACTCGCGTGAGCGTTTGGCCAAGATGCCCGTGGTAAAGGGCGTGCTCGACCGCGGCTATGACGTGCTGCTGCTGACGCAGGATGTGGATGAGTTCACGTTCCAGGCCATGCGTGAGTACGTTGCCGCCGATATGCCCAAGATCTACGAGGACGATGCTGCCCGCGAGGCTGCCGAGAAGGCCGTTGCCGATGGTGCCGAGCCCGAGGTCGAGGATCGTCATCTGGAGCTCAAGAACGTCGCGACCGGTGATCTTGACCTGGCGACCGAGGACGAGAAAAAGGAGGCCGAGGACGCCACCAAGGAGAACGAGGACCTCTTTAGCGCCATGAAGGAGGCGCTCGGCGACAAGGTCGAGAAGGTTGCCGTCTCCGCGCGCCTGACCGATGCCCCCGCCTGCATCACCACCGAGGGCCCGCTTTCGCTCGAGATGGAGAAGGTGCTCCAGAAGGGTCCCGAGGGCGCGCCCGACGGTATGCCCAAGAGCCAGCGCGTGCTCGAGCTCAACGCCAAGCACCCGGTCTTTTCCAAGCTCGTCGCTGCTCAGAAGGCGGGCGACGCCGACAAGATCAAGCAGTACTCCGGTCTGCTCTATGACCAGGCTCTGCTCGTCGAGGGCATCCTCCCCGAGGACCCCGTAGCCTTCGCGGCAGCTGTCTGCAACTTGATGTAGTTAGGTAGTTACGCGGTTTTACCAAACCGCGTAACGGCTCGACGCTGCCCTCAGTTCCGCCGTTCTAACGAACGGCGGACCAGTCGACGCTGCGCGGGCGCCAGAGCGACAACTTGTCATTCAAAGAGGACGGCATGACCAGAAGGTCTATGCCGTCCTCTTTTCATGCCAATTTGTTCGCTCTGGCGCCCGCTCGCTGGCATTGCTAAAACATCGATGTTACCGTGGTCCAAACTAGTCGTTGGGGACGTTCTTGTTTGACTAGTCGTTTAAGAACGTCCCCAATGACTAGTCGGATTGCTAATTTGTGTGGGTTGTGGTTTTGGGAGCTGCGGGAATTTAAGATACTGTACAACTGTACGCTAACTAATCTTCGTAGTATATTGCTACCCGCAAAACTCAATACCATTGTGCTCTGAGACGCTAAAGCGCCTACGTACAATGGTTATCGATAATACGATTCGATTCAACGACAGGATGGATGGTCCAAGCGTGAGTCTCGGCAGCAAACTATCCAATGCAAAGGTCTCCTTTGCGATTTTTAAGCGCGACATTAAGCGACTGCTTGTGAACCCCGTTGCCTTGGTGGTTACCCTCGGCGTGTGCGTTATTCCCTCACTGTATGCCTGGTACAACATCGTGGCAAACTGGGATCCGTATGGAAATACTCAGGGCATCAAGATTGCCATCGCCAACAACGATCGGGGCACCCAAAACGACTTGGTGGGCGAGCTCAACGCGGGCGACCAGGTCGTCGATCAGCTCAAGGAGAACGATCAGCTGGGCTGGACCTTCGTTGACTCGGCGGCCGATGCCAAGGAGGGCGTCGAGAGCGGTGAGTACTATGCGGCCATCGTAATCCCCAAGAACTTCTCGGATAACCTGGTTTCGATGCTCGACGGCAACTACCATCAGCCCAAGCTTACGTACTACGTCAATGAGAAGAAGAGCGCTATTGCGCCCAAGGTTACCGACACCGGCGCAAGCACCATCGAGGAGCAGATCAACTCGGAATTTGTCTCCACGGTGGGCGAGACCGTTGCCAGCATTGCCAAGGATGCCGGAGTCGATTTAAAGGACAAGGCAACCCAGACTCGGGATTCGTTGGCAAGTTCTGTCTCCGAGGCATCCGATACCTTGGGCGAGGTGCGCGATTCGATTGGCGACATGAATGCCGCCATCGATAAGACGAGTGGCGCTATCGCCTCGGCTGATGCGGCACTTGCCGGCATGCAGGGTCAGGCGCCGTCACTGACGCAAGCGATCTCTCAGGGCAACGACCTGCTGGGTGAAGCTCGCACCACGGCGGGCAACTCTATCGCCTCGCTCTCCAAGGCGCTCTCGGAAGGCAGCCTTGCGCTCACCAAGACGTCGGCCTCCGCGAACGCTGCCATCGGCAAGCTGACGGGCACGGTCACATCTACGACCACCCGTATCGACAACTCGCTCGAGTCTCTCCAAGCGACGATCGACCACAATAAGGCCGTTATCGGGCACTTGGAGATTCTCGCCAATGACACGTCGACAGGTTCCGAGGAAATTGACGCGCGCATTGTATCGACCATCAATACGCTCCGTGAGCAGAACGAGAAGCTGCAGAGCATCAAGGACGGTCTGTCCGCGCAGTCGAGCGCCATGGCGAATGACGCCGCGGCTGTTTCGGGTGCCAGCGACGCTATCAATAACGCAATTCAGACCGGTGCGACCAACCTTGGCCAGGCCCAGATGGACCTGGGTCAAAACGCGCTGCCGAAGGCCTCGAGCGCGCTTGATTCCTTTGCCGCCGTCTCGGGTGATTTGACGGGTATCGTATCTGGCCTCACGCCCACGATTGCAAGCGCGCGCGGTACGCTTTCGCAGCTTAACGCTACGCTCGGCCAGGCCAAGACCACGCTGTCCCAGACCGATTCCTCGCTTGCCAAGGTCCAGGACAAGCTCGCAACCGCCGCCAACGACATCGCGGCGCTACAGACCTCCGAGTCCATGGGCGAGCTGGCCGACCTGATGGGCGTCGACGTCAATGACGTCGCAGACTTCATGGCATCTCCGGTTGAGCTCGCGTCCAAGTCGATCTACCCGGTTAAGAGCTTCGGCTCGGGCATTGCCCCGTTCTATACCAACCTGGCGCTTTGGGTGGGCGGCTACGTGCTTATCGCCATCTACAAGCTCGAGGTCGACCGCGAAGGCATCGGCAGCTTTACCGCGCGTCAGGGCTACTTTGGCCGCTGGTTGCTACTGGTGATCCTGGGCGCGTTGCAGGCCATCATCGTTACGGTAGGCGATCTGGTGATTGGCGTGCAGTGCGTCAGCCCGCTGCTGTTCGTGCTGGGCGGCATCGCCATTTCGTTCACCTACGTCAATATCATCTATGCGCTGTCCACCACGTTTAAGCATATCGGCAAGGCTATCGGCGTTATTCTCGTCATCGTGCAGATCCCGGGTTCGTCGGGCATGTACCCCATCGAGATGATGCCCGGCTTCTTCCAGTGGCTGCACCCGCTGCTGCCCTTTACCTACGGCATCAATCTGCTGCGCGAGACGGTCGGCGGTATGTATTCGTTCAACTACCTGTTTAACCTGTGCATTCTGGGCGTGTTCTTGATCGTGGCGCTCTTTATCGGCCTGCAGCTGCGTCCGCTGCTGCTCAACCTTAACCTGCTCTTTGATAAACAGCTTTCCACGACCGGTATGATGATTTGCGAGTCCAACGACCTGCCGCGCCAGCGCTACTCGCTGCGCACGGCCATGCGTGTCATGCTCGATTCCGATTCGTACCGTCGCGAACTGCTCGATCATGCGGTCGCCTTTGAACATCGCTACCCGTACTACATCAAGGGCGGTTTTGCCGCCGTGGTGGGCGTTCAGGTCCTGCTCTTTGTCCTGTCGACGGTTCTCGATATCGACAATAACGGCAAGATCATCCTGCTTGTCATTTGGATCATCTCGGTTATTGCCATCTGCGGCTGGCTTATCAATATCGAATATATCCGCGCGAGCCTCAATACCCAGATGCGCATCTCGGCGCTTTCGGATGAGGACCTGCGTCGCGAGATGCGCGAACACACGGCCGCCATTCCTGCCGCCCGCCACATGTTTGGCCTCAACGCCAGCGAGCGTGGTGCCAAGGGCGGCGATCGGTCCACGGGCCGCTTGCCGCATATCGGTGCACATCGTAAGGCTCAAGATGCCGACGGCGTTGACAACGTAAACGGAAACGACGGGGAAACCGCCCCGCTCAGCAAGCACTCCAAAGGAGGTGAGGCATAAATGAAGAACATCCTGCATTTGTTTAAGCGCGATGTCCAAAATGTGTCTCGCTCCGTGATCGGCTTGGTTGTCGTGATGGGCCTCATTATCGTACCGTGTCTGTACGCGTGGTTTAACATCGCCGGCAGCTGGGATCCGTACGGCAACACCGGCAATCTTAAGATCGCCGTGGTCAACACCGATGAGGGTTACGAGAGCGATTTGATCCCCGTCGAGGTTAACGTGGGCGAAAACGTGACCGCCACCCTACGCGGCAACGAGAGCTTCGATTGGGTTGTGCTCAACAATCGCGAAAAGGCTATCGAGGGCGTTAAGTCGGGCGCGTACTATGCTGCCGTCGTTATCCCCAAAACGTTTAGCGCTGACATGATGACGCTTTTCTCGACCGACGTGAAACACGCCGATATCGAGTTTTACGAGAACCAGAAGGCCAACGCCATTGCGCAGATCGTGACCGAGAAGGGTTCGAGCGCCGTTCAGAGCCAGGTTAACGAAACTTTTACCGAGACCATTACGAGCATCGGTCTTAAGACGGTGTCCAGCCTGCTCGATTACATGAGCACCGACCAGGTCAGCAACTTTATCGCCAACCTGTCCTCGACGCTTGGCGATTCGATTGAGGACCTGCGAGACGTTCAGGCAAATGCTTCGTCGCTGGCGGGCATTTTGAGCTCCACGTCCGATTCGTTGACGTCGGCGAGCGGTATGCTCCAGCAGACGGGTACGGTCGATGAGTCGACCAAGCAGTTGATGGAGCACGCCAAGAGCGGCATCAATGATTCCAAGGAAGCGCTCAAGGCCGCCAACGATGCCGTTGACGCGGCGATTGATGGAAACGCGGGCTCGTTCGACAACGTGTCTGCCGAGCTCGCGAAGGCGTTCGACACCGCAAACCAGCATGTCGACCTTACGGTGTCCCAACTCAACGATGCCGCTGCGGCTCTTAATGCGCGCGCCAAGGATATCGATGCGATGGCCGATCAGCTCCGCAGCCTTGCCGACCAGGTGAGCGATGAGAATTTGAAGGACGGCCTCAAGTCCGCCGCGACGTCGCTGGGCAGAATCGCCGTTGAGTACCGCAACAATGCCAAGGATCTGGCGGCCACCGCGAAGTCTCTCTCCGATAGCATGGCCGAGGTCAACAACTCGCGTGCCGAGGTCGATCAGGCCATCGCCGATGCCAAGGCCGGCATCGCGGGCGCCAAATCCGATTACGATTCCACGTTCTCGGTTAAGGCCAAGGAGCTCAAGAAGACCGTCTCGGGCATCCTAGACTCGCTCGATGGTATCTCGGGCAATCTGGATAGCGCCGTAGACGGCCTGACCGACGCATCCGGTTCGCTGGCAAAGGGCCTCTCCAAGGCTGCAAAGCTGGTCAACAAGGCTTCCGATCAGTTGGGCGAAGCGTCGGACAAGATCAGCGCCTTTAAGGACGAGCTTGATAGCGCTCTGATCTCGGGTGACCTGGCCATGATTAAGACAATGATTGGCAGCGACCCCGATGCCCTCGCCGTGTCGCTTTCCGGCCCTGTCGCACTCGACCGTAAGCCGGTCTATCCAATCCGCAACTACGGTTCGGCCATGGCGCCGTTCTACACGATTCTGTCGCTATGGGTCGGCTCGATCGTACTGGCGGCCATGATGAAGGTCTCGGTTGATGATGAGCTTATCAACGAGCTCATCCCCGTGCGCCTGCACGAGATCTACTTGGGTCGCTACCTGTTCTTTGGCGGTCTGGCTCTGCTGCAGGCAACGCTCGTGTGTGCGGGCGACATCCTGTTCTTTGGCATTCAGTGCGACAACCCGCTGCAGTTTGTGCTGGCGGGCTGGGTCGCGAGTCTCGTGTTCTCCAATATCGTCTACACGCTTACGGTGTCGTTTGGCGATATCGGCAAGGCGCTCGCTGTCGTGCTGTTGGTCATGCAGGTCGGTGGTTCGGGCGGCACATTCCCTATCGAGATGACCGGCCCCGTGTTCCAGGCGATATATCCGTTCCTGCCGTTTACCCATGGCATCAACGCTATGCATGCCGCCATGGCTGGCGCCTACCATATGGAGTACTGGGTTGAGCTGGGTATTCTGGCGAGCTATCTGATTCCGTCGCTGGCCCTGGGCGTCGTCTTCCGCCGTCCGGTCATCAAAGCCAACGACTGGATTATTGAAAAGCTTGAAAGCACGAAACTTATCTAGTTACGCGGTTTTACCAAACCGCGTAACGGCTCGACGCTGCAAACGGCCCCAAGCGGCAATCTGACGTTCAATTTCAAGGGCGCGACCAGAAGGTCAGCGCCCTTTCATTTCACGTCATCTTGCTCGCTTGGGGCCGTTTTCGCTGACGTTGACGGAACATCGAGGTTATTCAAGTCGGTACTTTAGTGGGCTGGATTGCGGTGCAACGCTGGTTGTTGTTACAGTAGCGGGGCGTGCCGGGGGTCCGGCGCGCCCTGTTTTTATTTGACCATGAGGCGGCATGCAGCCATACGCGTGCGGACACCACGCCCAGATTGAGTGCGAGGATGTTCCATGGCCCAATACGCTGCCAACGAAATCGAAAACTTGCCCGATAGCCCTGTAGCCCGTGAAGACCTGGGCGCGGGCGGCACCTTCCGCGGCGCCGGCGCACGCTCTCCGCTGTTCTGGAAGGTTCTGCTCCTTTCGGTGGCGGTCATCTGGGGCTACTCCTTTACCACTATGAAGGACGCACTCGGCACCATTCCGGTGTTCGCGCTGCTCTATGTACGCTTTCTGCCCGCAGCGTTGGTCATGTTTGCCGTCTTCCACAAGCGCATCATCGCGCACCTCAACGCTCGCAACCTGATCGTTGGCCTGAGTATGGGCGTGCTCATGTGGGCGGCCTATGCGTTGCAGACGGTCGGTCTGGCACATACTACGGCGGGCAAGAATGCCTTTTTGACGGGCACGTACTGCATCCTTGTGCCGTTCGCGAGCTATTTTCTGAGCGGCGAAAAACTCACCCGCTATAACCTGGGCGCGGCACTGCTGTGCTTGGCGGGCATTGGCTTGGTGGCGCTCGATAGCGTTGAATTCAACATCGGTGACGTCATTACGCTGGCGGGTGCGGTCTTTTTCGCTATCCAGATGGCGGTGACCGCCAAGTACGGTCGCAAAATGGACATCAACGTCATCACGTTTTGGATGTTTGTGGGCAACGGCGTGCTGAGCCTGGCAACGTCGCTGCTATTCGAGACCCAAGCGCCTCTGTCCGTGTGGACGCCGAGCTTTATCACTGCGATGGCGTTTCTCTCGGTGGGCTGCACATGCGCGGCTCTGCTCATCCAAAACGTCGGCCTGGCGCATGTCCCGGCCTCGACGGGCTCGCTGCTCCTTTCGATGGAGTCCCCTTCGGGTGTGCTGTTCTCGGTGCTGCTGATGGGGGAGGCGCTCACCTCGCGTCTGCTCGCCGGCTTCGTGCTTATCTTCCTGTCGATTATCTTGAGCGAGACTCACTTCGATTTTTTGCGCAAAAAGCCGCGCCCGCAATTGTAAACAACTTGTTGCGCCGCCCTCCCGGGGCGGCATTTTTTATGCGTCGCCCTTAAAGTAGTACTTTGCACTTTACGCTATCAAAGTGCTTGCTGCAAAAACGTTACTGGGGGGCATCTATGGCACCAGCACTGTCCGATCTTCAACCGCAATCAGCGCCCAAGGCCACCGCGGCGGCGCAGGCCGCTATCGGTGACGGTCTTGTTGCAGAAGCTCAGGCTTTTGCAGACGAGCTCGCTGCGTGGCGACACGATTTACACCAGATGCCCGAGCTGGGCAATAGCCTCCCGCAGACCTCTGCGTATATTCAAGCGCGCCTGACCGAGATGGATATCCCATTTGCCACGCTCGTCGATGGTTCCTGTGTTGTGGGCCTTGTCGGCGCCGGTGCCGTCGCGGCCCAGGGCAATGGCGTCTGCACGGACGAACAGGCCGGTACGGTCGTTATGCTGCGTGGCGACATGGATGCCCTGCCCGTTGCCGAAGAGTCAGGCGAGCCTTTCGCCTCTACGAACGGCTGCATGCACGCATGCGGACACGATATGCACGCGACGGCGCTGCTTGGTGCAGCCCGTATGCTCAAGGCGCGCGAGGCGGAGCTTGTCGACGCCAATGCCACGGTTAAGTTGCTGTTCCAGCCGGGCGAGGAAACCTTTGAGGGTGCCCGCGCCGCCATCGCCGATGGTCTGCTACAGAACCCGCGTCCCCAGGCCGCCTTTGCCATGCATGTCAATAGCCAGTCGCCGCTTGGCCTGGTGCTCTACGGCAGCCCGGCGCTCTCGGGCGTGTACGGTTTTCGCATCACGCTTCAGGGCAAGGGTGGCCATGGCTCGAGCCCCGAGATCTGCATCGACCCCATCACGGCCGGCGTCCATGTGCATCTGGCGCTTCAGGAGCTCATCTCCCGCGAGGTGCCGGCGGCCAAGGAGGTCGCACTGACTGTCGGTAAGTTCGCCGGCGGTCAGGCCGCAAATGTCATCCCCGACACTTGTGTGCTCGAGGGAACGCTGCGCGGCTTCGACGTCGAGCTCATGGAGCACCTCAAGACCCGCATCGCGGAGGTCGTCAAAGGTGTTGCCACGACCTATCGTACGCCGGCGACTATCGAGACGCTCTCGGATGTTCCGCCGCTTGTACTCGACAGCGATATGACTCAGGCGTCGCTTGGCTACGTGGGCGCAGTGCTGCCCAAGACGGCTTTCTTGCCGCTTTTCCATGCCATGGCGAGTGAGGACTTCGCGCTTATCTCGAGCAAGATCCCAAGTGCGTACTTTACCGTGGGCGCGGCCGTAACCGACACGGACGAACACTTTGCCCAGCACCATCCCAAGGCACGTTTTAACGATGCCGAGCTGCCGCTCGGTGCCGCGGCCTATACCGCCGTCGCTTTGGGCTATATCGCCGACCACCGGTAGCACCCAACCTTGCCTTTCAAGCCTGCGGGCATGGCCGTAAGGCCTATGCCCTTGTCTTTCAAGGCAATCTTGGGCACTACCGGCGCCCGGCGCAGGCTATTCGTTTGTCTAAAAGGAGCAGTATGCCCCAGCAGCGTAAGTTCTTCCCCGGCTGGCTCGTGGTGGCCTCCGGCTTCGTGATCATGGCCACGTGTTACACGATTTTCGTCAACTGCATGAGCCTGTTCCAGCCGCTGATCGTCAGCAACCTCGGGATTACGCTTGCCCAGTACAACGTCTCCAATGCGATCTCTACCGTGGTGAGCGTTATCGGATCGCTTGTCATTGGCCATGTTGCCGATAAAGTAAGCGGTCGCGTTTTGGGCTCCCTAACCGTTATCGCCACCTCGGCGGTGCTCGCGGGCATGAGCTTTGTGGGTGAGCTTTGGCAGGTCTACGTGCTCTTTTCTGTTCGCTCCGTTCTGTCCGTGGCTGCCCGGGAAGCCGAATGGATGCTCGTACCATCATTCGGTTTCCAAGGCGGCCACGGGCCTACGAAATGATCCGTTTTCCTCCGTCCCCAACAGATCACGTAATCCGAAGGGGACGGAGGAAAACGGATCACAAAACGCGGCGGTGCGTCAGGCCGAACGAGTCCCCATACCCTCGTTCGGTCAGACGCGCCGCCGCGGTTTGTGTTTGTGCCGTATAATGACCGTTACCTATGACGCGATACAAAAGAAAGGTGTTTGCCCATGCAGGCACAGAAGGCGGAGGGAACCCGCGACCTTATCGGCGCCGAGATGCGCGCCTGGCAAAAGATGCAGCAGATTGCGGCCGGCGCGTTCGAGCCGTTTGGTTTTAAACCCATCGAGACGCCCGCGATCGAGCAGGTTGACGTGTTTGTCCACGGTATCGGCCAGTCGACCGACGTCGTGCGCAAGGAAATGTTCCGCGTGTTCAGCGGTGCCAACCTGGAGCGCGTCTTTACCGAGGGCACCGACACCAAACTCAAGCCCAAGCAGCGCCTGGCACTTCGCCCCGAGGGCACGGCCGGCGTGGTGCGCGCCGTCGTCGAGAACAATCTGGTGCCCCAGGGCTCCACGCCGTTTAAGGCTTACTACGCCGAGGCCATGTTCCGCGGCGAGCGTCCCCAGAAGGGCCGCCTGCGCCAGTTCCACCAGGTGGGCATCGAGTGGCTCGGCGCTCCCGATCCGGCGGCAGACGCCGAGTGCATCATCATGCTCATGGAGTTCTACAAGCGCCTGGGCTTCGATCTTTCCAAGCTTCGTCTGCTCATCAACTCGATGGGTGACGCCCAGTGCCGTCCGGCTTATCGCGAGCAGGTTAAGCAGTTCATCCTCGATCACGCCGACGAGATGTGCGATGAGTGTCGCGAGCGCGCCGAGCTCAACCCGCTGCGTGCCTTCGACTGCAAGAACGACCACTGCCGCGAGATCATGGCCGAGGCTCCGCTGATGGGTGACAACCTGTGCGATGAGTGCCGCGAGCACTACGAGCAGGTCAAGCGCTATCTGGATGCCGCCGGTATCGAGTATGTCGAGGATCCCACCTTGGTGCGCGGCCTGGACTACTACACCCGTACTGTCTTTGAGGTCGAGGCCCCTGGCGCCGGCGTCGGCTCCATCGGCGGCGGCGGCCGCTACGATGGCCTGGTCGAGCTCGAGGGTGGCAAGCCCACGGCGGGCGTCGGCTTTGCTGTCGGTTTTGAGCGCGCCCTGCTGGCCCTGCAGGCCTTTGGCAGCGATTTGGGTGCCGATGAGGCCCCGTGCGTCTATGTCGCCAACGCCGGCAAGGAGCTGCGTCAGAACGTCTTTGCCATTACGCAGGAGCTTCGCGCCGCAGGTATCGTGACCGAGGCCGACTATCAGGGTCGTTCGCTCAAGGCCCAGTTTAAGCAAGCCGATAAGGTAGGCGCCAAGCTCATCTTGGTCCTGGGTGGCGACGAGCTTGCCGCCGGCAAGGTCAAAGTGCGCGACATGCAGAGCCATGACGAGGTGCTCGCCGATCTGGACAACGTCGTCGAGGCGGTTCGCGAGCGCCTGTAGCGCATCTTTTTGAGCTTCGGGCCTGCTAACGTGCCCTGCTCATGGAGAGCGATTGTTACGGGGGTGTTTCGCTTTTATGCGGAATGCCCCCGTTTACGTATGCCGCCCACCGAGAAATACGACCATTTAGGGCAAAAACCTTTGCAATGCAGAAAATACTTTTGTGTGGTAAAGCGCAATCAGTGTCGAAAGTATTTCTCAAGCGCCTATAATGAATACCGCATGTTACGTGCATAGAAGGAGGAATGGGAGGAAACGTGGCTGAGAACCTAAGCAACCAGTCTGTACCCGAAGCCGCGGCGCGCGTCGCTGCCGTGGTCAACCGCCTCGTTAACCGAATCGGCTCGAATGCCGAGTCCAGGGAGCGTCTCGCCGAGATCGAGATCCCCGAGGAGCTGCGCGACAATCTGGCGCTGTTCTTGCGCCTGGAGCGCCGTGTGCTTAGCGAGTATGATCCCGAGATCGCGGACCTGTTCGACAAGATTTTGACAGCCGAGATTGTGGTCAATGCCGGCAACCCCGGTACCTGCGCTGCCGACGAAGCCGTCGACGAGCAGGGCGTGCCCACCGCCGACGAGCCCACTGCCGTGGCATTTCGTGAGGTCGTCGATTTGATCGACAGCCTGCCGCTCGATAAGCAGCAGGTCATCGTTCGCGCCTTTACGAGCTTTTTCCATCTGGCAAACCTGTCGGAGGAGAACTACCGTGTGGCGCAGCTGCGCGAGCGCGAGGCCGGTGCGTCGACCGATACCGAGGTCGATCCTGCCAACGAGCTTACCGTTGCCTATCACCAGCTGGTGAATGAGCTGGGTGTCGAGGGTGCCAACGAGCTGCTCGACAAGCTCGAGTTCCACCCTGTCTTTACCGCACATCCCACCGAGGCCCGTCGTAAGGCCGTCGAGGGCAAGATCCGCCGTATCTCCAACCTGCTGGAGGAGCGTCCGCGTCTGGGCGGCTCCGACCTGGTGGAGAACGAGCGCCATATGCTGCAGGAGATCGACGCCCTGGTGCGTACGAGTCCCATCGCGCTCAAGAAGCCCACGCCGGTCGAGGAAGCCGATACCATCATCGACATCTTCGATAACACGCTGTTCGACGTTATCCCCGTTATCTATCGTCGTTTTGACGATTGGGTGCTGGGCGACAAGGCCGGTACTGTGCCGCCGCTGTGCCCGGCGTTCTTCCATCCCGGCAGCTGGATCGGTTCCGACCGCGACGGTAACCCCAACGTCACCGCCAAGGTGAGCCGTGAGGTCGCCGCCAAGTACTTTACGCACATGGTGCTCAAGCTCGAGGACAAGTGCCGCCACATCGGCCGCAACCTCACGCTCGAGGCTACCTACAGCAAGCCGTCGGCCGAGCTCATTAACCTGTGGAACCATCAGGTCGAGATGAGCCCTCGTTACACGGCCCGCGCCGAGCTGATCTCCGAGCACGAGCCGCATCGCGCCGTCATGCTCGTCATGGCCGACCGCCTGAACGCCACCGTCCGTCGTATCACCGACACCATGTACCACAGCGCCGACGAGTTCCTGGATGACCTGCGCGTCGTCCAGCGTTCGCTGGCCGCCTGCGGTGCCGTCCGTGCTGCCTACGGCCCGGTCCAAACCATCATCTGGCAGGTCGAGTCCTTCGGCTTCCATATGGTCGAGATGGAGTTCCGTCAGCACTCCGTGGTGCATGCCCGCGCCCTTAAGGATATCCACGAGAACGGTATCCATGGCGACCTGCAGCCCATGACGCGCGAGGTCATCGATACCTTCCGCGCTATCGGCTCCATCCAAAAGCGCTACGGCAAGAAGATGGCGCACCGCTACATCATCTCGTTTACCAAGAGCGCTCAGCATGTGGCCGACGTCTTTGAGCTGGCGCACCTGTCCTTTGCACACGAGGAGGATGTCCCCGAGCTCGACGTGATCCCGTTGTTCGAGCAGCTCGAGGACCTCGAGGGCTGCGTCGACGTGCTCGATCAGATGCTTACGCTGCCCGTGGTGCAAAAGCGCCTTGCCCAGACCAACCGCCGCATGGAGGTCATGCTGGGCTATTCCGACTCTTCCAAGGATGCCGGTCCTACCACGGCCATGCTCGCGCTGCACTCCGCGCAGGAGCGCATCGCCAAGTGGGCAGAGAAGAACGATATCGACCTGGTGCTCATGCACGGTCGCGGCGGTGCCGTGGGCCGTGGCGGCGGCCCGGCCAACAAGGCCGTGCTGGCGCAGCCCAAGGGTTCGGTCAACTGCTTCTTTAAGCTTACCGAGCAGGGCGAAGTCATCTTTGCCCGTTACGGCAACCGCACGCTGGCTCAGCGCCATGTTGAGTCCGTTGCCGCCGCAACGCTTTTGCAGTCGGCCCCGAGTGTCGAGAAGACCAACACCGAGACCACGCAGAAGTTCTGGGATATGGCCGAGAAGCTCAACACTGCAAGCCACGAACGCTATCTGGACCTGCTGAACACCGAGGACTTTACACCGTGGTTCTCGACCGTGACGCCGCTGACCGAGGTCGGTCTGCTGCCGATCGGCTCGCGTCCCGCCAAGCGCGGTCTGGGCGCCAAGTCGCTCGATGACCTGCGTACCATCCCGTGGATCTTCAGCTGGAGCCAGGCGCGCATTAACCTGGCCGCTTGGTACGGTCTGGGCACCGCCTGCGAGCAGCTTGGCGATCTTGACCAGCTCAAGGCTGCCTACCAGGAGTGGCCGTTCTTCCGCACCTTTATCGACAACATCGAGATGTCGATTGCTAAGACCGATCAGCGCATCGCCAAGATGTATCTGCATCTGGGCGACCGCGATGATCTGTCCAAGAAGGTCTTTACCGAGATGCAGCTCACCCGTAAGTGGGTCCTTGCCATCGTCGGTGATGAGTGGCCGCTGCAGCGTCGTCGCGTGCTCGGCTGCGCCGTTCGCGTGCGTAACCCCTACGTCGACGCTCTGTCCATCGCCCAGGTCCGCGCCCTTCGCGAGGTGCGCATGAATCAGGACGAGATGGCCGAGGAGAAGAAGGCCGAGTACATGAGCCTGATTCTTTCGACTGTGACCGGCGTCTCGGCAGGATTGCAGAACACGGGGTAATCGATAGCCCTGTGGCTCTCACCGGGACCCGATGGGTTTCCCTCTGAATGCGTCCTCGCACTTGAAGCTCCCTTATCCTGCTCCTTCGGAGCTGTGGATAGGGGGGCTTCGTGCTGCGGAATGCATTCAGAGGGAAACCCATCGGGCCCCTTCGTCCTCGGTCTTCTGGGATTAAAGCTGAAGGGAATAAGGCGCGCTTCGCGCATAGCGTGGAGTGCGGCGAGGGCTTCTTGCGTCCTGCGGAGTGTGCCTAAAAGTAAACTAATGGCGGGCCCTGCGATGTCCGGTCTTCGGCGGATCAGCCGCTGGGTGAGGGTGGTGCTTGGGGCGACGTGCAAAAAACGGAGTTTTCAGCAGCCAAAGATTGGTGCATAAGGCTATGGGTGACGTTCGCGGCTCCTGTTGATGCTTTTGCATGACGATTGGGCTTTGCCGATGTTCATATATGGCTGGTTTCTCGCCGCATGCCATCCAGATGGGACGAGCCATGAGGACTATCTACCTTTTGAAAGACTTTTGGCACCAAAATCTTATCCCGCGATGCTGAATACTCGCAAAAATGCACGCTCCGGAGAGCACTACCCTGTTACGGCTAGAAATCCATGCGCCATTTTATGCAATTAATTAACGCATTTATGCAAAATGGCTTACGTGCGTACGTCTCGGGCTAGATGTTTGCCTCGGCGCTGCGTAAATCATCCTGTCTATAGTGTCTTTGACAGGCGGCCGCGGTCCCGTTTGGGGTCGCGGCCGTTTTGTTGTGGGTCAAATATGAACGTTGTGTTAATGAGTCGGTGGACGGTGGTGTTTTTCGGTGAGCGGCGTATCCTTCCAACGGTTTATCTAGTGTGTCAGTTGAAAAGGAAGAGGGCGCTCGTCATTGTTTGAATGTGAACTGCCGTTTGACCACAAGACGTTGCATCTGGAGCTCGAGGATAAGAACTTCGCGGGTGTGATGGAAGGTCATCAAAACGAGTTTAAGACCACGAAATCGCAGGAAGAGCTGGTAGAGGAGTCGCTTGCCAACCCTTATGGTTCGCCGTCGCTCGAGGAGCTTTGTGCTGGCAAGAAGGATATTGTCATTATTAGCTCCGATCATACACGTCCCGTTCCCTCGCGTGTGACGATGCCTATTCTGCTACATCACATCCACTCCGCTGCGCCTGAGGCACGCGTTCGCATTCTGGTTGCTACGGGTATGCACCGCCCGTCGACGCACGAGGAACTCGTCAACAAGTACGGCGAGGAGATCGTTGCCAACGAGGAAATCGTTATGCACGTCGCGACTGACGACAGCATGATGAAAAAGATCGGCACCCTGCCTTCTGGTGGCGAGTGCATCATCAACAAGATTGCCGCCGATTGCGATCTGCTGCTTGCCGAGGGCTTTATTGAGCCGCACTTCTTTGCCGCTTTCTCTGGTAGCCGCAAGTCCGTCCTGCCTGGCATCGCCAGCTACAAGACCATCATGTACAACCACAACGGTCAGTTTGTGAACGATTCCCATTCGCGTGCCGGCAACCTGTGCCACAACCACGTGAGCGAGGACATGTTTGCCGCTGCCGAGATGGCTCACCTTGCCTTTGTGCTCAACGTGGTGCTCAACGGCAAGCACGAGGTCATCGGCTCCTTTGCCGGCGACATCCATAAGGCGCACGAGGCTGGCTGCGAGTTCGTGAAGAGCCTTGCCGGCGTTGAGCCCGTCGAGTGCGAGATTGCCATTACCACCAACGGCGGCTACCCGCTCGACCAGAACATCTATCAGGCCGTGAAGGGCATGTGCTCTGCAGAGGCCACACTTCCCGAGGGCGGCGTGATCATCGATGTCGCCGGTTGTGCCGACGGTCACGGTGGCGAGGGCTTCTATCACAACATCGCCGACAATGATCCGGCAGAGTTTGAGCGCGCCTGCATCGACCGTCCTAAGGACGAGACCCTGCCCGACCAGTGGACGAGCCAGATCTTTGCCCGCATCCTGGCGCATCACCCTGTGATCATGGTTACCGACCTGTGCGATCACCAGATGATCAAGGATATGCACATGACGCCGGTTAACACCCTCGATGAGGCGCTCAAGCTCGCCTTTGAGATGAAGGGTGCCGATGCCAAGGTGGCCGTCATTCCCGATGGCCTGGGCGTTGTCGTCGCACAGCACTAGTACGCGGCCTAAACGAATCGTTTATAACCGACAAGAAAGATAAGGTTTTATGCTTACCAAACTCCTCTGCGAATTCGGCGCAACGGCCCTCATGATCATCTTTGGCGTGGGCGTGCACTGCGATACCGTGCTTAAGGGCACCAAGTATCAGGGCTCCGGCCACATGTTTGCAATCACCACCTGGTCTTTTGGCATCTCGGTCGCCCTGTTTATCTTTGGCGGCGCCGTGTGCATGAACCCCGCCATGGTGCTTGCCCAGTGCATCGTGGGCCTGGTGCCGTGGAGCAGCTGCATCCCCTTCATGATTGCCGATATGCTCGGCGGCTTTG
>CABRGB010000024.1 GCA_902470345.1 uncultured Collinsella sp.
CAGGAAATGCGGAAAGGTCGATGTGCTTTGCCTGGCACTCGGCCAAAAGCTGTCGACGGTCCGTCCCGCTCCAGCAAACCACCTGGGCGGAGTAGCGACCGATCCAATCGCTGAGCCTTTTAATCACCACGTAGAGCGGATCGGCCATCGCGGTGTCCACGGCCGATATCCCCGTAAGCTCGCGGACGGGAAACGCAACGCCTTCGGTAAATTCCGTCTGCACAAACTGTGAGAACTCGCCCATAACGTTGCCGTGGTAATCGAGCTTGACGGCGCCGACCTCGATAATCTCGTTGCGCAGTCCACGGCGCTGGCGCTGCTTTGGCACCGGCGCAAACTCAAAGTCCAGCACGATCTGGCGTGCAAAGTTCGTCGTATCGATAGCCGAGATACACGGCGTCTTTTCAGCTGACACGGTTAGGGCCTTTCTCCGTCAACTGCCGCTTGCTACATAGGCGGCTACATTGCCGTAAGGATAGGCGCCCGTGCGGACATGAAAGCGGGGCGCAATACCATGCGCTGGTCGCACGCCATGCAGACGGCCCCAAGAGAATCGCCCGCTCTATTCAAATGCATGAAAAAGATTTAGGCCCGGTGACTTGAATCAGCGGTCATCCCGGGCCCATCAGAGCTCGTAGAGCTCTTGGTTGCTTTGGTCTCGCTCTTCACGGCGCTTATCGAACTTTCCGAGGCACTCAAGCAGCATTCGAAGCATAACAAGTCGCTGCCATTAAGGCGCTG
The DNA here is from genome assembly GCA_902470345.1 of uncultured Collinsella sp. Taxonomy (GTDB): domain Bacteria; phylum Actinomycetota; class Coriobacteriia; order Coriobacteriales; family Coriobacteriaceae; genus Collinsella. The sequence goes on from CABRGB010000024.1 coordinate 742, forward strand.
ACCTCTTGACCAAGCTACGGCGCTGCCCAGCTATCACCCTTGGGCCGCCGTCAACTTTATTCTATCCGCGAGCATCTGGTTTACCAAATGGATTTTCGGTAAAGGAAGCACGGCACGCCCACAAAACCACTACGCCCCAAGTGCCGCCATGGGAATCACCGCCACGCCGTCGTCGCGCGTGTAGGCAATGCTCCCCTTTCCAACCACGACCGCCAAAAACGCCGGCGCGGCATTCTGGGCGGCAGGATTGGAGAGCACTTTCCTCTCCAGCGCCTTGAGATTTCTCGCTCCATCGTCTGCTTTCGCATCACTCAGCTTGACCTCGATGGCTCCCCAGCGCCCGTCGTGCTCAACGATCAGATCGACCTCAAGGCCCTTCTCATCTCGGAAATAATGGACACTGTTGTCGACACCGCCGTAGGTGGAAAGGAACACGCGCATGTCGCGCAGGACGAGATTCTCAAAGAGCATCCCCAGCGTTTGCATATCGCCAAGCAGCCGCTCAGGGGTAGCCCCCAGCAACGCCGCCGCAAGTGACGGGTCACAGAAGTAGCGCTTGGGGCGCACGCGAACGCGGGCCTTCGAGCGCATGGGCGGCTCCCATCCGCACAGGTCCTCGGTCAGCTTGAGCCTGTTGAAGAGGTCCAAGTACGCAGCGATGGTCCTCTCGTCGGGGCCCGCCTCACCGTACGAGGCGTCCTTTACGAGCGTCTTGTACGTGACAGCCTGGCTCTCGTTCATGGCAAGAGCTCGCAAAAGGCCGTGTGCAAGCTCGGGCGACATGCCCTCGTCCAGCACGTTGACGTCGAGCACCGAGTGCACGTACTGGCTTGCCGTCTCTCGCGCAAGATCTTCCGAAAGCCCAAGATTTGCAGGCCAACCGCCCCTGCAGCACCAGCGGGCGACGTCATCCACCGTGCTCTCGCGACGCTGAGGGGCAAAATCCTCGCCCTTAAAGAGGCTTGCCAGTGACACGAGCGGCTCGCCGTCGCCCGACTCACACAGGGCCATGGGGCGCATTGACAGACGGGCGATCCTACCCGTGCCGGAATGACGAACATGGCTGCGCTCCTCGCTTTTGAGCGCGGTCGAGCCCGTGAGCAAAAGTGTCCCCCGTTCGTTGCCGCTCGCGTCCACGAAACGCCGGGCGGCATCCCAAACCTCGGGCACCTCCTGCCATTCATCGACCAGGTGTGGCGCATCGCCGATGAGCGCCAGGCTTGGGTCGACCTCTGCCGCCGCACGCTGCGCAGGCTCATCGAGCCTGGAGACGCTCGCCGAGCGAGAGAGCGCCGTCCAGGTCTTGCCGCACCATTTGGGGCCGTTGATCTCCACACAGCCAAACGCCCGCATAAGGGTGTCGAGGCGCTCCTCTATGAGCCGGGGCCTATATCCCTTTTGGGTCAATCTCTTTGGTGCATCCACAGACGGCCGTCCCTCTCTATCACGCGATATGCGAAATTACGCCATTCTCAATGCTGATTTTACGCTACTTTCAATGTAGTTTTTACGCCATGACAGATGTAGTTTTTACGCCATTTTCATTGAAGGTTTTACGCTTGGCATCCTTAGCGCGACGCTCGCTCAACCCCTGACCACCGGATTGCCCGAATTCCGGGATGCTGTCTCCGCTCAAAACAAAAGGCCCTAGCTCGCGATGGAGCCGGGGCCAAAGGCGCAGCGTATGTAGTTGATGCTGAGCGCGAACAGCCCGTCAGCAATGGCCGTGCGCGTCCTACCCTACCCGCGGTGACGGGCGCGGCTGTACGGCGTATCCACCATGGGCAGATCTGGACGCAGCTTGCCGTCAAACGCGCGGTAGGCGTTCTGTACGGCGGGCGCCGTGGGGATCGTTGCGATCTCGCCGATGCCCTTGCCGCCATATGCCACAGGCAGCAGCTCGTCCTTCTCCACGTAGATGGCGTGGATATCCGGAATCTCGGGCGCGCGGAACAGTCCGAGCGTGCCGTACCTGGCCTGGGGTACGCAGTCCTTGAGCGGCCAGTCCTCGGTAAGCGCATAGCCCATACCCATGAGCACGCCGCCTTCGATCTGACCTTGAATCGAGATGGGGTTGACCACCTTGCCGGAATCGTGTGCGGCATAGACCTCGCTCACGCGGCCGTCATCATCCAGAATGACCACATGCGTGGCAAAGCCGTAGCAGATGTGGCTCTTGGGGTTGGGAACGTCGGCGCCCAGCTTGTCGGTCGGCTCCAGATACACGTAGCCAAACTCGCATCCCTCGAGCGCCTTGATGGCGGCCGCGGGATCCTGAGGATGCATGCCCTGGCCGGCGACGAGTTCCTGCGTGTGCAGCTGATAGGCGCGACCGTCGTCGTACTCAATCTTGACACCGTCACCATGCGCGCTCACGGGAGCATCGGGTGCGGGCTTGCCGGCCTCGATGCCAACCATGGCATCGCGCAGCAGGAAGGCGGCACCGCGTACGGCCTCGCCGGTCACGACCGTCTGACGCGAGCCAGACGTGGTGCCGGAGTCGGGAGCGTTCTCGGTGGAACACTCGCCGTTGGCGATGCAGCGAAGCGGCAGACCGCAGGCCTCGGCAACGTCTTGCAAAAAGACGGTGTTGCAGCCCTGGCCGATGTCGGACGTGGCGGCATAGACCACGGCCACGCCGTTCTCGACGCGAATCTTGCAGCGGCCGGCGTCGGGCAGGCCAACGCCCACGCCAGCGTTCTTCATAGCGCAGGCAATGCCGGCGTGGCCGGGATGCGCATAGTAGGCATCCTTGACCTCGAGCAGTGTCTCCTTAAGCGCCGTGGAGCAGTCGGCAATCTGGCCGTTGGGCAGAACCTCACCCGGCTCGATGGCGTTACGGTAGCGAATCTCCCACGGATCCAGGCCGACCTTCTCGGCCAGCAGGTCGATCAGGCTCTCGAGCGCAAATTCGGACTGGCAAACGCCAAAGCCTCGGTACGCACCGGCGGGCGGGTTGTTGGTGTAGTAGCCAAAGCCGCGAATGTCGGTATTCTGGTACTTGTAGGGGCCGACGGCATGCGTACAGGCGCGCTCGAGCACCGGGCCGCACAGCGACGCGTAGGCGCCGGTGTCAAAGTTGATCTCGCAATCCAGACCGGTAAAGTTGCCCTCGGCGTCGCAACCCAGTGTAAAGGTACCGTCCATGGCGTGGCGCTTGGGATGGAATGCAAGCGACTCGGCACGAGTGAGCTTGCACTTCACAGGACGCTGGAACTTATAGGCAGCGAGCGCGGCCAGGTGCTGGATGGACACGTCCTCCTTGCCGCCAAAGCCGCCGCCCACGAGCATGGTCTCGACGACCACACGCTCGGGTTCGCTATCCCAGCCAAACATGTGGGCGCACTCTTTGCGCGTATCGTAGGCGCCCTGGTCGGTCGACTGCACCTTGACGCCGTTCTTGTACGGGAAGGCGACGGCGCACTCGGGCTCCAAGAAGGCATGCTCGGTAAAGGGTGTGGTAAAGCGCTGTGTCACGGTAAACGCGCTCTCCGCCAGCGCCTTGGCGGCGTCGCCGCGCGTCACATGGCGGCTCTGGCACACGTTGTCCTTGAGCTCCACCGTGTTGCCAAAGGCAAAAAAACTGTCGTGCAGGCGCGGGGCGTCGGCCGCCTTGGCCTCGACAATGTTACGCACGGGCTCCAGCGGCTCGTAATCAATCTTTACGAGCTTCTTGGCCTTCTCGAGCGTCGCCTCGTCCTCGGCAACCACCAGCACGATGGCATCGCCCACGCAGCGGGTGATATCGCCCTGAGCGATCATGACGTCCCAGTCCTGGATAAGGTGGCCGACCTGGTTGACCGGCACGTCCTCGGCGCGCAGGATGCCCACCACGCCGGGCAGGGCCTCGGCCTTGGAGGTATCGATGGAGAGCACGCGGGCGCGCGGATACTTGGAGCGCACAGCGCTGGCGTAGGTCAGACCCGGCTGATCAAGCTCGTCGATGTCGTCGGGATACTTGCCCTCGCCGAGCACCTTCTTGCGCACGTCAATACGGAAGGCGCGCTTGCCCACGCCGTAGTCGTCGCCGCGCTCCAAGTCCTCGTCGATCTGTTTTTCGCCGCGGAGCACCGCGGCTGCCAGCGAAATGCCCTCAATAATCTTCTTGTAGCCGGTGCAGCGGCAGACATTGCCGCGGATGGCGTACTTGATCTGCTCCTCGGTGGGTTCGGGGTCCTCGGCGATGAGCGCTGCGCCCGCCATGACCATACCGGGGATGCAAAAGCCGCACTGTACGGCGCCCACGGCGCCAAAGGCGTACACAAAGGCCTCGCGCACGTCCTCGGGCAGGCCCTCGACGGTCACGATGTTGCGGCCGGCGGCAAGCGCGGTGGTCAGCACGCAGGCCTTGACGGCCGCACCGTCCACGTGGATGGTGCAGGTACCGCATGCGCCCTCGGAGCAGCCGTCCTTGGCGGAATGGATATGCAGGTCGTCGCGCAGGTAGCGCAGCAGCGGTTTGTTTTGGGTCGTCGTGCGCTCAACGCCGTTAACGGTAAAAGTGAATTCCTGTGCCATGGTGATTCCCTTCTACACGCCGGCGGCGATGCCGGTGCGGTCGTGGATAGCGCCATGCGGGCAGACGACGGCGCACATGCCGCACGACAGGCAGTCCGCGCCGTCGATATGGGCGCAGTTGTCCTCGATGCGGATAGCGCCGGCGGGGCACTTTTTGGCGCACATGCCGCAACCGATGCAGCTGGTGTCGCAGATCTTGCGCGCAATGGCGCCCTTATCGGTGTTGTTGCAGCGCACCAGGATGTTCTGGTAGCCGGGAACGAAGGCAATCACGCGCTGCGGGCACGCCATGCCGCACAGGCCACAGCCCGTGCACTTGGAGCGATCCACGCGGGCGACGCCATCGACCAGCACAATGGCACCGTGGGGGCAGGCCGTAACGCAGGCGCCACAGCCAATGCAGCCTTCGCTGCAACGGGCGTCGCCGCCTGCGGAAGCACAGCCGCTTCCGCAGGCAACGTAGGCCACGTTATGTTGAATGGATTTGGCCATAAGAGACTCGCCTATTTCTTAAGAAGGTACGAATAGTTGTCGCGCACAGCCCTGATGGTCAGGCGGACGGCCTCGGGAAGGCCGGTGTTGACGGCATCGACCGAGACGGTGCGGACCGCGCCGGCGACGCGGACCTTAAAGTGGTCCTCGTCCACGGCCAGGAAGCCCTCGTTCTCGGAGTTCTCCATGTCCTCCTCGCTCCAGAACAGGGTGAGCTTGTCCTTGTAGGGACGACCCTCCTGGTAGGGGCAGAACACGGCGCAGTTGCCGCACTCGTTGCACATGCCGTCGACGTGGACGACCTGATGCTTGGCCAGGCCCGGCACCTTAATGGCCACGTTGGCGCGGTTGGGGCACACGTCGCAGCAGACCTCGCACACCGAGCCGCAGCCCAGGCAGCGGGTCTTGGTGCAGTTGCGCTTGTCGCGGCACAGCGACCCCTTGCGCTCGTAGCAGGTGTCCTCGCGGCCGGCCTGCTCGTTGCAATCGGCGTACTTGTTAAAGTCCACGCCAGCGATGGCACGGGCGACCTCGGCGGCGTCGGCAATAGCCTCAACCACGGTGGCAGGACCGCGACGGCAGTCGCCCGCAGCCCAGACGCCCTCAACGCCGGTGGAGGTGGCGGCAAGACGGCCGCGACGGTCGTGCTCGACGCCCGCAGCGTCGTACAGGCTGGCATCGATGCCCTCGCCCACGGCGCAGATCACTGTGGTGGCAGACAGCTCGACGGTCTCGCCCGTGGCGACGGGGCTGCGACGGCCGCTTGCATCCGGCTCGCCAAGCTCCATAACATCGCAGGTCAGCACAGCGCCGTTGAGCGCCTTAGGCGCCAGCAGCTCGCAGAACTCAACGCCGTCGGCAAGAGCAAGATCGAGCTCTTCCTCGTCGGCGGGCATCTGCTTCTTGGTGCGGCGATACACCAGGCGCACGTTCTTCACACCAGCCAGGCGCTTGGCCACGCGGGCCGCGTCCATGGCGGTGTTGCCGGCGCCGATGACTACGACGTCCTCGCCCAGCTCGAGCTTCTCGCCCCTCTTGGCGGCCTCGAGGAACTCCAGCACGTCGAGCTCGGCGCCCTCGCCCAAGCCCGCAGAGCCGGGCATCCAGGCACCGGTGGCCACGACAACGTCGGTAAAGCCCTGAGCCTTGAGCTCGCCGATGGACTCCACGCGAGCATTAAGTTGCACCTTGGCGCCAAAGGCCAGGCAGAGCTCGGCATCGTGGGAGATATCGTCGCTGGCGATACGGAACTCGGGGATCACGTGACGGACCACGCCGCCAAGCGAATCGCGGGCCTCGAAGATGGTGACGGGCACGCCGGCGCGCGTCAGGAAGAACGCCGTCGCCAGGCCGGCCGGGCCGCCGCCGATAACGGCAACGTTGTGCTCGCCGTCGTTGGCGATGGCCTGGGCGCGCAGCTTGGGCAGCACGGCAGTCAGGGCCTCGCGGGCGGCCTTGAGCTTGCTGGCGCGAATCTGGGCGCCCTCGGGCTCGTAAAATGCACGTTCGCAGGCGCGGCCGCAGGGATGCGGGCAGATGGTGCCGGTAATGAACGGCAGGGCGTTGCGCTCGATGATGATGTTGAGGGCGTCCTCGTAGCGGCCCTCGTCAACAGCCGCCAGGTAGGCGGGAATATCCTGCTGGATGGGGCAGCTCGTGCGGCACGGCGTGGTAAAACAGTCAGAAAGCGGGCTCTTGCCGGCGACCTTGCGATCGGGCAGCGGGCGCAGCGGCTTCTTGTAGAGCGGGTTGGTGAGCGAGTCGGTCTGAATCGCGGTCACGGCCTCGAGCGAGACGCCCGCAAACGGCTTGCCATCCAGGTCGGTAAACTCGCCGGCCATTTGGCTAAAGCGCTCGTAGCCACCGGGCTTGAGCACGTCGGTCGCCAGGGTGACGGGCCAAATGCCGGCATCATACAGGGCGCGGATGTTGTAGACCGTGGCACCACCGGAGTAGCTGATGCGCAGCTTACCGTCAAACTGCTCGGTAATGCGGCGGGCGGCCTCGATGGTCAGCGAGAACAGCGAACGGCCCGACATGTACATCTCGGTGGAGGGCAGCTCGTTTCTCGTCACGTCGACGGGGAACGTGTTGGTGAGCTTGACGCCAAACTCCAGGCCACGCTCGGCACACAGGGCGATCAGACGCTCGAACATAGGCACGGCGTCGGCCCACTGCAGGTCCTCGCGGAAGTGTGTGTCATCGAAGACAATGTAGTCAAAGCCCAGCTCGTTGAGACGCTGACGGGCAAACTCATAGCCCAGCAGCGTGGGATTGCACTTGATGTAGGTGTTGAGGCCCTTCTCAGTGATCAGATAGGTCGCGATGCGCTCGATCTCGGCCGGCGGGCAGCCGTGCAGGGTAGACTCGGTGATGGAGTTGGAGACGCGCGCCGGGATGGACTCGACAAACACGGCGTCAACATGCTCAAACTTGTCCAGGTTAGCGAGCGCCCACGTGCGGCACTCATTCCAAACCTCGGAGCCGCTGGCGTCCTTCATGCCCTCGATGTAGGCGTCGACCTTGGGGCTCTTGATGCCCTCGAGGTCATAGCCCACGGACATGTTAAAGACAAAGCCGTCCGGGCTGCCCAGGCCGTACTCGCGAGCGATGAGGTGGCAGGCAAACCATGCCTTCACGTACTCGGCAAAAGCCTGCGGAACCTCGAGCTCGGTCGACCACTCGCAGTTGTAGCACTCGTCCTGTGCCACAATGCAGGGCTTGTTCACACACTTGGAGAGCTCCTCGCCGTCCATGACCTGAACGGTCTTGAGCTCAAAGAAGCGGGAGCCGGCCACATAAGAGGCCACGATGTTCTGGGCAAGCTGCGTGTTGGGGCCGGCGGCCGGGCCAAACGGAGTCTCGATGCGCTCGTCAAAAATGGGAAGCGCTCCCTCCTGGTTGGCCGTGACCATCTTGCGCACGCCAAAGATGGCGCCCTGAGTCTTGTGCTCCTCGATGATCCAGTTCATCAGCTGCGAAAACGGGATCGGCCTCATGATGTCGCTCATAATGAGCTCCTCTCTGTAACGCCCGGCGAGACCGCGCGGCGGGCGCAAATACGGTGTAGCGCTAGCACAGCGCCGGCGACCCCGCGGAGGCCGCCTATACGTGCGTCGGATGCGGCGAAACATCCGACACACGCGAATCTACTTGTGAATTAGTAGGCGCGATCGTTGAGCGTGCTCCAGAGCTTCTTGGACTCAGCCATGGTCCACGCGTTGATCTTGTCCTCATCAATGCCAACGAACTCGCGATCCTTGTACAGGACGCGGCCGTTGATGATGGTGGTGCGGCAGTTTTTGCCCATCATGCCAAAGAGCATGTGACCGTCGATATTCTCCTCGCTCAGCGGCGTAAAGGGCTTGTAGTCCATGACGATGACGTCGGCGGCAGCGCCGGGCTCGAGCACACCGAGCTTGCGATCGAAGTACTTGCTGGCCATCTTGGCGTTGTTCTCGAACAGCATGGTCATGGCCTCACACCAGCCCACGTTGGGCATGGCGGCGTTGTGGCGCTGAATGATCAAGAAGACCTTAAGGCTCTCGAGCATATCGTGGGTGTAGGCGTCGGTGCCCATGCACACGGGGATGCCGCGGCGGAAGAATTCGAGCACGGGGGCGCAGCCCACGGCGTTTCCCATATTGGATTCGGGGTTGTTAACCAGCCAGGTGCCGGACTCCTTGACGATATCCATCTCGGCGGGCGTCACGTGGATGCAGTGGCCCAGCATGGTGTCGGGGCCGAGCAGGTTGTGTTGCAGCAGGCGCTCGACGGGGCTGATGCCGCCGCGGTTGAGGCGGGAATCCCACACATCGTTCATGCCCTCGCACACGTGGATGTGGAAGCCGGTCAGACCGTTGTTGGCCTCGGCCATCTTATCCATGGTCTCATCCGACAGCGTAAAGGTGGCGTGACCGCCAAACATTGCGGCGATCATGTGGTTGTCGTTATCGCGACGCTCCTTGGCGGCCCACTGGGCAAACTCGGCGTTCTCGGCAATAGCCTGATCGCACTTTTCCTGGCCACGGCGGTCGGAAACCTCGTAGCACAGGCACGAACGCATGCCCAGCTCCTGAGCGGCGTCCTTAATGGTAAAGAGGCTGCCCGGAATCTCGCAGAAGCTCGCGTGGTGATCGAAGATCGTGGTGACGCCGTCGCGGATGGAATCCAGAATCGTGGCATAGGCGCTGGCCTTGGTGCCGTCGAGCGTCAGGTTGTCGTCAATCTTCCACCACTGCTGCTCAAGATTCTCCAGGAAGTTGGTGGGGTTGCAGCCCTTAATGGCAAGGCCGCGGGCCAGACCCGAGTAGATGTGGGTGTGGCAGTTGATAAGTCCGGGCATGATGAGGTTGCCCTGGGCGTCGACGTACTCGGCATCCGGGTACTTGGCCTTGAGCTCGCGCTCGGGGCCCACTTCGACGATCGTATCTCCGTCAATGGCGACCGCACCGTTGGGAATAAACGGAGTCTGAGCGTTGCGGGTAAAGACGGAACCGTTAGCGACCAGAAGCATAAATGCTCCCTTCAACATCAGGGGCGGGGTTTGACACCTCTGACATGGCGGAAGTGCGAAGCGCCGGCCTACACCGGAAACGGGCCCTCTCCCGTCAACGCTTCACCAAAGGGACAAGCCCTTTGAAGTGCGGCTTGACGCCGCATGGTGCCGGCGGACGAGGCGATGCGTCCGCCGGCGAATAGCACCGAATTGGTTACTTCTTGCTCTCGGGCAGGACCAGATCCACAGCGGCATCCTTGGCGGCATCGATGTGCTGAGCCACGACCGGCGTCTGCGGAAGGATCAGGTTAAGGACAATGGCCATGATGGCGGTGGGGGTCACGGCGTTGGAGCCGATGACGGTGGACACCCAGGTAGGCATACCCTCGCCGGCAAGGCAACCACTGGCCATCCAGATACCCAGGCCAAAGACGACGGAGGTACCGACGATGGTGGTGGTGCGCTGCGTGAGGCCCTCGCGGGTGAACATGCGCACGCCGTTCATGGTGATGGTGCCAAAGACGCCGACGGTCGCGCCGCCGATGACGGGCTGCGGGATAGCGGAAAGGATGGCAGAGAGCTGCGGGAACAGACCGGCGATGGCAAAGACGGCCGCGATGATCACAAAGACCCACTTGTTGACGACCTTGTTGGAGCAGATGATGCCCACGTTCTGGCCAAGGGCGCTGGTGGGAAGACCGCCCAGCAGGCCGCCGACCATAGAGGTGAGGCCCTGAGACACGATAGCGCCGGAGAGCTCGCGCTCGGTGGGCATACGGTCGATGGAACCAAGGCAGGCAGCGGAGACGTCGCCGATAACCTGGATGGCAACCATGGGGAACACGACAGCGAGGGTAATGCAGACCTCGGGATCAAACTCGAGCGCGTAGGGCATGAGCTTGGGAAGCGCGAAGACCTGAGCGGTGGCGACGCTGGAGAAGTCGATCATGCCAAAGGGGATGGAGACGATCATGCCAACGATCATGCCAAAGAACACGGAGCCCAGCTTGAGCGTGCCCTTGCCAAAGTTGGCGAGCGCAAAGACCACGGCGAAGGTGATAAGAGCGACGCACCAGGCCTGCGGGGTGCCCCACAGCGGCGTGCCCATGCCACCGGCCATGTACTTGACGGCCGTGGGATAGAGAGAGACGCCAATGGAGAAGATGACCGTACCGGTCACGACGGGCGGGAACAGCCACTTGATCTTGCTGTAGGCCAGACCAAAGAGGACCGCAACGGCGCCGCCGACGATCTCGCCGCCCAACAGCGCGCCAAAGCTAAAGCCCGAGGCGCCCATGGCCTGCAGGGCCGGCAGGAACGCGAACGAAACGCCCATGACGATGGGCAGGCCGCCGCCGATGCGACGGAAGGGAGCGAAGGCCTGAAGGGCCGTGTCGATTGCCGAAAGAATGAGCGCGACCTGGATGATGTCGGTGCTCTGCTGGCTATTAAAGCCGTAGACGCCGGCCATGATGACAGCCGGGGTGATGATACCGGCAAACGAAGCCAGTACGTGCTGAAGGGCACACGGGATCATTTCCTTAACGGGAGGCATGCCTTCACGAGTGAACAGGGCTTCAGTGCCGTTCTTAACCGTCTCCTGGGTCATTTGACCACCAATCCTCGAAATAGTTGTTTTCGCATCTAACGCTCTATTGTGACGCAGTGCGGGGTTGAGGTTGTGCCTTCGTTGCATATCGTATTAAAGATGATTCTCATTCTCAATAATAATTTTTTGTTATCAGACTATTCTTCAGCTGAGATAATGCATTTCCGCAGGTCAAGAAAGTGTCTGGTCAAAATAACATCTAACTTTTCTTTTGGTCGACCGTTTACCGCCGAATTCCTACCGCTCGTCTGTATTACGCAATGTACCTGCGAATATACGAGATGAGGAATGGCGTGTTACCATGAGAAAAAATTGTTATGAACATTTCCGATTTCACCCCAAGGAGTTGCCCGTGAACGAGACCGTACGTCGCTTTTTGCCGATGGTCGATTTCCTGGAGCAGATACTCGGCAAAAACAGCGAAATCGTGCTGCACGATTTCTCGGATCCCGACCACGCCATCGTCGATATTCGCAACGGCATCGTGAGCGGTCGCAAGGTCGGCGGTCCCGCCACCGACCTGGCGCTCAAGATCATGCACGACGCCAAGTATCGCGACCTGCCGTTTATTACGGGCTACGAGGGCCGCGGTGCCGGTGGCAAGACATTGGAGTCAGCGACGTACTTTATCCGCGAGAATGACGAGATCGTCGGCATGCTCTGCGTCAACACCGACCTCTCGACCGTGCGCTCCATCAACGCCATGGCACAGCAGCTCATGGCGTGCTTCGACGCGGCGCCGACGCGCACGGAGCCCGCCTCTATCGAGGTCGAAAGCCTTTCGGAGTCCACACAGGAGCTCATCGACCGCAGCATTGCCGAGCTGCTGAGCGCTCGCGGGCTGGATGTGGCGTCGCTTGGTCAAATCGACCGCGTGGACGTCATTCGCCACCTCAACGGCAACGGGGTGTTCATGCTCAAGGGTGCCGTGGCCTGCGCCGCCACCGCGCTGGGCATCTCGGAGCCCAGCGTCTACCGCTACCTGCAAAAAGTCCGCAAGGAAGGCTAACCCGCTGACTCCTTGGGGACGGAGGAAAACGGATCATTTTTGTCGCATCGCTTGACAAAAGACCCTGCAGTTCACACGCGCTGCAGGGTCTTTTTGCATGTCATGTTTAGTTGTTGCCAACGCCTTAGAGAGCGGCGACGACCTCGATCTCGACCAGACCGCCGGCCGGAAGGGCGGCAACCTGGAAAGCGCTGCGCGCGGGGAACGGAGCCTCGAACTTGGAAGCGTAGATCTCGTTCACGGCAGCGAAGTCGGCGATGTCGGCCAGGTAGACCGTGGTCTTGACGACATCGGCAAAGGTGGCGCCGGCAGCGGTCAGCAGCGCCTCGACGTTAGCAAGGGACTGCTTAGCCTGGGCCTCGACGCCCTCGGGCATCTTGCCGGTTGCGGGGTCGATGCCCAGCTGGCCGGACAGGAACACCATGTTGCCGGTCTGGATGCCGGGGGAATACGGGCCGATGGCTGCGGGTGCGTTATCGGAAGACACGACGGTCTTGCTCATGTTTTTCTCCTTACGATCAGATAGAGAGCGTGAGCGCGGCGTTCGCACCGGGAGGCACAATTCGGTCTGAACACCGCGCTTGATTTGGGATAGTACTCAAGGTTTCCGCGCGATGCAAGATTATTATCACGTTGCGAGAATAATTTATCGCCCAACGGCGCCTGTCGGCCGCTGAACGGCACGACCGGACGGTGAAGCTCAAAATGATCCGTTTCCCTCCGTCCCCCATGGATCACCTGATCCGCTGGGGACGGAGGGAAACGGATCATTTTTGCTGCAAGGGCTGCTGAAGACTTTGTCCTGCTTGGGCTGCGGTCATCGTCCGCCGCAACAGCGCCACTATACTTTTGAATATCTGAGCATTTTGAAAGGCAGGATATGACCGCAACCGCCAGTCGAACCACCAACCGCAGACCCGAGCTTTTGGCGCCCGCCGGAGGGCCCGAACCCTTTGCCGCCGCACTAGCCGCCGGGGCAGACGCCATCTACTGCGGCATGGGCAGCTTCAACGCCCGCCGCAAGGCCACCAACTTTACCGACGAGGCCTTTGAGCAAGCCTGCCGCGCCGCGCATCTAGCCGGGTCGCGCGTCTACGTCACGGTCAACATCGTCATCAAGCAGTCCGAAATGGGCGATGCGCTGCAACTCATCCACCGCTGCTCCACGCTGGGCGCCGACGCCTTCATCATCCAGGACTGGGGCCTGTTCTTTGAGGTCAAGCGCACCATGCCCGGCATCGAGACGCATATCTCGACCCAAGCGAACATCCATGACGACCGCGGAACCCTTTGGTGCCGCGAGCAGGGCGCCGACCGCGTGACCCTCTCGCGCGAGCTTTCCATCGACGAGATTGCCGCCATTCACGATGCCGCGCCCGATGTGGACCTTGAGGTCTTTAGCCATGGCGCCATCTGCTTTTGTTACTCGGGCCTGTGCCTGCTTTCGAGCTTTGCCATGGCGGGACGATCGGCCAACCGTGGCATGTGCGCCCAGCCCTGCCGCCTGCCCTACGAGTTGATCGACGAGAACGGTCGCGCGCTCTCCCCCGCCGGCCGCGAGCGTGCGCTATGCCCGCGTGACACCAACACCTCACAGCTTGTTCGCCGTCTGTATGACGCCGGCGCCGCGTCGCTCAAGCTCGAGGGCCGCATGAAGGCGCCCGATTACGTGTACTCCATCGTTGATGTGTATCGTCACGAAATTGACGACATGCTATCCGGAGCCACCGTTGCCAAGGACGAGGAAGCCGCCCGCCAGCGCCAGCTCAAGCGCTGCTTCAACCGCGACTTTACGCACGCCTATCAGGACGGCACCTCGGGCGACGAAATGATGAGCTATGAGCGTTCCAACAATCGCGGCCAGATCGTGGGCACGGTGCTGGGCAGCCGTCTGGCCAACCGCGATGTGCGCGGCCTCAAGCCCGACGACCGCCGTCGCCGCGCCGCCATCGCCCGCATTGAGCTGTTTGAGCCCGTGGGCAAGGGCGACCTGCTGGAGCTTCGCCACGATAACGAGTTTGACCAGTTCCTGACCACTATTGCCGCCGATGATGCCGCCGCCGGCGATGTTATCGAGTGCCGCGTGCCCCGCAGCATGCCCGAGGGCTGCCGCGTCCGCGTGATTCGCAGTCAGCGTGCCATCGACGCCGCCGGCGCCGCGCTCAAGCGCGATATGCTGCGCCGCCGAGCTGTTGATGTGTCCGTCGTGTCGCGCCTGGGCGAGCCGTTTACCGTCACACTCACCTGCTGTGACAACCCCGCGCTCGCCGCCACCGCCACAGGCTTCACCGTCGAGGCCGCCAAGACTCGCGCCGTCGAGGCGGCAGACCTGGTTGAGCATGTGGGCCGTATGGGTTCCTCGCCCTTTGAGGCTGCGAGCTTTGACGTTTCGCTCGACGCCGGCTGCGGCATGGGCTTCTCCGCCGTGCACAAGGTGCGCGCCGCCGCCTGTAAAGTATTGGAGGAGACCATTCTGGCGCCGTACGAGGAGCGCGCGAAAACGCTCGAGATTCCGTTGCTCGACAAATGTACGCGCGCCATGCCCGAGCATTACCGCGATGAGCCGCAGATCTGCGCCGCCGTCACCACGCTCGAAGCCGCCGAGGCGGCTCGCGCCGAGGGCGCCGCGCGCATCTATATGACCACCGACGCGCTCGAGGCTGTCGGACTCTCCCCTGCCGATGCATTTGAGCAGGGTATCGTGCCCGTACTCGACGAGGTCTGCCGCGCCGTCGACCACGAGCGCGTCGATCCTTGGATCAACGCCGGAGCCACCGTCGCCGTCGGCAATATCTCCGAGCTTGTCGTAGCCGCGCATGCCGGCGCCACGGCCGAGATTCGCTCTTGCCTGCCGGTGCACAACATACCCTGCATGGAGGCGCTTGCCGAGCGCGGAGCCGGCGCATTTTGGCTCTCGCCCGAGATCACGCTCGACGAGATTGTCTCGCTCGGCGCCGCCGCGCCCGCGGCTCTGGGCATCACCGTCTTTGGCCGTCCGCGCGTTATGACGAGCGAACACTGCATTCTGCAGGTTGCCAACGGCTGCATCCACGATTGTGTCAACTGCCGTCTGCGTGCCCGCAAGCTCTCGCTCAAGAATATCGACGGAAAGGTCATGCCCGTCCGCACCGACATCCACGGCCGCTCTCGCCTGTACGATGCCTACCCCATCGACCTCACGCCGCAGGTTCCTCAGCTGCTCGATGCCGGCGTGCGTCGTCTCATGGTTGACGGAACGTTGCTCGAGACGGATGAGGTGGGCCGTGCCGTCGCCCGCGTCCGTCGTGCCGTCGAGGCCGCGCAGGCCGGCCGCAAGCCCGCCGCCCGTCTGCGCGGGGCGACCTCGGGCTGCATGTTTGTGGGAATCAGCTAACCGAAAGGCTTACACGTGAACGAAGAACCTCAAGTCCTCTACTGCGACGCCTGGCTCATGGCCATCGACAAGCCCGCCGGCATGATCGTCCACGGCGACGGCACCGGCGAGCGCACGCTCACCGACTACGCCAGTGACCTGCTGCTGGCGATGGGCGACGGCTTTGCCGCGACCGACATGCAGCCGCTCAACCGCCTGGACCGTGACACCACCGGCGTGGTGCTGTTCTCGCTCGACAAGCAGACGCAACCTGCCTTTGACCAGATGGTCATCGACCACGCTTTCGAAAAGCACTACCTCGCGCTCGCCGAGGGCAAGATCGACTGGGACGAAAAGCTCATCGACAAGCCCATCGCCCGCGACCGTCACGATAGCCGCAAGATGCGCGTTGGCGCCAGCGGCAAGCCGTCTCAGACGCGCGTGAAGGTGCTCAAGCGCCTTAAGAGCCGCCGAGGCCTGCCCACGCGTTCGTATATCGATGTCGAGCTGCTCACCGGCCGCAAACACCAGATCCGCGTGCACCTGGCGAGTGAGCGTCATCCCCTGGTGGGCGACGAGCTCTACGGCACGCCGCGTCCCTGCGGCCTGATGCTCCATGCCCACAGCGTGTCCTTTACGCATCCCGTAACCGGCGAGCCCATCCACATCGAAGCCCCCTGCCCCTGGGAGCCCTAAAACCTGCCAAAAAGGGCAGGCACCTTCGTGGTGGTTTTGCCGCAATGGCTCAGCCACGGTCCCAAAACGTCTCGATCTGTAACAGTTAGAACCCATTTTCCGGTCTATCTGTTACAGATCGAGACATTCGAATCCCCCTCAAGGGAAAATCTCAATCTGTAACAATTACTCGTCAAAATCGGTCCCAGATGTTACAGATCGAGACAAAGGGACGGCAAGGTTCGGAAGTATCTCAATCTGTAACACCTAGCCCACTTTTAACGGTCTAGTTGTTACAGATTTAGACAAAACGGCAGACAACAAAAGCGGCATCGCCCATCGAGGGTGTTGCCGCTTTCTATTGAGGAACCTAAATGGTTTTGACCTTGCCCTGTCGCTAGACCGTGATGACGTTGTCCATCGACTGGTACTTGGCTGGCACCTCGCCCGCGGTAATAATCGTTGCGTCGCGGAAGTCCGCGAACTTGACGGGCGCCACCATGCCGAATTTGCTGGCGTCTGAGATTACGAAGCGTTTGGCGGTATGGCGCATCGAGATACGCTTGACTTGCGCTTCCTCGATATCCGGTGTGGTGAGACCTTGCTCGGCGGCGATGCCATTGGAACCCCAAAAGCCGCAGTTGAAGTTATAGCGGTCCAGGGTTGCCAAGGCATCGGGACCGACGAGCGCCTCGGTCTCGGGCTTGAGCTCGCCGCCCAGCACCACGGTGCGCATGCCGCGCAGAGCGAGATGCTGAGCATGGAGCACGGAGTCGGTCACATAGGTGACGCCCTCAAGGCGCGGAAGATGCTCGATGAGCCTAAGCGTCGTCGAACCTGAATCGATGTACACAAAGCTCTCGGGCTCCACAAGCGCCGCCGCACGGGCGCAGATGCGCTCCTTGTCATCGTTATGGAGATCACTGCGCTCGTTGATCGTCAGGTCGCGCGTCACGTGCGCACGCTCCAGACTCGTCGCGCCTCCGTGCACCTTGGCGATACGGTGTGCACGGTCGAGCGCCTGCAGGTCGCGCCGAATGGTAGACGCCGTCACGCCCAGGGCTTCAGCAAGCTCCGGCACGGTAACCGAGCCGGCCTGCTGCACCATCGTCACGATCGCGTTGAGCCTATCTTCCGCAAGCATCGCTTACTCCTCCTCGGGGTACACGACTCCCCAGTCGGCGCGGAGCTTGGTCATCAGCTCCATAACATCAGAAGCATAGCCCAGAAGCTCGCGCTTCGAATCATCGCCGGCAACGGCCTTCTCCAGGTCGGCCATCTCGTAGCACAGAGCGTATGCCTCGGTGCCAGCGTGGACCTCCTCACGGTGACCGTCCGCAGTCCACACGATGGTCGCATGGTCGGCACGCGGATACTCGTTGACCTCGATATAGCACTTATCGAAGCTGATGACCGAGCGCTTGGGCTGCTTGGAGTGGAGCGTAAGGCTCACAACGCCCAGCTGCTGCTCAGCATTACGGCAGACAATGCCACCCGCGACGTCAACGCCGGTCTCGCAGGTATTGCCCAGAGACACGACCTCGGCTGGCTGGCTGGCCATAAACAGGCGCATGACGGACAGGGCGTATACGCCAATATCGAGCATGGCACCGCCAGCGAGGTTGCGATTATAGAAACGGTTGGTCAGGTCGCCGTACTCCTTGTAGCTACCAAAGTTGAGCTGAGCGAGGTTCATGCGGCCAAACTCGCCGGCATCCATGCGGCGGCGCAGCTCTTGATACAAGGGCATGTGGAGCACCGTGGTAGCGTCCATAAGGACCACGTTGTGTTCGGCGGCAATGGCGCGGGCCTCATCGAGCTCGGCGGAGTTGAGCGTGATGGCCTTCTCGCAGAGAACGTGCTTGCCGGCCGCCAGGGCGGCGCGCAGATAGGTGATATGGGTGTTGTGCGGGGTGGTGATGTAGACGGCGTCGATGTCAGGATCGGCGTAGAGATCCTCAACCGTGTCATAGACCTTCTCGACGCCGTACTGGTCGGCAAAAGTCTGAGCCTTGGTGAGCGTGCGGTTGGCAACGCCCGTAAGCTTGCGGCCGGCCAGGGCAAGGGACTGAGCCATCTGGTTGGCAATAACGCCGCAACCGATCACAGCCCAACGGAGCTCGGGAGCCGTAAAAATGTCGTCGGGGAACGGCCGATCCTGGACCGAGGCAAACGCCGCCTTAGCGGCTGCTTCGGCGTCGAGCGGAGCCTGTTTGGAATCTGCCATGAGTGCCTCCTGAGTCATCGGAAGTCCTTCGTTTCTAACAGCCCTATATTCGCACAATTGCGCGCGGTTTTGCTTGTATTTGCGTGTTTATTTGTTTATCGGTCATTATTAAACCATAGTTAGCAGATATTTGCGCGGCCATGCGCATCATCGCGCAAGACTCTGCGCGTAAATGCGCATGCGACAATCCTTGTGAAACATATAGGGGCGGAGCACCAAAGCCCTAAAGACAGAGCCAGCTGTATTACTTCACCCCTCTGGGGGCACCAGACATCGAAGGACTGTCCCTAGGTGCCGCTTTCGTTGAAGCCTATCCTAGATGGCCAGATATACAGATCTAAAGACCGTCCCTATCAACTAGTCATTTAAGTCTGTCCCCAATGACTGCCAATCAACGGCCACTCATTTAAGTCTGTCCCCAATGAGTGGGGATAGAAAAAGGCCCGGATGCCGTGGGGCATCCGGGCCTTTGCTAGCAACTTGGTGTTGCGGGCAGCTTAGAACTTGTGGCCACACTTCTTGCAGACGCGCAGCTTGTTCTTGCCGTCCTTCTCGTGACCGACGCGGGTAACCTTACCACACTCGGGGCAGACGAGATTGACGTTGGAGGCGTCGATGGGAGCCTCCTGCGAAACGATGCCGCCCTGCTGGTTGGCAGCGTTGGGCTTGACGGCCTTCTTGACGACCGAAACGCCCTCGACAACGACCTTGTTCTCGGCGGGGAGAGCACGCAGGATAACGCCCTGCTTGCCGCGATCCTTACCAGAGAGAACCTGGACCTTATCGCCCTTCTTGATATACATATATCTCCCCTAACTACAGGGTCTCGGGAGCGAGCGAGACGATCTTCATGTACTTCTTGTCACGAAGCTCGCGAGCGACAGGCCCGAAGATACGGGTGCCGACGGGCGAACCATCGTTGTTGATGACAACGCAAGCGTTCTCATCAAAGCGAATGTAGGAGCCATCCTTGCGGCGGATCTCCTTAACGGTGCGAACGACGACGCAACGGACAACGTCCTTCTTCTTGACGTTGGCGCCAGGGGTAGCCTCCTGGACAGCACCGATGAACACATCGCCGATGCCTGCATAACGACGCTTGGAACCGCCAAGCACCTTGATGCAGCGAATCTTGCGAGCGCCGGAGTTGTCGGCGACGTTCAGCATGGTTTGCATCTGAATCATGGTAGATGTTCCTCCGAACTAAGAACCGAAGAGAGGTGCGCTGCCTTTAGACGGCCTGTGGTATGCAAACCAGGCATACGCACATCTTCGGAAACGTACAAGTCGTAAGAGCGACTGCTTATTTAGCGCGCTCGACGACCTCGATGAGGCGCCAACGCTTCATCTTGGACATAGGACGGGTCTCCATAACGCGGACGGTGTCGCCCACGCCAGCCGTGCACTCCTCGTCGTGAGCGTGCAGCTTCTTGGAGCTGGTCATCATCTTGCCGTACTTGGGGTGACGCTTGCGCTCGGTGATGGTGACAACAATGGTCTTGGCACCGGAGACGGAGGTAACGACACCCGTACGGACCTTACGCGAGTTACGCGAATCAGTCATGTTCTCTCCTTAGGTCCTACTCGGCGACAGCGGACTTCTCCGCTGCGATCTCGCGGGCGCGCTGCTCCGTGAGGACGCGAGCGATGTCCTTCTTCACGGTGTTGACGCGAGCGGTGTTGTCCAGCTGGCTGGTGGCCATCTGGAAACGAAGGTTAAAGAGCTCGGCGCGCATTTCCTTCAGCTTCTCAACGAGCTGAGCGTCCGAGAGCTCACGAATCTCTGCGGGCTTCATTAGTTCTCCTCCTTGGCGGCGGCGGCGTCCTCAGCAGCCCACTTGGCCTCGAGAGCGGCCTCCTCAGCCATCTCCTTCTCGATGCGCTGCTCAGCGTTCTTGGCAGCAACAATCTTGGTCTTGATGGGAAGCTTGTGCTGTGCAAGACGCAGAGCCTCGCGAGCGACCTCCTCGGGCACGCCCTTGACCTCGAACATGATGCGACCGGGCTTGACGACGGCCACCCACTCCTCGGGGTTACCCTTACCAGAACCCATGCGAGTCTCGGCAGGCTTCTTGGTGATGGGCTTATCGGGGAAGATCGTGATGTAGACACGACCGCCACGCTTCATGTAGCGGGTCATGGCAATACGAGCGGCCTCGATCTGACGGTTGGTGATCCAATGGGCCTCGAGAGCCTGGATACCAAACTCGCCGAAATGCAGCTCGGTATTACCCTTGGCCTGGCCCTTCATGGAGCCACGCTGCACCTTGCGGTGAAGAATACGCTTAGGGGCAAGCACTACTGACCCCTCCTCTCGGAGTTACGACGACGAGGACGGGAAGAGCCCTCGAGTGCAGGGTTGGGAACAGGCTGGCCCGGGAGCTTCTCGCCCAGGTAGATCCAGACCTTCACGCCGCAAGCGCCCATGGTGGTGCTGGCGACAGCCGTGCCGTAGTCGATCTTGGCACGGAGGGTGTGCAGAGGCACGCGACCCTCGCGGTACCACTCACGACGACCCATCTCGGCACCGCCGAGACGACCGGAGCACTGGATACGGATGCCCTTAGCGCCGGCCTTGCGGGCAGACTGGACAGCCTTGCGCATAGCGCGACGGAAGGCAACGCGACCCTCGAGCTGCTCGGCGATAGACTGAGCAACGAGGTTGGCGTCGAGCTCGGGGCGCTTGATCTCGACAACGTCGACGGAGAGCTGGCCCTTGGAGACGCCAGCGACCTTCTCGAGCTCGGTGCGGAGGGTATCGATCTCGGCACCCTTCTTACCGATGACAACGCCGGGGCGAGCGGTGAGGATGATGACCTTCACCTTGTCGCCAGCGCGCTCGATCTCGACGCGGGAGACAGCTGCGCGGGAAAGACGCTTCTCGAGGTACTTGCGGATCTCGAGATCGTTACCGAGGGTCTTAGCGTAATCCTTCTCTGCGAACCAGCGGGAGCGCCAGTTCTCGGTGATGCCAAGACGGAAGCCGGTGGGGTAGACTTTCTGACCCATACAGCTTTACGCCTCCTTTCGAGGAGCAACGACGACGGTGATGTGGGAAGTACGCTTCAGAATACGAGAAGCGGAACCCTTGGCGCGGGGACGGATGCGCTTAAGCGTCGGACCCTCGTCAACATAGGCAGCGGCGACAACCAGGTTGTCGGCACGCAGACCGTTGTTGTTCTCGGCGTTCGCAACGGCGGAACGGAGAACCTTCTCGACATCCACGGCGACGGCGCGGTCGCAGAAGTGGAGGATGTCGAAGGCCTGAGCGACAGGCTTGCGGCGGATCAGATCGACCACCAGGCGGGCCTTGCTGGGGGAAACACGCACGTACTTAGCGACGGCGCGAACCTCGGTGGCCTCAGTTTCAATAGACTTAGTTGCCATTTACGGTTAACCCCCTATTTGGCCTTGTGGCCACGGAACGTACGAGTCGGCGCGAACTCGCCGAGCTTGTGACCAACCATGGACTCGGTAACATACACGGGCACATGCTTGCGGCCGTCGTGGACGGCGATGGTGTGACCAACCATCTCGGGGAAGATGGTGGACGCGCGGGACCAGGTCTTCACGACGTCCTTCTTGCCAGCCTCGTTCATCGCGGTGATACGCGAGAGAAGGCGAGTCTCCACGAACGGGCCCTTTTTGAGACTTCTGCTCATAAGTGCTTTCTCCTAAAACTCGGTATCCGAAATTACTTCTTACGGCGACGAATGATGTGCTGGTTCGAGACCTTCTTCTTCTTGCGCGTACGAAGGCCCTTCGTCGGCTTACCCCAGGGGGTAACGGAGGGACGACCAGAGGTGTGGTTCTTGCCCTCGCCACCGCCGTGCGGGTGGTCGACAGGGTTCATGACGGTACCGCGGACGGTCGGGCGCACGTTCATGTGACGCTTACGGCCGGCCTTGCCGATGACGATGTTGGAGTGATCGGCGTTGCCGACCTCACCGACGGTGGCGCGGCAGGTAACGAGGATGCGGCGCATCTCGGAGGAAGGCATACGGACGATAGCGTACTTGCCCTCCTTACCCATCAGCTGGCAGGAGTTACCGGCGGAACGGGCGATAGCAGCGCCCTTGCCCGGCTGGAACTCGACGGCGTGGATGAGCGTACCGACGGGGATGTCGGCGAGGGGCAGAGCGTTGCCCGGCTTGATGTCGGCGTCAGAACCGGACATGATGGTCTGACCGACCTCGAGGCCCTTGGGGGCCAGGATGTAGCGCTTCTCACCGTCAGCGTAGTGCAGCAGAGCGATGCGAGCGGAACGGTTCGGATCGTACTCGATCGTGGCAACCTTGGCGGGCACGTCGTCCTTGTTGCGCTTGAAGTCGATCACGCGGTAACGACGCTTCACGCCGCCGCCCTGGTGGCGGGTGGTGATGCGGCCGTTGTTGTTACGACCGGCCTTCTTGGGCAGGGGCTCGAGAAGAGACTTCTCGGGCTTGGTGCAGGTAATCTCGGAGAAGTCGGAGATCGTCTGCCAACGCCTACCAGCGGAGGTCGGCTTAAGGTGCTTTACAGCCATTACAATCCCTTTCAATAGGAATCCGTTAGCCATCGCAGACAGGGATTCGAGGTTCTGCCTCGGGTGCGATGACACCGGACGTATACACGGTTCCGGGCGTGTCCATTTTATACGCCCAAAACCTTGAGCTCTCGCCTCCCCTTTTTGGGAGGCATGAGCTCACTCAACAGCAGCGAGTCTTAGGCCTGGTTGCCAAAGACCTCGATGGTGTCGCCCTCGGCCAGCGTGACGATGGCCTTCTTCCAAGAACGGGTCTTGCCGGCGACATAGCGCACGCGCTTGGTCTTGGGCTTGACCGTCAGGGTGTTCACGCGAACGACCTTGACGCCGAAGATCTCCTCGACAGCGTCCTTGATCTGATACTTGTTAGCATCCTTGGCGACCTCGAACGTGTACTTGTTCAGCTCCATGCCGGAGAAGGAACGCTCGGACACGATCGGACGGATGATGATCTCGTGGGCGGTCATTTATGCAAGCACCTCCCCGAAGTGAGCGGCGATGTCGGCGGGCATCAGCACGGCGTTGTTGTTGACGAGATCGTAGGTGTTGGCCTCGTCAGCGGTGATGATGAACGTCTTGGGAATGTTGCGGAACGACAGGTAGGCGTTGACGTCCTCATCGCGAACGATGATGGTCAGACGCTTGCCCTCAAGGCCGAGAGCCTTGAGCATGGCGACGGCAGCCTTGGTGGAAGGCTTCTCGAAGCCGTAGTCGTCGACGAGCACGAGCTCGCCATCGGCCAGCTTGGCGGACAGCGCGGAGCGCATAGCCAGCTTGACCTCCTTGTTGTTCATACGCTTAGCGTAGGAACGGGGCTTGGGGGCGAAGACAACGCCACCGTGACGCCACTGGGCAGCACGGATGGAACCCTGGCGGGCACGGCCGGTGCCCTTCTGACGCCAAGGCTTCTTGCCGCCACCGGAAACCTCAGAGCGGCCCTTAGCGGACTGGGTGCCCTGACGCCAAGAGGCCATCTGGCACTTGACGATGTGGTGCATAACGTGGATGTTCGGCTCGATGCCGTACACCTCAGCGGCGAGCTCGGCCTCGGCGACCTTCTTGCCCTCGCTGTTCTTTACTTCAAACTTTGCCATTTAAGTGTTCTCCTTGGTATGACGCTGGGCTAAATGGGCTGGGCCCTTAGGCCATACGGATGGCGACGAGACCATTCTTGGCACCCGGGACAGCGCCCTTGACCAAGATGAGGTTCTGCTCGGCATCGATGCGGACAACGGAAAGGTTCTTGACGGTAACGCGCTCGTTACCCATGTGACCGGCCATCTTGACGCCCTTGAGGACGCGCGCAGGATAGGCGCACTGACCGATAGAACCGGGGTGACGCTGGAAGTGAGAACCATGCGTCATAGGACCGCGGCGCTGACCCCAGCGCTTGATGCGACCCTGGAAGCCCTTACCCTTGGAGGTACCGATGACGTCGACCTTCTCGACATCAGCGAAATCAGCGACGGTGACGACCTCGCCGACCTTGTGCTCCTCGCCGTTCTCGACGCGGACCTCACGAAGGAAACGGACAGGCTCGACGCCAGCCTTGGCGAAGTGACCAGCCATGGGCTTGTTCACGTTCTTGGCCTTGATGTCGCCGAAACCGATCTGGACGGCGTCATAGCCGTCGGTTGCCTGAGTTTTAACCTGCGAGACAGCGCAGGGGCCAGCCTGGATGACCGTGACGGGAACGACGTTGTCGTCCTCGTCCCAAACCTGGGTCATGCCAATCTTGCGGCCGAGAATCATGCTGATCAAGATATGATCCCAACTCTCGCGTGGTCTTGGGACAATGCGTACACCACCGAGCGTACGCCCCTAGAGGACCACTACTTACACGACGCGCTCCCCAGCCTTGTATTTCGCCCGGACTACCTGACAACCCTATTAAGCAGGCATTTTGTCCAGCCAGAATACTCCCCTGGTTACACACAGCTGATTAGTATACACGGCTGCGGGCGTATCCATCGAGATTCATATTTCACTCACATTGTTTACGCAGGTAAAGTGCGTGGAGTCGCCTGGGCTTGGCAGAGGGGCGGCGAAATATATTAAGTTTGCTGCTCTACAGTCCTGCGCAAGACGGAAAGCACATTAAGTGCTTTCCT
>CABRGB010000025.1 GCA_902470345.1 uncultured Collinsella sp.
CCGCCGAGGCCATCTCGGAGTTCGATGACGACGAGCTTATGACCGAGATGCTCGAAGGCTTGTCCGATACGGACGCATCGTCGATGCTGGCCATGATGGACCCGGACGACGCCGCCGACCTGATCGACGAGCTCGATTACGAGAAGGCCGAGAAGCTGTTGCGCCTGATGGGCGTTCAGGAAGAGAAGGCGATTCGTAACCTGCTGGGCTATGAGGACAACACCGCCGGCCGCATCATGACCTCGGAGTTTGTCTCCCTGCCCGCCACAGCGACGGTCGGTGACGCCATCGAGGCGATCCGCCAGCTCGATGAGGACTTCGAGAGCGTCTACTACGTCTATACCGAGGACCCGAGCGGCATGCTCACCGGCGTGCTTTCGCTGCGCACGCTGATCGTGGCCGACCGCGACGCCACGCTGGGCCAGCTGGCCTATCGCGACCTGGTTTATGTATCGCCCGACGATGACCAGGAAGACGTAACGGACGAGATGACCAAGTACGACCTGGTTGCCATTCCCGTTTGCGACGAGAACCGTCACATCTTGGGTATCGTGACCTTTGACGACGCCATGGATGTTATCGCCGAGGAGCACCAGGAGGACCTGCAGATCGCAGGCGTTGGCTCGGGCGATAGCGCGTCCGACGATTCGACGAATGTGCTCAGCTGGTTTGTGCATCGCCAGTACTGGGTTGTCGTGTGGGGCATTGCCTCGTGCATCATGGCAACGGTGCTTGGGACGGCGCTGGGCTCGGCGCATCTGGTGGTGTTCCCCATGTGCGCCATGCCGCTCGTGCTGCTGGCTGCCTCGCGTATGGTGTCGTTTGTCAAGAACTACTTCTTGGAATACGACGGCCATGACGATGAGCCCAAGCCGTATCTGGGATTTTTCTTCCAGAGCACGGGCATGGGCCTGATTCTGTCGCTCGTGACCTACCTATGCGCCCAGCTGGTGCGCACCGCCGCATTCCTCGACGCGCCCATGTTTGAAGAGCAGCTCTTTACCGGCTGCTTTAACATCGCGGCCATCGTCTGCCTGATCGGCAACATGAGCGCCGTGATTTACCTGATGGTGTTGTTCTGGCGTGACGAGCACGACCTCAATACGTCGGGTACCGCCATGAACGTCATTGCCGTCATGATTTCATGCGTGGCATACTGCATCGCCGTAGCGCTGCTCACCATGTCGGTCATGGGGTAGGTGGTCGCGTGCAAAACACGAAGCAAAAGGCGAGCACCAAGCAAAAGCTGACCATCGCGGCCATCTTTGGCGCCATGGGCCCTGGCCTTCTGGCGGCGCTTTCGGGTAATGACGCCGGCGGTATCGCCACGTATTCCAGCGCCGGTGCCAGCTATGGCTACAAGATGCTGTGGATGCTTCCCGTCATGACCGTGCTGCTCATCGTGACGCAGGAGACTGCGGCGCGTTGCGGCTGCGTCACAGGCAAGGGCTTGGCCTCGCTCATCCGCGAGCGCTTTGGCGTGCGCAGGAGCGTGCTGGCCATGGCGGCGCTGCTGATCGCTAATACGGCCGTGACCATTTCGGAGTTTGCGGGTATCGCGAGCGGTCTTGCCCTCTTTGGTGTGCCGGCGAGCATCTCGGTGCCGCTGGTGGCGCTGCTGGTTTGGATGCTTACCATGTCGGGCAGCTTCCAGCGCATCGAGAAGATTCTGCTGCTGGTGAGTTGTGTGTTTGTGACCTACATTGTCGCTGCATTTATGGCTGGTCCCAGCTGGGGCGAGGTGGCAGTCGACCTGGTTGTGCCCAACATTCAAAACGACCCCAGCTACGTGTCGCTTGTGGTCGCAACGATCGGTACCACCATCGCACCGTGGATGATTTTCTTGGCACAGAACAACGTGGTCGATAAGAATGCGGGCGAGGACGATATCGTGCTGCAGCGTATTGACACCGTGAGCGGCTCGATTGCCGCCGATGTCATCGCCGGTTTTATTATCATCACGACCGGTACGGTATTGTTCCCCGCGGGCATTCAGATTAGCGACGCTGCCGATGCCGCCCGCGCATTGGAGCCTATCGCGGGCCAGTGGTCCACGGTGCTGTTTGCCTCGGGCCTGGTCGCGGCGAGCTTCTTGGCCGCCTGTGTGCTGCCAGGCGTTACGTCCAGCGCCATCTGTGAGGCATTTGGCTGGGAGCGCGGTGCCGATCGCAGCTGGGACGAGGCCCCGGTCTATCGCGGCATCATTACGGCCATCATTGGCATCTCTGCCGTGCTGGTGCTTATGCCCGGTGTTGACCTGTTCCAGATTATGATGACCTCGCAGGTCATCAACGGCGTGCTGCTGCCCGTGGTTTTGGTGTTCCAAGTGGTTATCGCCGCCGATCGTCACATTATGGGCGCCAACCGCAACGGACGCGTGTGGAACGTGCTCACGTGGGCGACTATCGGTGTGATTACGGTGCTGACGGTCGTCATGTTTGTTCTGCAGGCGATGGGCTACAGCGCGTAGCGTCTCTTTTGGGTTTCGAGCGGGCCGTGGCCATGGGCTGCGGCCTGTTTTTTGCCTGATGTAGGGGGTTGGTTATATACGCGTGGGCAAAAAATGCCAAATATGAGTACTGTTGCTAATCCGGTGACAATTAAGACAATGAAGATAATGAACATAACTAAAGTATCTGTTAATTAATATCGATACAGCCAGGCTTTAAGCCGATTATTCTGACCGGTCCAAAGGGGTATGGCGACCGAAAGAACGCCATTTTGGGCCATTTTGCCTGTTACTAAAATGGTATCAGTACTCATATTTGGCATTTTTTGCCCACGGCCCCTTTGGGGCCGGCTCGAAAAGAGCAACCTTGGGGTGTTTGCTGCGGGTGCGGGGCTTGCAGACGACACTCGGGGTGGCGAGGAACTCAGAATTCGGCCGCGGAAGGGCATTCATCGACCGCGTCAGGAGTGTCCCTAAGTGCCGGCACATATGGAACGTCCCTAACTGCCGGAGGGGGCGTCGGTTGTGGCCGACGCCCCCTCCGGGTGCAAGCGGATTTGACAGTGTGTTACTTGTCGGTGCCTAGCTTGTGCGGTTTGTAGGCGAGCGCGTTGACGAGTGCGTCGGCGGCGGACTTGACGGCCGTCGGCTGCGGATCGTTAACGTGGTCCTCGGGATGCACAGGCAGGTCCTTCTTGACGGCATCGTGGATGAGCTTAAGGTACTCGGCCACGCCCGCGTTCGAAAGGTGCGTGCCGTCGCCGTCGAACAGATCGTTGCGGTTGGCACTATATCCGTACCAGTCGATAACGCGCACGTTTTTATAGCGCGTGGCGGCGTTGGCGATGGCCTGATTGGTGGCGCCGACCCATGGCTGCGGGCTGCGCGTGTTTACAAATACGACGGTGCGCTGATTGCCGGCATCGGCCATGATGGCGTCAATCTGGGCATCGGTCACCAGGCCGTTGGTGCCCAGCGCAAAGACTACGATCTTGCCGGCGAGGTTCTGCTGGATATAACCCTCAAATGTTGTGCGGCCCGCATCGAACTGGCGGCCCTTTTCGGCATCGATGTGACTGTGGGGGAACACGCCGTCAAAGGAATCGACGGCGCGCAGCGACACGGAGTCGCCGATCATCAGCAGGTCGTAGGATCCGTCGGGGAAGCCGTCGTTGTCCTTGTCGGTGTCATCGGCCGCCTGCTGGTCCTGGGGTTTTGCATTTTTGGCTTCCTTGTTTAGGATTTCGGCGCCCTCGCCGCTCAGCGCGGATGTGTCGGGCACAAAGACCAGACCACCCAGCGCCACGACAAGCACGACGCCGCAAACGGCGCACACGGGAATATGCGCGCGCACCCAGTTTGCGGGCGTGGTGGTGCCTTCGCGGAGCTCGGAAACGGTGCGTCCAAAGGCGCCCTTCCTAAACGGCGTCTCGATAAAGCGATAGGAGCACTCGGCTACGGCGACCACCACAAGTACCTGCAAGATGTACAGCCACCAGGGCGTATCGTTAATGTTGGCGACTGGGTTCATAAGCAGCAGCAGCGGATAGTGCCACAGGTAGATGCTGTAGGAGCGCTTGCCGATCCATACGAGCGGCTCGGCGGCCAAGGCCCGTGCGACCATTCCCTGGGGCTGCACGCAGGCTGCGATGACCATGAGCGTGAGGATGGAGCATAACAGCGTGCCGCCGCGATACTGGAACGCGGTGTAGCCGTTGGTGAGTGCGACCATGGCGGCAAGGCCAACCAGACCCACGACGCCCAAGACATCGATGGATGCGGGCGAGGACCAAAAGCGCACGAGGGCGCTCGGCTGTGCCAGGGCGGTATCGGCTGATTCGTCGGCCTTCTTGTCAGGCTTGTCCTCGGCTTTCTTGCCGTGCTTGGCGGCGCCAGCCAGGCGATTGAGCCCCAAACGATGAGCGAAACGCACCGGCGCCAGGTCGCGGTCGGGGATAAAGGCCATCCAGGCGCCCAGCAGCAGCGAGAACATGCGGGTGTCGGTGCCGTAGTACACGCGGCTGGGGTCGGTGGCGGGATTGTAGAGCACCATCATGGCGAGGGCAGATACCGCGGCAAGGCCCAGAACCACGCGGCG
Source organism: uncultured Collinsella sp. (assembly GCA_902470345.1). GTDB lineage: Bacteria > Actinomycetota > Coriobacteriia > Coriobacteriales > Coriobacteriaceae > Collinsella. The sequence continues at coordinate 4,548 of CABRGB010000025.1, forward strand.
CGTGTTGGGCTTGCTCACATGCATGGATACCATGGCAAACAGCAATGGCGGCCAAATCAGGTAGAACTGTTCCTCGATGGCGAGCGACCAAAAGTGCGTGAGCGGCGAGGGGTCGCCCAGAGCATTGAAGTACGAGATGTTTTGGGCAATCTGCCACCAGTTATTAAAGAACAGCAGCGACGGCAGAATGTCGGGGCGCATCTTGGTGAGCATCACATGGTTAAAGACGGTGCACAGCGCGCAAGTCACCACTACGACGGTCACCACGGCGGGGAACAGGCGGCGGATACGGCGGATCCAGAAGCTCTTGAGGTCGATGCGGCCGGTCTTTGACACCTCGTTGATGAGCAGGCGCGTGATCAGATAGCCCGAGAGCACAAAGAAAATCGTGACGCCAAGCAGGCCACCCTGAGCCCATGTGAGGTTGAGGTGATAGAGCACCACCGCGACAACGGCGAGCGTGCGCAGACCGTCGAGGGCGGGGATATAGCGAGATTTGGGGCGAGTGGGCGCCTGTTCATTTGCGGCGCTGTTGGTGTGGGCATCCTTGTTGGCGGGCGCGCGACGAGAGCCTGCGGCGTGGCGCGGCTCGGTGGCTTGTCGGTTAGCGCGCGAACGTTCGTGCGGCGCTTGTTGATCGCTCGCGTGGCGTGAGCTGCGCGAACTCGATCGCGGGAATTGTTCCATAAAACATCATCCAATGACGAGAATAATCAGCACGTCTTCATTGTAACCGCCTGCTCCTGTGAATGCTTGCTGCCGGCGCAAGCTCAAGCGCGCGTCCACATCAAAGTGAACTAAAGTTATAGAGGCGCGAGAGCGCACGATTGACGGCCAACGGCGGGTGCAGAGCCCGCGGACGAGGAGGTTTCCATGGCAGATAGCGGCATCGTTGCGGTGTTCGGCAGCATGAACATGGACCTTTCGGTGGCGTGCGAGCGCATGCCGCGTGCGGGCGAGACCGTTGGCGGCAGCGGGTTTATCACCAACGCCGGCGGCAAAGGCGCCAACCAGGCCGTAGCTGCTGCGCGCATGGGCGCGCACACGCATATGATCGGCGCGGTCGGCTGCGACGCATTTGGCACGTCGCTCGTGGCAGGGCTCCAAGACGCCGGCGTGGACTGTGTCTTTGTAGCGCGTCGCGATGACGTGGAGACGGGAACGGCGACCATCATTCGCTGCGAGGGCGACAACCGCATCGTGCTGTCGCCGGGCGCCAACCATGCGCTCGCGGGCGAGGATGTTGCCCGCGCGCTGAGGCGTCTGGTAGCCGATAAGCTCGACGGAGACGCCAGCGATATTGCCCCGGCTGTCGGAAGCGTCTTTATCGCCCAGGGTGAATGTGACCTTGCAGCGACGGCCGAGGCGCTCGTTTGCGCTCACGAGCTGGGGTTCTATACGGTCTTTAATCCAGCTCCTGCCTGCGAGTTGCCTGCGGAGGCCTGGCCTGCGGTCGACCTGGTCTGTCCCAACGAGACTGAGTGCCAGGTGCTGACGGGCATCTTGCCCGCGGATGATGCGAGCTGCGTCGCGGCGCTCAATGCCCTGCTCGCCAAGGGTGCCGGAGCTGCGGTCATCACGTTGGGCGGCGCCGGGTCGGTTACGCTCGGCGATGACGGCGAGCCGCTGCGCATGCCGGCGCTCTCGAGCACGTTGGTCGATACGACGGCCGCGGGCGATACATTTATCGGTGCGCTTGCCGCGGCTCGTCTGGAGGGCCTGCCGCTCTTTGAGTGCATGGCGGCGGGTGCACGCGCCTCGGCGGTGACGGTGTCGCGCCTGGGCGCACAGCAGTCGATTCCCACGCGCGCCGAAGTTGATCGCGTGTTTGATTTAGACGATTTGGTACAAGACGGAGAAGCGGAGTAGAACAATGGCAATCAAGAAGCTGATCCTTGATCTGGATATGGGTGTGGACGATGCGATGGCGCTTGCCTATGCCATCGCGAGCCCCGAGGTGGAGCTCGTCGGCATCACCACGTGCTTTGGCAACGTGCGCGTCGAGCAGTCGGCGCACAACTGCTTGGCGGTGCTCGACCTGTTGGGTCGTCCCGAGGTGCCGGTGTACCTGGGCGCCGATCGTCCCGTGAAGGCGACTGAACCCTACACGCCGCCGGCGTCCACCGCGCTCATTCACGGTAAGAACGGCATCGGCGGCGCAAGCGTGCCCGCCTCGCCGTACGAGCCGGTGGGCGCGACGTCGGCCGATGGCAATGCGGCGGTCGATTACCTGATTGATGCCGCGCGTACCTATGGTCCCGACTTGGTCTATGTGGCGACCGGTCCGCTCTCCAACTTGGCGCTCGCCCTTGAGCGCGACGCGGCGGCGATGATGTCTATCGGCCGCGTGGTGGTGATGGGTGGCGCCCTGACCGTGCCCGGCAACGTGAGCGCCGGTGCCGAGGCCAACATGGCGAGCGACCCCGAGGCCGCTGACGCCGTGCTGCGCTCGGGCCGCAAACTCACCATGGTTGGTCTTGACGTGACGCATCGCGTGGCGCTGACGCGCCGCGACATTGCCGGTTGGACGGGCTCGGGCACCATGGCGGGCTGCGCATTTGCGAGTATGGTCGAGCACTACATTGGCTCGTACGAGATGAACGCCCCTTACCTGGGCGGCTGCGCGCTGCACGATCCGCTTGCCGTTGCCGTGGCGATTGATCCCACGCTCGTGGGCGCACTTGGTTGCAACTTGCGCGTCGACCTGCTCGGCGAGTATCGCGGCCGCACTATCTGCGACGAGCATCGCCTGTCCGACCCCGACAAGAGCGCGCTTGTGGCACTCACCGTGGACGCCCCGCGCTTTCTGTCCGAGTTCAAGGCGCGCATGGCCCGCATCCTAGGCTAGGCTCGGGATCGAAGCACGCCCATCTGCTCGATGTGGCCGCTGGCGGGCCGACATCTACCGTTCGCCAGCCCGATGGTCCCCGGGGCGGGGAGAGCGCTATAATGCATTCTGCATCTTGGATTGTTACTCCTGTGTGGAGGCATGCCCAAGAGCAATACAACACGGATTGTTACGTAAGGCATGACCGCAATAGCACTGCTATTGGCTATCATGTCTTTTTCTGTGAGTGTTCTTGAAAGGAGGTTCACCATGCTTGCAATTAAAAAGCTTAACAACAACGCGGTTCTTTGCCGTGACGGACAGGGGCGAGATGTCATCGCCATGGGCAGGGGCGTCGGTTTCGGCGGAGATTTTCCTCGAGAGCTCCCTCTTTCTAAAATCGAGCATACGTTTTACGACATTGATCCTAAAGGACAAGATGTCATGAGGGATCTTCCCTCGGATATCGTGATGTTTGCGGCGAAAGTTATGGACATCGTTGCCAACGAACTGCCCTACGACCTCTCGACCAATGCGACGCTGTTCATGGCTGATCACCTGTCGTTTGCCGTTGCGCGAGCCCAAAAGGGGGTCCGCATCGCGATGCCTCTTGCCTATGAAGTGCGGGAGACGTATCCGAAGGAATACAAGGCTGCCCAGTTTATCGTCATGCGACTCGAGAAGGAGCTCGGAGAGCGGCTTCCCAAGGATGAGATTGCCAGTATTGCGATGAATCTCGTGAACGCACGGGTTGTTGAAGCCGTCAAAGCCACGGCCGAGCCCGCAAAGCAGTTCGACGATATGCTCGAGGACGTTATCGAGATTCTCGAAAGCGATTTCCGCATTATTGTCGACCGCGATTCCTTTGATTTCACCCGCTTCGCCACGCATCTGCGGTACCTGTTCAAGCGCATTCAAGCCGGCGAGTCGCTGAACAGCGCCAACATGCAGATGTACAAGAACTTTCGTGAGGAGTTTCCGCAGTTGGCAGAGTGCGTGAAGCATATCGGTTCCTATTGTCGTGAAACGTGGGACGCCACGCTCTCCGAGGAGGAGGAACTCTATCTGATGATCCATCTCAACCGGATCATCTCCAAAAAAGGATTGTAACCCGTAGCCATTCGGGGCATGACCTTTGCCGATTCGAACAGTAAGCCAAGATTGTGCAAAGGAGCCAATGATGGCAAATTACAAAAAGGTGGCAGAGCAGATTCTCTCCACTGTGGGCGGGGCGGAAAACGTGGCTTCGGTTACGCATTGCATGACGCGCCTGCGCTTCAACCTCAAGGATGAAAGCCTCTCGAATGATGAGAAGCTTGAGGACATCTCGTCTATCATCAGCGTCGTGCACGCCGGAGGGCAGGTGCAGCTGGTGGTCGGGCCCACGGTCGACAAGGTCTACGACGAGGTTTGTAAGCAGGGCGGATTCGAGGTCACGGTATCGATTGACGAGGAACTCGATGGCCCTCAGCTTAGCTGGAAGGAGCGCTTGGCGCCCAAGCACCTCTTCAATCAGCTGCTCGATGCCGTGAGCGGCGCTATCACCCCGATCCTTCCGATCTTTTGTGTCGCCGGTATCTTCAAGATGCTCGTTATTCTGTTTGGGCCCGAAGGCGCCGGTTTTATGTCCGAAACGAGCGACCTGTATCGGATCCTTTCCCTGGTGGGCGATGCGGCGTATTACTACTTCCCGGTGTTTGCCGCCTATAGCTCGGCTAAGAAGTTCAAAACGAGTCCTGTGCTGGCACTGCTCATCGCTGTTGTGATGATTTATCCCGACATGCTCGCTATTGTTGAGGACGGAAAGCCTTTCAGCGTCTTCGGCATCCCCATGCAGCTCGTCAACTACACCCAGGCTGTTCTTCCGGTCATCTTGATCACCTGGGTCCAGTCCTATGTTGAGCGCTTCTTTAAGAAGATCTCGCCTGATATGTTGCGCATTCTGATCGTACCCGTGGGTACGGTGCTCGTGATGTTGCCGGTCGCGCTGTGCCTCTGCGGCCCTGCCGTCCAATTTGTCATGGGCCTTGTGGCCGATTTCATCATTTGGCTCGCCTCTGTTGCCGGTCCCGCTGCGACCGCGGTTATCGGCGCATTCTGGAATCTGATCATCGCCACCGGCATGCACGTGCCGATCTATACCGCCATATTGCCCGCCGCGCTCCAGAACGGTTACGACGCCATCTTATACCCCGGCACCGCGGTTGTAGCCTACACCACGCTTGCCATCGCGCTCGCCTATGGCCTGCGCGCTAAGGACAAGGAGAGTCGAGCCACGGGCTGGAACTTGTTCATCACCTATGCCTTCGGTCGCGTGAGTGAGCCCATCATCTACGGCATCCTGTTTCGCGACAAGAAGGCTCTTGCCTGGAACATGATTGGTGGTGCTGTCGGTGGTCTGCTGGTAAGCCTTCTTCATGCCAACGTCTATATCTTCACTGGCGTTGGTTTCCCATGGATGAACGTGCTCATGTTTGCTCAGGATATCATCCCTGGCGCCATCGGGTGTCTTGCTGGCGGTGCCGTGACGTTTGCGTTGGCGATGATTTTTGGATTTGAAGGACAGGAGAAGATGCCGTTGAAGTCCAAGAGCGGCGATTCTGAGGCCGTTGAATCCGTCGAGGCATAAGAGGCTACTACACAAATATGCTCCCCAGCCGTTGCGCGGTCCGACCCCTTGGCCGCGCAACGGTACTGTGCTGTTGCGCGGCACTTGCCGAGTCCGTTGCGTTCGACAGTGTGGGCCGGGAATTTGATAGAAAGGACGACACCATAATGTTTAGAGAAGATTTTTTATGGGGCGGGGCTCTGGCTGCAAACCAGTGCGAGGGAGGATGGAACGAAGGCGGTCGCGGTTTAGCCAATTCCGACATGCTGCCGTTTGGCGATCAACGCATGGACGTCATGCGGGGAGACCTTGATCCGCGTGCGTTGGCACCCGACAGCTTCTATCCCGCTCGCAAGGGCATTGATTTTTACCATAGGTACAAGCAGGATATTGAACTGTTTGCCCAGATGGGTTTTAAATGCCTGCGCTTATCAATCGCCTGGAGCCGCATTTTTCCCAAAGGAGACGAAGCCGAGCCCAATGAAGAAGGCCTTGCCTTTTACGAGGATGTTTTTAGGACGTGTCGCGCGCATGACATTGAGCCTTTGGTGACGCTCAACCACTATGATGTCCCCATGCATCTCGTTGATGCGTATGGCGGATGGCGCGATCGCAGGTTGGTCGACCTGTTCGAGCGATATTCGCGTACCGTGTTCGAGCGCTATCGGGGATTGGTCAATTATTGGCTGACCTTTAACGAGATCAACATCATGACGCAGGCGTGCTTTATGGCGGCGGGGATCATCTTCGAGCAAGGGGAGAATCGCTATGCAACGGTTCACACGGCCGTGCACCATGTATTGGTTGCGAGCGCCCGTGCGGTCGGGGCGTGTCATGAACTGTGCCCTGGGGCGAAGATCGGTTGCATGCTCAACGCAGGTGTCTTCTATCCGGCTACATGTGATCCGGACGATGTGCTGGCTGCGCAGGCTGAGAATCGCAGCCATTACATGTTTACCGACGTCCAGGTGCGCGGTGCGTACCCGAGCTATGTTCTCAAGGAATACGCCCGCCATGGTTTTGAGGTGCCCTATCGGGATGATGACCGCGAAGTACTGGCTGCAAACCTGGTCGATTTCGTCTCGTTTTCGTATTACTCGACGCGCGTCGCAAAAGCGCATGCGGAAGGTCAGTTCGATTCGAACCTTCTTCGCTCGGCGCCTAATCCGTATCTAAAACAGGAGCCTTGGGGGAGGTTTATCGACCCCAAAGGGCTGCGCGTCACCATGAATGAAATCTGGGATCGCTATCAAAAGCCGCTGTTCATCGTCGAAAACGGTTTGGGTGCTCCTGATGTGCCGGAAGATTCGGGTGAAATAGAAGACGACTATCGAGTTGAATACCTGCGGGCCCACATCGAGGCGATGAGGGAGACCGTCGAGCTCGACGGGGTGGAACTCATGGGATATACCTGTTGGGGCCCGATCGATTTGGTTTCGGTCGCCACAGGACAGATGCGTAAGCGCTACGGGTTTATCTATGTCGATCGAGACGATAGCGGTGCGGGCTCGTTTGAGAGACGTAAAAAGAAAAGCTTCGAATGGTACCGACGCGTAATAGCAAGCAATGGCGAAGACCTTGCGTAATAACGTTAAGATGGACAAATGCGCCCGTTGGGGGAATAGTCGTGCCACTTCGCTTGACAACAGGCTAAACTAGATATTAAACATTTACTATTCTGTTTAGATTGAATTTGCGGTCGTTTAGTTGCCGAGCCACGGGGCGGTCAAGCCACGATGCTCGGCCGTGACCGATGCTAGGGGGAACGATGGCTAAAGCAAGCGTCCGCGAGATCAGCCGCATTACCGGCTTTTCGCCCGCAACCGTGTCCAACGCGCTCAACCGCAAGCGCAGCGTGAGCGAGGAGACCGCCAAGGTCATCCTGGAGTGCGCGCAGTCGCTTGGCTATCAGCAGTCGACGCAGCTCGAGAGCATCCAGTTTGTGCTTGCGCGCAAGACGGGCGCCATCCTGGACGAGAGCACCTTCCATCCCGCGGTCATCGAGGGCGTGGAGCGCCAGGCGCGTCGCCACGGCATGAGCACGAGCTTTGTCTCGCTCGACTTTAGCGACCTGGACGCCGTGCGCCCGCAGGTCGAGGGCCTGATCGCCGACCCGTCGGCCGCCATCGTGCTGATGGGTACCGAGCTGGGTGAGGAAGACTATGCCTTGTTCGCCAACGCTGCCGCCCACTTGATCGTGCTCGATGGCTGGAGCGATCGTCAGTACTTCGATGCCGTAGTCATTGCCAACACCGACTCGGCGCTGCGCGCCGTGGACTACCTTATCGAGAAGGGTCACAAGCAAATCGGCTATCTGGCAGGCGACCTTCGCATCCGCAACTTTAAGGATCGCGAGCGCGGCTATCGCCAAGCGCTTGAGGATGCGGACCTTGAGGCCAACCCGACATGGCGCGTCACATTGGGCACCACGCTCGAAGGTGCTTATCGCGACATGGGCGCATGGCTCGACAGCGTCTCGCGCGACGACCTGCCGACGGCTTTCTTTGCCGAAAACGACGTGCTCGCCGTAGGCGCCATGCGCGCGCTGAACGAGCACGGCATACGTGTCCCCGAGGATGTCTCAATCATCGGCTTTGACGATCTGTCTTTGGGCGCCTTCTCCAATCCGCCGCTCACCACGGTGCACGTTCCCAAGCACGAGGTGGGCGAGATCGCGGTGCGCCGCCTGGTGGGCAACATCCGCAATCCCAAGAGCTATACCTGCAAGACGGCCGTATCGACCTATTTTGTCGAGCGCCAGAGCGTGCGTGAAATCTAGGCGGAACGGCGCCAGACCTCAGAGCGGAAAAGTCCGCCAAAGGCAACCGTACATAACGCTACCAAGAGAGGGTCCTTCGGGGCCCTCTTTTTGTTGCCCTTGTATGTTCAGATTGTTTACATACCGTTTAGGCTGATTTCTCTACCGTTTACGGGACTTTCGCGCTAAACTTCTAAACAGAAGAGTAAAACATTTAGTAAACAGAACAAAACGAAACATGCGTCTGTTTACTGAACATGTGATTAGGGGAGGACGTACATGGACAAGATCAAGCTCGGCTTTGTGCCCACGCGCCGCAGTATCTTTAGCGCGCCGGACGCGATCAAGTATCGCGGCCTTACGGCTGATCGCCTGCGCGAGATCGGCGTCGACATCGTGGATATCGATGACATCAATGACGAGGGCCTGCTGTTCGACGACAGCCATATCGAGCCTATCGTCAAGAAGTTCCGCGCCGAGGGCGTCGATGGCATCATGCTGTGCCACGCCAACTTTGGCACTGAGTACGTTTGCGCTCGCCTTGCCCGCGAGCTCGGCCTGCCCGTGCTACTGTGGGGCCCGCGCGACGAGCGCCCCGAGCCCGACGGCACCCGTCTGCGCGATAGCCAGTGCGGCCTGTTCGCCACCGGCAAAGTGTTGCGCCGCTTCCAGGTGCCCTTTACCTACATGACCAATTGCCGTCTGACCGACCCCGAGTTCGAGCGCGGCGTCTGGGACTTTTTGGCCGTGTGCAACGTGGTCAAGACCTTCAAGCACACCCGCATCCTGCAGATGGCCACCCGCCCCTTCGACTTCTGGTCGACCATGTGCAACGAGGGCGAGCTGCTCGAGAAGTTCAACATCCAGCTTTCGCCCATCCCCATGACCGAGCTTGTCCAAGCCGTGCGCGACGCCCAGGCCGACGAGCAGGCCATGACCGCCATGCTCGCCCACATCGCCGACAGCTTTGAGACCTGCATCCCCGAGGACAAGGTCCCCGCGGTCGCCGGTCTTGCCATCGCCATGAAGAGCCTGGTCGAGAAATACGGCTGCAACGCCGGAGCCATCCAGTGCTGGAACGCTCTGCAGGACGAGCTGGGCATTATGCCCTGCGCCGCCAACGCCATCCTCAACGAGATGGGTATCCCTATCGTCTGCGAAACCGACATCCACGGCGCCATCACCGCGCTCATGGTCGAGGCAGCCGATCTTGGCCGTCATCGCGGCATGTTCGCCGACTGGACCGTGCGCCATCCCGATAACGAGAACGGCGAGCTGCTGCAGCACTGCGGCCCCTGGCCCTGCAGCTGCGCGGCCGTCAAGCCCAAGCTCACCTACCCGCTGGCTTTCGATCACCCCGGTGCGCTGACGGCCGAGGCCAAGCACGGCGACCTCACCCTTGCCCGCTTTGATGGTGACAACGGCGAGTACTCGCTGCTGCTGGGCAACGCCCGCGGCATCGACGGCCCGGCCGGCATGGGCACCTATCTGTGGGTCGAGGTCGACAACCTCAAGCGCCTCGAGGCCAAGATCGTCGAGGGTCCCTACATCCACCACTGCGTCGCTATTCACGCCAACGTGGTGCCGGTGCTCTACGAGGCGTGCAAGTACATCGGCATCCAGCCCGACCTGTATGACCCCATCGAAGAAGACGTTAAAGCCTACCTGCGAGGAGAGTAGAAATGGCAACTATCGAAGAGCTTGAGTCCCTGCGTTGGGACCTTCGCCGCGATTGCGTCGATATCATCATGGCTGGCGCCGGCGGCCACATCGGCGGTGACATGTCGGTGATCGACGCCCTCATGACCCTCTATGCCAACCACCTCAACATTTCGCCCGAGAGCGTCGACGATCCCAATCGCGACCGCTTCGTGCTCTCCAAGGGCCATGCCATGGAGGCCTACTACGCGGTGCTGTGCCACGAGGGCTATCTTGACCTCGATGACGTCAAGGCCCGCTTCTCCAAGTTCGGCAGCCCCTACATCGGCCACCCCAACAACAAGCTCAAGGGCATCGAGATGAACTCGGGCTCGCTGGGTCACGGCCTGCCCGTGGCCGTGGGCATGGCGCTCGCCGGCAAGATGGACGGCCGCGACTACCGCGTCTACACCATCATGGGCGACGGCGAGCTTGCCGAGGGCTCGGTCTGGGAGGGCGCCATGAGCGGCGGCAACTACCAGCTCGATAACCTGTGCGCGCTCGTGGACCGCAACCGCTTGCAGATCAGCGGCAGCACCGAGGACGTCATGAAGCAGGATTCGCAGGAGGAGCGCTGGGCTGCCTTTGGGTGGAACGTGCTGTCCATTCCGGGCAACGACGTCCAGGCTATTGACGCTGCGCTGACGCTTGCTGCCGAGACCAAGGGTAAGCCCACGGTCATCATCCTCAACACGGTGAAGGGCTACGGCTCGTCCGTCATGGAGGACAAAGCCAGCTGGCATCATCACCTGCCCAACGATGAGGAATATGCCCAGATCATCGCCGATTTCGCTGCCCATAAGGAGGCCATCAATGGCTAACAAGATCGCCAATCGCAAGGTTATCTGCGACACGCTGCTCGAGGCCGCGAAGACCGATAAGGATATCGTCGTCCTGTGCTCCGACTCCCGCGGCTCCGCGTCGCTCACGCCGTTCTTTGATCAGTATCCCCAGCAGTCCGTTGAGGTCGGCATCGCCGAGCAGGACCTGGTGAGCATCGCCGCCGGTATGGCTTCGTGCGGCAAGAAGGCCTGGGCCGCTTCGCCGGCGTCCTTTGTGACCACGCGCTCGTATGAGCAGTGCAAAGTCGACGTCTCGTACTCCAACACCAACGTCAAGCTCATCGGCATCTCGGGCGGCGTGTCCTACGGCGCCCTGGGTATGAGCCACCACTCCGCGCAAGATATCGCCGCTATGAGCGCGATTCCCAACATGCGCGTGTATCTGCCGAGCGATCGCTTCCAGACCGCCGAGCTCGTGCGTGCCCTGGTAGCCGATAACAAGCCGGCCTACATCCGCGTGGGGCGCAATCCGGTCGAGGACGTGTACACCGAGGACGAGTGCCCGTTCCAGATGGACCGTGCCACCTGGGTGCGTCGCGGCACCGATGTGACGCTTGTCGCCACCGGCGAGATGGTCCGCCATGCCGTGGACGCCGCCGACCTGCTGGCCGAGCAGGGCATCTCGGCAACGGTGCTCGACATGTACTGCGTCAAGCCGCTCGACGCCGAGGCCGTGATTGAGGCAGCCGGTGCCACGCGCGCCGTCGTGACGGTGGAGGAGCACAGCCCCTTCGGAGGCTTGGGCTCTATGGTCGCGCAGGTGGTGGGCGAGCATTGCCCGCGTCCGGTCAAGTGCCTCTCCCTGCCCGACGCGCCGGTCATCACCGGCACGAGCCCCGAGGTCTTTGCGCACTACGGCCTGACGGGCGAGGGAATCGCCAAGACGGTCGCCGAGTTCCTCGGCAACTAGTAGACACAGACGCTGCGCGGCCGCCAAGCACCGCACCTTGCCGTTCAAACCGTCGCTTGCGTACGCAGAGTACGCGGCGCTCCTCTCTCACGGCAATCTGCGGCACTTGGTGGCCGCTCGCTCCTTGTCCGTCAGTCTGTCTTTGATTTGGCGGAAGGAATGGGAGAGTACATGAGCAAATACATCATCGGAATCGATCAATCCACGCAGGGCACCAAGGCGCTGCTGGTGGACGAGGGCGGCCATCTGATTCATCGTGCCGACCGCTCGCATCGCCAGATCGTCAACGAGGCCGGCTGGGTGAGCCATGATCCGGCCGAGATTGCCGCCAATGTGCTGGCCGTGGCGCGTGCCGTGGTGGAGGAGACCGGGGTCGACCCGGCCGACGTCGCCGGCATCGGTATCTCCAACCAGCGCGAGACCACCGTTGCCTGGAACCGCACGACGGGCGAGCCGCTGTGCGACGCCGTGGTGTGGCAGTGCGCCCGCGCCCGCGAGCTGTGCGACAAGCTGGCCGCGCGAGAGGGCGTGGCCGAGCTGGTGCGCGACACGACAGGTCTGGTACTCTCGCCCTACTATCCGGCGGGCAAGATGGCCTGGATTCTCGCGAATGTTCCCGCGGCTGCCGAGGCCGCGGCAGCGGGCGAGCTGTGCCTGGGCACCATTGATGCCTGGGTGGTCAGGACGCTCACGGGCGGCGCGGAGTTCCGCTGCGACTGGTCTAACGCCAGCCGCACGCAGCTCTTTGACCTGCGTCGTGGCTGCTGGAGCGAGCCGGTGTGCGAGGCCTTTGGCGTCGACGTGGCCTGCCTGCCGCAGGTGACCGATTCGGACGGCCTGTTCGGTACGACGGACCTGGACGGCTTTTTGCCGGCGCCCGTGCCCATTCACGGCGTGCTGGGCGACAGCCACGCGGCCTTGTTTGCCCAGGGCTGTCACAGTCGCGGTATGGCCAAGGCGACCTATGGCACCGGCAGCTCGGTCATGATGAACGTCGGCGACGAGTTCGTCGCCAGCTCGCACGGGCTTTCGAGCTCGCTCGCATGGCGTATGAACGGCGTGACCGAGTACGTGCTCGAGGGCAACGTGAGCTACGCCGGCGCGGTTAAGACGTGGCTGCGCGATGATCTGGAACTCATCAATAACCCCGAGGAAGTTACCGACCTGTGCTACGCCGCCAATCCGGCGAGCCGCGTCTACTTTGTGCCGGCGTTTACCGGTTTGGGCGCGCCGCACTGGGCGAGTGACGCCGAGGGCTGCGTCTTTGGCATGACGCGCACCACGGGTCGCGCGGAGTTCGTGAAGGCCGCCGACGAGTCGATTGCCTATCAGATCTTTGACGTGATCGATGCGATGGTCGAGGATTCGGGCGCGGCATTGGCCGAGCTTCGTGTTGACGGCGGTCCCACGCGCGACGCGTACCTGATGCAGTTTGAGAGCGACTTGGTTGGTTCGCCCATTCGCATCGCGAGCAACGACGAGATGAGCGGCTTGGGTGCGGCCTGGGCCTGCGGCATTGCGCTGGGCATGTACACGCGCGATGTCGTCGACGTCTACGGCGCCCGCGGCATCGTGGAGCCCGCCATGACCGCCGACGAACGCGCCAAAAAGATCGCCGGCTGGCGCCACGCCGTCGACGCGACTATCGCCTACACCGCCTAGCGTGATTTTTCTGGGACGGGGATTAAAAACTCATTGATCCTCGTCCCGGGTAGCTTATTTGGGACGGGGCTTTTTTGACTGGTATGATTGGTGCGACCATTCGAACCAGCTAAAAGAGCCCCGTCCCAATTTGACTATCGAGAGGATCTGCCATGGAGCGTATCGCCAGCTTTTCCGTTGATCATCTGCTGCTTGAGCCCGGCGTGTATGTGAGCCGCATCGACTGCGATCCGGCGACCGGTGCTGCTGTCACCACGTTTGACCTGCGCCTGACCACGCCCAACAAGGAGCCGGTCATGAACACAGCTGAGTGCCACACCATCGAGCACCTGGGTGCCACGTTTCTGCGCAATCATGCCAAGTGGTCGAGCCGTATCGTCTACTTTGGGCCCATGGGCTGCCGCACGGGCTTTTACCTCGTCGTGTTTGGTGAGGTGACGAGCGAGGAGATTCTGCCGCTCGTACGTGAGCTGTTCGAGTTTGTCGCCGGCTTTGAGGGCGATGTTCCCGGTGCCGCTCCCGAGGAGTGCGGCAACTACCTAGACCAGAACCTTCCCATGGCTAACTGGCTCGCGCGCCGCTACCTCGACTGCGACCTGGCCGATATCGACGAGAAGCACCTGCACTATCAGCAGGCGTAAGGCTGCTGGCAGGAATAGCGTTTGCGCCAGAAGCGCTCCCGCTCTTTGTGGGGCGCTTTTTCATGCTGGGCGCTCAAAACGGAACGAGATAGTTCTAGAATGTTCATACTGTCACATAAACGAACAGGAGCGAGTATGCATATCTACTCTGTATCAGATCCCGAGTTCAAATCTTATGGCCGCGTGTGGAACGACGTTCCGTCCAATCTGACCGCTCCGCTCGTCGGGGCGCTTTCCGCTACGCCCATCCCCGAGGGCAGCAAGTACGTAGCAAGCGCGCCGGAGCTCGAGGGCGTCAAGGATGTCGATAAGCTGGGCTTTCTCATGTTTGGCGGTCGTCCCTTCCAGCTCGGCTGGTGCAACGGCCACAACACGCAGCTCAACTGCTTGGAGTATCATCGCGCCAGCGAATTCAACCTGGGCGCCCGCGACTTTATCCTGCTCGTGGCGCATCGCTGGGAGATCGAGGACGGCAAGCTCGACACTGCGTGCGTCAAGGCGTTCCGCGTGCCGGCGGGTACGGTCGTCGAGGTCTTCAACACCACGCTCCACTACACGCCCTGCATGGTCGACGAAGGCGGCTTCCAGGTGATGGTAGCGCTTCCCGCCGGCACCAACGGGCCGCGTCCCGAGACCGCGGCCGACATGCCTGCGGCCGGCGACAGCTACTGCTACTGGAAGGCTGACAAGTGGGTCCTCTGCCACGCCGACAGCCCCAAGGCTGCCGAGGGCGGCTACGTAGGCCTCATTGGCAAAAACCTCGACATCACCGTGGACTAGAATCTTCTGTCTCGATCTGTAACATCTAGCGTGCCAAATCGTCTCTACCTGTTACAGATTTAGACAAACTGCAGGGGCCGCCCGAAAAATCTCGATCTGTAACACCAGACCCGGTTTTGGCGGCCTAACTGTTACAGATCGAGACAAACCGCCCCCAATCCACCACAAAGGTGCCTGTCCCCATTGCGGTGGTTGTCTAGAGCTGGCTGCGCAGATAGTCAGCCATATATGGAACAGCGAAACGCACGTAACCGCGGCGCGCCTGTTCGATTACGCCGGCGTCGATGAGGCGCCGGCGATACTTTTGCGCATAGTCGGGTGTGACCGACATGCGCTTCGCTACATCGGAAATGCGCGAAACGGCGTCTTCGTCATCGGCCATTGCGGCGAGAAACGCAACATCTTGGTCCGATAGCGCGGCGAGTGTCGTTTCGCACACATCGTTTTCGAAATCGGCCTTTGACGCTTCGATTGCTCCGTCGACTTGCTCTGGCGTTACGTGTTCTCCTGCCTGGCAACGATTGGCGATGTTGTAGCCGATGAGCTGCAGCATGTAGGGCGAGCCCTGAGTTGCGCGAGCAGCGTCCAGCCGAAGATTGCCTGGAATATCAAGGTCGAGCTCTTCGAAAGCCCGCTGATAGTAGGCATCCACATCTCCAACTGAAAGCGGTTCGAGCGTGACCTTGCGTGCGCGGTTGAGAAATGTCAGTACGTGGTCGTTGAGTGTCGCGGAGACTGCTCCCGGGAGGCCCGCCATGACGAGCGCGACGTTGAGCCCCTCGCCGACCAGCTCTTGATAGGCGGTGACGAGCTGTCTGATCTCGGGCGAATTGGCCTGGAGCTCATCGATGAGGATGAGGATGCCGTGTCCCTGCTCGGTCAGCTTGCGCGCCAGCTGCGTGAGCTTGAACTGGAAGCTTTTGGTTTCCTGCACATCGCGCGTGAACTCAAGGCCGGCTGAGAAGCCGAAGACGCTCAGGCTGCCGCCCGCAAGTTTGGGGAGACGATGCTTGTTGGCGTAGGGCTCGCCCGCTTCCTGGATCTTCTCAACAATGCGCTCGAGCATATCCTCGGAGGCTACGGTGGGCGTGGCGACAACAAAGCCGAGCTTGCGTGCGCGATCGGCAAGTTCCCACAGCAGAACCGTTTTGCCGCTGCCTCGCTGGCCGAGCATGAGCATAGCCCGGTCTCGATTGCCCGGCTCCTGCTCAAGGCCGGAGATGAATGTCGAAATCACGTTCCCGCGCCCCACCAGATAGGACGGGCGATTTCCAAATGAGGGGGAGAAGATGGTTTCAGTCATGAGTCTCCTTTCCTTTTTTTCCTATTTTTTCCTTTTTTTCCTATTCAGTCAAATATCCCGCCGGCGAAGGCGGCTACGTAGGCCTCATCGGCAAGAACCTCGATATCGCCTGCGACTAGAATCTTCTGTCTCGATCTGTAACATCTAGCGGGCTAAATCGTCTCTACCTGTTACAGATTTAGACAAACCGCCCCAAACCACCACAAAGGTGCCTGTCCCCTTTGTGGTGGTTTGGACAGGCAGGTATCAGAAAGTGTCAGCTGCGGGCGGTCGCCGGGCCGCCGTGTGCGAAAAGAAGTATCGACCTGCGCCGCTGTCGTTGAGCGAGGCCCTATTTGCGGGGATACTGAAACCACGACAAGCAGCGTATGAAAGGATCGATGCATGGCTTTCCGTAAAGACTTCCTGTGGGGCGGCGCGACGGCTGCCAACCAGTGCGAGGGCGCCTACAACGTGGACGGCCGCGGCTTGGCCAACGTGGACGTGGCTCCGCACGGCCCCGAGCGCTATGCGGTGGTCTCCGGCCAGCGCAAGATGCTCGACTTCGAGGACGGCTATTACTATCCTGCGCAGACCGGCATCGATTTCTACCACCACTACAAGGAGGACATCGCCCTCTTTGCCGAGATGGGCTTTAAGACCTTCCGCATGAGCCTGGCGTGGACCCGCATCTTCCCCGACGGCGACGAGACCGAGCCCAACGAGGCTGGCCTGGCCTTCTACGAGGACGTATTCCGCGAGTGTCAGGCGCACGGCATCGAGCCGCTCGTGACCATCACGCATTTTGACTGCCCGATTCGCCTCATCAAGGAGTACGGCGGCTGGCGCAACCGCAAGCTCATCGACTTCTACAAGAACCTCGCGACCACGATCTTCACCCGCTACAAGGGCCTGGTGAAGTACTGGCTCACCTTCAACGAGATCAATATGATTCTGCACCTGCCGTTTATGGGTGCCGGTCTGGTCTTTGAGGAGGGCGAGAACAAGGAGGCCGTCGAGTACCTGGCCGCCCACAACGAGCTCGTCGCCAGCGCTTGGGCAACCAAGATTGCCCACGAGATCGACCCCGAGGTCAAGATCGGCTGCATGCTCGCCGCAGGTAGCTACTACCCCTACAGCTGCCGTCCGGGCGACGTGCGCCAGGCGCAGCTCGACAACCAGGACAACTACTTCTTCGTCGACGTCCAGAGCCGCGGCTACTACCCGGCCTATGCCGTCAAGAAGCTCGAGCGCTTGGGCATCGATGTGGGCATGACGGACGAGGACCGCGAGATCCTGGCTGCCAACACCGTCGACTTCATCAGCTTTAGCTACTACAGCACCCGCTGCTCTGCCGGTGCCGATAACCCCGATGTCGAGCGCACCCAGGGCAACGCCTTCGCCGGCGCCAAGAACCCCTACCTGCAGGAGAGCCAGTGGGGCTGGGCCATCGATCCGCTGGGCTTCCGTATTACGCTCAACGACCTGTACGACCGTTATCAGAAGCCGCTGTTTGTGGTCGAGAACGGTCTGGGCGCCAAGGATGTTGTCGAGGAGGACGGCTCCATCAACGACGACTACCGTATCGACTATCTGCGCCAGCATATTGCCGCGATGCGCGATGCGGTGACCGAGGACGGCGTTGACCTGCTGGGCTACACCACCTGGGGCCCGATCGACCTGGTGTCTGCCGGCACGGGCGAGATGTCCAAGCGCTACGGCTTTATCTATGTGGACCGCGACGACGCCGGCAACGGTACCCTCAAGCGTTCCAAGAAGAAGAGCTTTGACTGGTACAAGAAAGTTATTGCTTCTAATGGTGAGGACCTGTCCTAAGGGCACTGAGGCGCTCAACCTTGGGGCTCCAACCCTCCTCGCGTACCTAAGTACGCTACGTCGGGCTTGTCGCTCCCAATCTTGAGCACCTCAGGCCCTTAGGGGGCGGGTCTGGCCGCTGTGAATTTCGCGTGCTCATCCCCATAGCCTCCTGACCAAGGCGCCCGGCGAGTAGTTAATGCTCGCCGGGCGCCTTGCCGTCTGCGGATTTTGGGACATGTGGCCCGCTTTTTGGGCCCGCCTGTCGGTACACTAAAAGCACTATGGGTACCCGCGCACGACATACTGGCCATGCGGCCGCCCGATCCGCGCCCGTAGCGGATCCTAGGGGCGGCAGGCTCTTCGCCATGCCGCGATTCCTGGTTGGCATAACGCATCAGGCGTATCGTCACCGCGTCTTCATTATTGCGGGCGCTATCACCGCGCTGTTCCTCATACTTTTGGCAGTCTTACCGGCGCTGTTCGCCTTCGATCCCAAACTTTCTAACGCTGCGCCCGCCTATAGCGAGGTGTCCGAAGAGGTCGTGGATGCGCTCGCCCATTCGAGCTCTCTCCCGTTGCTTGTCGCCGCAATTGTATTTTCGATTTGGGGCGTATCGGTCTATCTGCGCTGTTTGGACTACGTGTTGCGCCGCCGCCTTGTTGCCGTCGCCACCATCTGCGCCCTGTGGATGATCGAAGTCATTCTCAAGTACAAGTCGTT
>CABRGB010000026.1 GCA_902470345.1 uncultured Collinsella sp.
GACTGTATGGTCGAGGTTTGGATTTCACCTGTAACCTTTCTCTTGACCCTCATTATCCGCAGTAACTATAGCATCAGCATCGCGCTGCGGCACCGAATTTATGCGCTGCACATTGCAGGCATACCAAACGCTGACGTATCCGTGACATAGTCATTGGGGACGTTCTTAAACGGCTAGCCACCGGGGACACTCTTTACGAGCGGCAGAACAGGACTGTCCCTAACTGCCGGCAGAGACGATATGAGCAGGACATAAAAACATTGAGAGCCCCTGCTGCATGAAAGACCGCGGATTAGGCCGACAATGGTGAGTGTCTAATCCAACCGTGGCGGCCACGCCGCATTCATGGAAGGGGCTCCCATGCTCGATACTACCACCTTCATCGGCCTCGACGTCCACGCCCGCTCGATAAAGGCCGTCTCCCTCGACGTCATGACCGGGGAGGTACGTGCCGCGACCTTCGGCTACGACGCCGGCGCCGTCGCGGAGTGGGTCCGTTCCGTGGACCCCAGGGCCAGGTGCGTGTACGAGTCCGGGGTCACGGGCTTCGACCTGCAGAAGAGGCTTTCCGGCCTGGGGGTCGACTGCGTGGTCGGCGCCGTCTCGAAGATGATCAAGCCCAGCGCGGACAGGCGCAGGAAGAACGACCGCAACGACGCCGAGTTCCTCGCCCGCATGCTGTCGGTCGGCAACGTGGTCGAGGTGTGGGTCCCCGACGACGAGTGCGAGGCCGCCCGCGACCTGACCAGGGCGCTCGAGGACGCGAGGGACGACCTCTCGCGCTCGAAGCAGCGGCTCTCCAAGTTCCTGCTCAGGCACGGGCTCGTCTTCGACGAGAGGACGCCCACCGGCCGCAGGAAGGGCAACTGGACCCGGGCGCACTGGTCCTGGATCGAGTCGATAAGGTTCGCGGAGAGGGCCGACAACGACGTGCTCGCCTACTACGTCGACGCGGTCAGGCGGGCGGCGGAGGAGAAGGCGAGGCTCGAGGGGCTCGTCGAGGCCGAGGCCCGCAAGCCCAGGTGGAGGAAGAGGGTCGACTCCCTCCGCTGCCTCAAGGGCGTAGACACCGCGTCCGCCGCCGACCTCGTGTTCGAGGCCGGCGAGTTCTCGAGGTTCAGGAACGCCCGCTCGTTCGCGGCGTGGGTCGGCCTGACGCCCTCCGAGCACTCCAGCGGGGAGAGCGACCGCAGGGGCGCGATCACCAAGGCTGGCAACAAGCACCTGAGGAAGACGCTGGTCGAGGCCGCGTGGCACTACCTGACGTGCTCGGGGCGGCCGAAGGACCTCGCCAAGGGCCAGGCCCCGGACCGGGGCGCCCGGAGGCATGCCGCCAAGGGCGTGCGGAGGCTGGTCGAGAGGCGGGAGGCGCTGCTCGCGCGCGGGGTCCACGGCAACAAGGCGAACGTGGCCACGGCGCGCGAGCTCGCCTGCTGGGTATGGGCGGTCGGCCTCATGGCCGAGGAGGCGTAGGGGGGCGGTCCCCCGCACATAAGCCAGTCACCCCGGAAGCGGTTCGATCCGAAGCCGTTGAGGCGAACCTCAGGTCCCTTTTCTGCGAGCGCCCAGGGCGCCACACGCGTGCACAGACTGTCGGTTCGACGTAGAAGCCTCAGCCGTAGCAACGGATTGCCCAGCGAGAGATCGCCGCGGGCGGATATTAAACTGCAAAGACGAGCGTCGGTAAGACACGCCGAGGTCGCCGCGGACGGGCTGATATAGGGAGAGGGCCTGACCCCATATCGTTGGGGCCAGGCCCGATTTTGCCTCTTGACAATGTCCTGCTCATATTAAAAGGAACGTCCCCAGATGCCGACAGTTGGGGACAGTCCCCAAGTGCCGGGTTTTCGCAAGAGTGTCCCAAATAGCTAGTCGTTTAAGAACGTCCCCAATAACTACTCTGTGGTGTCGTCGTCCTCGGGGAGTTGGGGGAACACGGCGTTTTTGGGCATGGAAACCTTGGTGAGCGAGGTGAGCTTTTTGCTCAATGCCGTGTCCGTCTTGACCAGGTCGCTGAGCGTCACGATCTTGTAGCCATCGGCGACTAGGCCATCGATAATCTGCGGCAGCGCCTCGAGCGTCTGCTCGGCGCACTCATCGCTATCGGTAAGCAGCACGATATTGCCCGGCGTCATCGAGTCGAGCACGGTCGATACTTGCTCGTCAGCGCCGTTGAGCAGCCAGTCGCCTGAATCGATATTCCACGAAACCACGGCGGATACCAGGTCCATCGAGTCGATCCAGTTTTGCTCGTCAAACGCGGCGTAGGGGGCGCGCAGCAACATCGTCTCGACGCCGGTCGCCGACTTAATCGCCTCGGTGCCCTTCGTGATCTGTTTGCGCACCGTCTCGCGATCCTCGCCCTTGAGCGAATCATCGCTGTAGCTGTTGGAACCGATCTCGCACCCGGCATCGACAATCGCTTTGGCAGTAGCGGGCGAGGCTTCCGCGGCATCGCCCGAAAGAAAGAACGTCGCCGTGACGCCCTTTTCCTTGAGCACCTGCAAGATCTGCTTGGTCGCGCCGCTCGGACCCTCGTCAAATGTCAGGGCCACGTACTTTTCGTTGCCCTTGGGCGCTACGCTTGCGCACTCGACTACGCAGTCGGTGGCGGGCACGACCTCGCCGCGGTCCTGCGTCTTGCCCGACTGCTCGCCGACCCATACCTCGGAGCGGCCCTGAACGCCCCAGGTTTTGACATACTCAATGGCACCCGTGCCCTCGACCTTAAGCTTTGGCTCGATAGTCGTGGCCTGGACCTCGTGCTTTTCGTACGCGTTGCGGCCGTCCTTGACCGTCACCTTCTCGCCACCCGTAAGCTCGCGACTGTCCCATTTGCCTTGCTTCACGCGCTTGCCGTCGACCTTCACCGCCAGCTTTTCGCCGCCATGGCGCTTGAGCACGCTGTCGTCGACGGCCAGCAGATCGCCGGCGTCGTACGTTTCGGTCAGGCTTTGATCGTCGATAAGATTCTGCAACGTAGAGCCCACGCGCACCGCGGTCTTTTGCCCGTTGAGTTCCACGTCCACGCTGCGGTTGACGTAGCCCACGACGGCAGCGATAAACAGCACGAGCGCGCAACCCACGGCGATGAGCGCATAGGGCAGGCGGGACGGTCGGCGCGGCGAGCGCCCGTTGCCGATGCGCGCGCTGCGATCGCTAAACCCACGGCTATGGTTGAGGTACATCGCGCCGGGCTTACGGCGACGTCGACGCTGACCGCTGGGCAGCTGCCCCAGGTCGCGGCGCGCCGTCGGACGCGCACCCGAGGGCCCGTTTAAGTTAGATCCGTTTTGGCGCATGTGCCCTCCCCCATAAACACAGCGAGCCGGAGCAACATGTCTCCGGCCCGCCTCCCATCATTTGGTACGTCGCTATTTGCTAGCTTTTGACGAGCCCCCGCTCGCCTTTTGATATTCGTCCTTAAAGGCCTTGAAC
This sequence comes from uncultured Collinsella sp., assembly GCA_902470345.1. GTDB lineage: Bacteria > Actinomycetota > Coriobacteriia > Coriobacteriales > Coriobacteriaceae > Collinsella. The sequence goes on from CABRGB010000026.1 coordinate 3,439, forward strand.
ATACCGCGCGTCTTGCCGAGCTGCTTGCCCAGTGCGCGGCTGCCCTTGTCCACGGCGACCGATCCCTTGTCATCGAGCACCTTGGCGCCCTTCTTGACCTTATCGCCCACCACGACACTGGCCTCGGCAGCCTTGGCGGCCGCGCCGCCCGAATACCCGAGCGCCTTGACCTCGTCCGAGACAATCATCGCGCCGTTCTCGTAGCCGCGCAGCATCGTCGGCGGCACCTGCGTGTCGCCCACCAACATGCTCGATGCGGCGCTGGCGGTCACATAGAACGTCTGCACAACGCCCGAACGCGGCTTGAACTCAACGTCCGAGCAGTAGCCCACGGCATCGCCCGATTCCGTGCGCACGTCCATGCCAACCCAGATGATGCAATCGTCCAGGTTGATATCGAGGCGCTTGGCCGCGGCGGCATCGTAGGTGCCCTTGACGTCGTCGACCGCGACAGCGCCCTCATAGACGCCGATGGCATCGAGCGCCACAAAGCGGTCGGGGCGCTCGATCATGCCCGCGATATCGGACTGGCGGACCATAAAGCCCACCACGCGCGTGCCGCCCGGAGTAAAGACGGGAAAGTGAATCTTGCCGAGCTTTTTAGGGCTGCGCGGCGTGCCGTCCTTTTTGGTGCGCTTATCTTCGGCAGGCTTACGATAAACCTTGACGCCGACAAAATCCCCTGCGCGCATTATGCCTCGGTCGAGGGCTCCGTGGCCTCGGTGCCGGCCTCGGTGACGTTCTCGACCACGACGTCGGCAGCGGGCGTCACGTTGCCGCCCGAGATGGCGTCGTTGAGCTGCTCGCGAAGCTGGTCCATGCGCTCGCGGGCCAGGTCGACCTTGGCGCGCAGGTCATCGGTCTTGGCGTCGACCATCGGACCAAAGTCACTGACCGCGGCACGGGCCTCCTCGGCACTGTGCTCGTAGGTGTCACGCATGTTGTCCCAGGCATCGTTGGCGATATCGGCGGCCATGGCGCGGGTCTCGGCACCCGAGCGCGGGGCCAGAGCAACGCCGATGATAGCGCCGGCGGCAGCACCAAAAAGCGCACCGGAGACAAAGCTGAAAGTCTTTCCCATGATCATTCCTCTCCTGCGGGCACCTCGATGCCCACCGTTTGAATGCTGTCCATTATACCCGCAGCGCAACACTTGCCGTCGCGCTCATCTGCGTACGGTAAAAGCGCAGGTACATGATGGTGATAAGCGAGTGAGTCTACTCCTGCGGCATAGCCGGCATGGCGACCGTGGCGGCCGGGTTCTCGCCGGCGCCATCGACGAGCGGCAGGTTGCCCTCGTGCGCCGAACCGGACGGAGCCGTTGCCGCACCGCCAAAGACGGCCGCGGGGGCCTCGTGGTTCTCGGCGACCGCACCCTCGGTATCGATTGGCATCTGCGGCTCGTCGTCAAAGCTCGGGACGCCTTGGGGCTCCGCAGACTCGGGCTCGGCAGGCGCATCGGCAGCGGACTCAGTGTCGGCGTCGGCAGGAGCGTCGCCCTCGGGCACGTCCTCGGCCACGTCCTCGCCGTTCGCAGCGGCAACGGCCTCGTGCGGGTCCTTGCCCTCGGCCTCGGCACGCATGCCCAGCACCAGGTTGCGCAGGCCCGCGACCGTGCCTTCCACGTCGGGGGCCGGCTGATCGGCATGCAGGTACGCCCAGTCCATCATAAAGGTGGCCGAAGACAGCGCGCCAATGGCCAGCGCATCGTCGGGACACGAAAGCTCGACCTCAAAGACGCGCTCGTCATGCTCGCTCACGCGGGTGCGGCCGCACGAGATGCTGCCGGCAAGCCCGGTCTCGTTCATGAGCTCGACCGTCACGTGCTCCAGCAGGTGGCAAAGCTCGGTCTGGCCCATGCAGTCCTGGAACTCGCGACCCGAATCGCCCAGGCACAGATGCTTGGCAATCGCGGGCACCAAGTAGTACACGCGCGCCGTGGCCTCGATATCCTCCGAGGTCATGAGCGGCATGCCGGGGTTCACCAGCACATGCGCGCAAATCTTGTCCTCGCTGACGGTGACCTTAAGGATGTTGAACAGGCCTGCCATAACTCTCCCCTACTCTTCCTTGCCCTACTCGTCGCCATCGTGCGGGTCCGCAGAGCCCGCACCCGACGCCGCCGGCCTCTCTGCCGAGGACTCGGAATCCTTCTTATCGGTTTCGGCCGGAGCGATCACGCGAATGAGCGAGATGCGCTGGCCACGCATCGACTGTACCTTGAACTTGTACCCCGCGACCTCAAACACCTCTCCGATGTCGGGCACCGAGTCGCAAAGCTCCAAAATCCAGCCGGCGATGGTCTCATAATCATCGCTTTCCTCGAGCGGCCAACCAAGCTCAATCGCGTCATCGCACGAAAAACGCCCATCGACGAGCCACTCGCGGCGCGAAAGGCGCGTGAGATACTTGTTGTCGGGGTCGAACTCGTCCTCGATCTCGCCGACGATCTCCTCGACGATGTCCTCGATAGTGATAATGCCGGCCGTGCCGCCGTACTCGTCCACGACCACCACGATCTGGTCGTGCGAGGTCTGCATCTCGGACAGCAGCGGCAGGATGTCCTTGGTGTCGGGCACAAAGGTGGCGTCGCGCAAAAAGCCGGCGATGGGCTGGTCGCCCTTGCCGTCGAGCGCGGGCTGGATCAGGTCCTTGATGTGCGCGATGCCGGCGACGTTGTCGGGATCCTCGTGATAGACGGGGATGCGGCTAAAGCCGGTCTGGCGCATGGTGGACAGCACGTCGGCGACCGTCTCGTCGTCCTCGCACATGGTGGTGTCCACGCGCGGCACCATGACCTCGCGGGCAACGGTGTCGCCCAGGTCAAAGATCTCGTGGATCATGCGCTTTTCCTCGTCGAGCAGGTCGTCCTGCTCCGAGACCATGTACTTGATCTCTTCCTCCGAGACGTTCTGGCGATCGTCGGCGCTCTTGATGCGCAGGATGCGGGCCAGGCCATCGGAGCAGGCGCCGGTCAGCCACACGAGCGGACGGGCGATCTTTTGGAACACGGAAAGCGGTCCCACGACTTGCTTGGATACGCCTTCGGCGTTAGCGAGGCCGATGCGCTTGGGCACGAGCTCGCCAATCACGATGGACACAAAGGCGACGGCGACGGTGATGATGACCGGCGCCAGGCCGCGCGCAATGGCAGAGAGCGGCGCAATGCCAAAGCTCATGAGCCACGTGGCAAGCGGGTCGGACAGGCTCGTCGAGGCGACGGCGGACGAAGCGAAGCCCACGAGCGTGATGGCGACCTGGATGGTGGCCAACAGCTGATCGGAATCGGCGGCGAGCTGGACGGCGCGCTCGGCGCGCTTATCGCCCTCCTCGGCATCGTGCTCCAACACGGCGCGCTTAGCCGTGGTAAGGGCCATCTCGGACATGGAGAAGTAGCCGTTGATAAGCGTCAGGACGAGCGTGGTAATAAGGGAGATGGTTATGTCCATCGGGAGTTTCTCGAACCTCCAAGATTCGGGACGTTAGGGTAAAACGTTGATGGCGGATACGGCAATTGCGCCGGTCGCCCGCGCGAGCGGGGCCGTGGGCATGGTCGCTAGATTACGAAGAGGATCACCGCCATGAACTGGAAGATACTGCCGGCGAGCACCCACAAGTGGAAAACACTGTGCAGATAGCGCACATTTTTGGCGATATAGAACGGCACGCCCACGGTATAGCACACGCCGCCGACGGCGAGCAGGGCAAGCGCGACGGGGTTCAGCAGCGCCACAAGCTCGGGCAGCTTAAAGACGACGAGCCAGCCCATCAGCAGGTAGACCAGGCCGCTTACCCAGTGCGGTTGACGCTCGCGCATAAAGCACTCGAGGGCGATGCCGATAATGGCGATGGCCCACACGGCAAAGAACAGCGCAGGACCGCCGTCGTTTGCGAGCGTGATGAGGCAAAACGGCGTATAGCTGCCGGCTATGAGCAGGTAGATGCAGCTGTGGTCGATGATGCGGAACACGCGCTTGGCGCCCGCGGGCTGAATCGCATGGTAGAGCGTGGAGGCAAGGTATTCGAGAATAATGCTGACGCCATAGACAATCGCCGTGGCCATGTGGGCCGGGCCTCCGCCGCGCAGGGCGGCGAATACGATCAGGAGCACCAGACCCGCGATACCCAGCAGGCAGCCGACACCATGGGTGACGGAGTTCATGATCTCCTCGCCCACCGTGTAGTGTGGAACGGCCGCAGTCTTGGGTCGCGGCTTAGAACTGTCGCTCGAATCGGACATGCCGGTTACATCCTCCAACGTAAAGAGTTCTCAACACTATATCAAAGCGTCTAGGTACGTGCGAAATTTGCACCATACGTGACCCTTTGTTTACCCATTCTTTGCTTGTTGACGCATCAACGGCGAACGTCCATAATGCGCTTGTTTCAAATGTTGATGTATTAACATCTTATAGGAAAGCTTCTTATGTCTCAAAACGCACGTTCCCATCGAAAGCTTAAGATAACCGTCGTTGTTGCGTTGGCGCTCGTTGTCGCGCTGCTGGGGTTTGCCGGCAACTTTTTGTTTGACTTTGCCCTGAACCCCCAAGCGCCGTACACCATGAAGATGATGCAGGATAGCAAGAACGACAAAGAAGGCGAGCAGCCGGATGCCGAGGAAACCGAGGCGCGGGCGTGGTTTAAAGAGAATCGCGAGAGCAGCAGCCTCACCGCAGATGACGGAACCGAGCTCGCCGCTTGGTATTTTGCCGCCTCGGAGAACACCCACGATTACGCCGTCTGCCTGCATGGATATACCAATGAGCCCATCGGCATGGCCCGATACGCCAAGCGCTTCCACGACCGCGGCATGAACGTGCTCGCGCCTGCCGCCCGCGCCCACGAGCGCTCCGGCGGCGACTATATCGGCATGGGCTGGCCCGAGCGCCTCGACATCGTTGCATGGATTGGGCGAATCGTTCAGGCTGACCCCGAGGCGCGTATCCTGGTCTTTGGCGAGTCGATGGGTGCGGCAACCGCCATGAACGTCGCGGGGGAATCTCTGCCCGCAAACGTGAAATGCATTATCGAGGACTGCGGTTATACGAGTGTTTGGGACGAGTTTTCCCTGCAGCTCAAGGACGTATTCGGCCTGCCCAGCTTTCCCTTGCTCGATGTAGCAAACTTGGTGTGCAACGTGCGCGCGGGCTACGACTTTCATAAGGCGAGCAGCGTGGAGCAACTCAAACACGCGACGGTTCCCATGCTGTTTATCCACGGTGACCAGGACACCTTTGTGCCGTACAGTATGCTCGACCAAAACTACGACGCGTGCGCCAGCAAGGTCAAGCAAAAGCTCACTATCCATGGCGCCACCCACGCCAAGAGTGCGCAAGTTGACCCCGAGCTCTACTGGAACACGGTCAACAACTTCCTCGACGAGTATTTTTAGGCAAAAAGCAACGTCTGGAGCTTTATCTGACCCCCTATTTTCGGAAGTATGCGGCAAAATCTGGAACTGCCGACCAGACCGCAGTTTTACCAACAATTTATCAGGGGTTTTGTTGCCAAAAAACGTCGTGTGCTCGGCGGTCTCGAAATTTGCCGCATACTTCCGGAAAGCCGCCCGCGAGCGTTGTGCTCGCGGGCGGCTTTTGCTCAACTAACGCTACAAAGGCGCTTGTTTTGTCCAATAGCTAGGCGTTACTTGATCTCGATGAGCTCGTACTCGCTCGTGCCCAAGCCGATTTTCTCGGCATGCGCGATGCACGCGCGCCAGTCGGTGTCGGGATGCGTGATGCAGAAGGGATCCTTGGCCTGCTCGCCCTCCAGATGCTCGTGGTTATGCTCCATCTTGGCGGCGCTGTCGGTGAGCTCGGTGTTGGGCAGCGGCTCGGATGCCATGACGGCATCGGCACAGGCCTGGTCGATGGCGACCGGGTCGAAGCTCGCGAACATGCCGATGTCGTTGACGATGGGTGTGTCGTTTTCGGGGTGGCAGTCGCAGTTGGGGCTGATATCCATAGCCAGCGAAATATGGAAGCTGGGGCGATCCTGGACAACGGCCTTAGTGTACTCGGCGATCTTGCAGTTGAGCACGTCGGCCGCGGCGTCATAGCCGGGCTTGATGCAGTCCTGGTTGCATGCCGCAATGCAGCGTCCGCAGCCCACGCAGCGATCGTGGTCGATGGTAGCCACGTGCACCGTGCGAGTAGCGCCGCTGGCAAGCTCGCGCTCGCGGGTGTCGTCGAACGAGACAGCGTTGTGCGCGCAGATCTTTTCGCAGGCATGGCAGCCAACGCAGTGCTCGGTCGCGACGTTCGGCTTGCCGGCGGCATGCTGCTCCATCTTGCCGGCACGGCTGCCGCCACCCATGCCCAGATTCTTCATGGCGCCGCCAAAGCCGGCCTGCTCATGGCCCTTAAAGTGGGTGAGGCTAATCACGATATCGGCATCCATGAGTGCCTGACCGATCTTGGCCTCGTGCACGTACTCGCCGCCCTCGACCGGGACGAGCGCCTCGTCGGTACCCTTGAGACCGTCGGCGATGATGATCTGGCAACCCGTGGCATACGGGGTAAAGCCGTTCTGGTAGGCGGTGTCGATGTGCTCGAGCGCGTTTTTGCGGCTACCGACATAGAGCGTGTTGCAGTCGGTAAGGAAGGGCTTGCCGCCCAGCTCCTTCACGACATCCGCGACGGCGCGGGCGTAGTTGGGGCGCAAAAAGCTCAGGTTGCCCAGCTCGCCAAAGTGAATCTTGATGGCGACGAACTTGTTCTCAAAGTCGATCTGCTCAATTCCGGCGTGGCGGATGAGGCGCTTGAGCTTGTCGAGCTGGCTCTCGCGAGCATGCGTGCGCAAGTTGGTGAAGTACACCTTAGCGGGTGCTGCGGGTGCAGTTGCGGTCATAGATCTATCCCCTCGGTCTATATGGCGTTACAGACATAAGAGGATGGTACCCGTTGAAGTAGGGTCAAAGTCAAGCGCGAAACCTAGTCGTTGGGGACGTCCCTTTCCTGCCGGGCGGCGAAAGAATGTCCCCAGCGACTAGTCTTTTAGGAACGTCCCCGATGACTACTCTTGGACTTTGAGGGCTTCGGCCAGACTGACGCGCTTGATAGAACGCGTGTGTAGCAGCGCCACGACCAGGTAGGTCGCAAAGCCAATGCCCACGCACGCCGCCATGGACCAAGCGGGCACGTAGATCTCGATATTGCCGTTGTAGGCGAGGAGCATCGAGCGGAAGATGGCCGTGAGCGAGCCAATGATGACCGGCAGGCTCAGCACGAGCGACGCCACCACGCACAGCGTGATCGAGCGGATGTACAGATGCGAGATCTCGCTATCGCGATAGCCAAAGACTTTCATGTAGCTGATCGAACGAGCGCTGTGGTCGATCACCGCCTTGGTCAGCAGGTACATAAACAGCAGGAAGATAAACACCGCGAGCCCAACCATCATGCCGATCATTTTGCTCATCATGCCGATGAACTGGTCGCCCACAGCGCGCATGTCGTCGGGCGTGGTGTCGCCGGCAAAGTAACGAGCATCGAGGTCGAGCTTCTCGTCGCTCACATAGCCGTTAAAGTAGGCGGCGTCGTTGTCGAACAGCTCGTTAAAGTCTTCGATACTCATATAGATATTCATGTCCGACTTGGAGCCCCAGGCACAGTCCTTGCCCGCGTGCTCAAGGGAATAATGCTCGCCCTCGTACTTGTCGCCGAGCATGACCTTCTGACCCTCGCTCCAGCCAAACTTATCGAGCAGACCGCCGCCAAAGGCGACGCGCCCATCGCCGACGTTGAGGTCTTTCCAATAGCGCGAATCGGGCGAGATGCCGTAGACGGAAATCGTCTCCTGCCCATTTCCATCGCCGCGGTCGTATTGCAGCTGGTAGACGGCGTATTTCTCGGCCTGCGCGATTGCGCCCGCGCCGTTGTCGGTCGTATTGACCGGGTGAATGTCGTCGTTGTCGGTGTCGATCTTAGAGGCCTTGTCGATCAGGTCGATAGCCTCGTCGCGGTTGCAGCCGAGGGCATCGGCAAGGTCATCGAGGCGCGCGTAGAGCGCATCCTTCTTGTCCTGGACCTTGGCAAGCGCATCCTGCGCTGCGGTCAGGCTCTCGGCAGACGGAGATGCGGTCGCGGCATCGGCTGCCGTCTGCGCCGCATCGGCCGCGTCGTCAAGCTCGTCATCGGCATCCCGGGCGGCGGAAAGCAACGCGCCGTCAACCGACTGCAAGCGCTCGAGCGCCGACCACTGCTCGCGCTCCTCGGCGGTGCCCTCGAGCTCCAGCGGCGCCTTGAGCGTGTACTGGTGCTCGGCGACCAGGCTTGTCTCGAGGTTGTCCGCGTAGTGCGTCATCGTGGGCAGAATCGCCAGGCCAAAGAGCAGCAGAAGCGACGCAAATGCAATGCCCACGAAGAGCGTGGCGAAGTTGCCCAGGTTGCGCAGGAAGACGCGCAGGCGGAAGCGCGAGACAAAGCCCATTCGCTCCGGCAGCTGCAAGCCGCGCTTGGTGCCCGATTTGCCGCTCGCCTCGTGACGAAGGAACTGCAACGGCGTCTTGCCCATCTTGCGAAGCAGACCCACCAGCGTGATGAGGATGAGCGCGGCGGCGGGAACCACGGCGCACTTCACAAAGATCTCCCAGCTCCAGTACACCTGGAAGGGCGGCAGGCTGTACGACCCGTAATAGAGGCCGCGCATGGGCTCGGTAAAGAACACAATGCCGAGCGCAGTGCCCAAAAGCGCCGCGACCACGCCCACGATGGCGGGAAGCGCAAGGTAGTGCAGGACGATCTCGCGACGGCGATAACCGCTGGCGAGCAGCGTGCCGATGACGGCGCTCTCCTCCTCGATGGTGGCGTCGGTAAGGACCACAAAGACAAACGCCATGATCACGATGATGATGTCGAGCAGCGTCATCCACATCATGGAGTCGCCGTCCACGTCGTCGCGCGCGTAGCCAATACCCTGGTTGGAATCGGCGTCGATCAGATCGTCCACGCGCGCATCGGCATCGGTCAGCGCCTCGACCATATCCTGCTCCGCATCGATGCGATCCGCAGTGGAGAGGTCGCGATCGGTAAAGGTAAAGGAATAGGTGTAGGCGGGCGCGCCGCCGACGTCCTCGAGCGCGGCAAAACCGGCGTCGGTGACCTCGGCCACGCCATAGGTGATGGTGTTCACCGTAAAGTCGGAGTTGTTGAGGAACAGCGCCTGGCTATCGGGCTGAGTCATGATGCCGCAGATGGTGTAGGTGCGACCCTCGAGCTCGACTTTATCGCCCACGGACAGGTTGTTATTGGTGGCGAAGACGCGGTCGATGGCCACCTCGTCGTCCGCCTTAGGCCGCCTACCTTCGCAGTAGGACGCGATATCGACCTTGGTGCGGTGCGCATAGGTGCGCAGCGTGCGCTTGGTGCCGTCGTCGCCGGACGCCTTTTTGATGATAGCGTCGATGGAGAAATTCTTGTAGAGCGTGACGCCGCCGACGTTGTCGGCTGCATCCTCGGCGGCCTTGAGTTGATCGTCGGTAGCCTCGAAGGAGGTGGTCACGCGGCCGTCCTCAATCGTGTACGCATCGCGCATGTCATCGATAAGGCAGCCGATGGAATGCGCTGCGAGCAAAAAGCCCGAGGTGAGAGCGATACTTCCGCACATAAGCAAAAAGATGCCCAGGTACTTGCCGATATTGCGGCGCAGCTCGCGTGGGAGACGTTTTGCGAGAGGTGTCATGGCGCCGCCTACCAATCGAGCTCGGCGGCCGAGACGGGCGACTCGTTGAGCTCATCCTCGACGATGCGCCCGTCGCGCAGGCGCAGCACGCGATTGGCCATGCGCGCGATGGCGGCATTGTGGGTGACAATGATGATGGTGCAGCCGTAGGTGCGGTTGACATCCTCCATGAGCTGCAAGATTTCCTTGGACGTCTTATAGTCGAGCGCACCGGTGGGCTCGTCGCACAGCAGCAGGCCCGGGTTTTTGACGAGCGCACGGCCGATGGCGCAGCGCTGCTGCTGGCCGCCCGAAACCTGGCGCGGGAACTTGTTGCGGTGCTCGTAGAGGCCCAGCGAACGCAGCAGGCCGTCAATGTTGAGCGGGTTTTTGGACAGGTGCGCCGTGACCTCGATGTTCTCCCTGATGGTGAGATCGGGCACCAGGTTGTAGAACTGGAAAACAAAGCCCAGCTCACGGCGTCGGTATTCGCCCAGGTCGGTGGGCTTGAGCACCGTGAGGTCGCAGCCGTCCACCAGAATAGAGCCGACGTCGGCATCCTCCAGGCCGCCGATCAGGTTGAGAAAGGTCGACTTGCCCGAACCCGAGGGCCCCAGCATGACGCAGATCTCGCCGCGGTTGATGGACGTGTCGATGCCGTCGAGCACCGTCAGGCGCGCATCTCCATCGCCGTAGTGCTTTTTGAGATCCTTAACCTGGACATAGGCTTGCTTCGTCGCCATGCTATCCCCCATTGTTAGCCTCGTACTACTTTATGAACGTAATAGTAAACCTTGGCGAACTATTTTGGAGCGAGGGTTGGGATTTATTTCAGACTAGTCATTGGGGACGTTCTTAAATGACTAGGTGGCTAGGCGCGGGATTTGGTGCGCGAGAGTGCGAGGCCTACGGCGGCGATGGCCGCGGCAAAGAGTGCCGTAACGCCCAGGTCGCAGACGATGTCGCCCAGCACGGTGGACGTCAGGTCCGCGGCGAGCGCCTTGCCGATCGCGTCGTTCACCCAATACGTCGGCACAAAATGCGCCGCGGTCTGCACGGCTGAACCCATGAGCGACAGCGGCATCCAGGCGCCGCCCAAAAACGTCATGAGCATGCCAAGCAGGTTGCCCACGCCGTTGAGCAGCTCCTCGCGCGCACCCAGGCTCGAAAGTGCAAAGCCAACGGCCAGAGGCGTGCACGCCAGCGCAAACGTCGCCGCCAGCGCCAGGCACACACGGCCCACGCCGACTTCGGCAACCGCGCCGGCAAAGCCCACGACGCCCATCATGCTCGACACAAACCAGATGCAGACGGTGAGCACCGCGGCAGCCGCAAACACGGCAAGCGAGCGCCGGCGCTCGGAGATTGGGCCGGCATCCATACGACGCACGCGCTCGGGCTCGTTCATGCCCGAGAACACCAGCCCCACCGACACGATGACCGACGAGATGATCGCGTACGCGCCAAAGTTGAAGTACGACTCGAGCGTGGCGGCGGCAGTCGAGTCGACCTCGATCTGCTCGATCTCGACCTCGGCGCGCTTGGCGGCAGCATGCTCGGCAGCCTTGGCAACGTCGCCGTTAGAAGCAGCGGGCTCTAGGGCCGCCGCAGCGCCCGCGAGCGAGATCCAGCGCGAGGCCTCGGCAGACGAAAGCGCCGCTGCCATGGTGCCAGCACCGTAGGTCACATCGAGCTTGGGCAGGGACTCCCCCACGCGGGCGGCTGCAACGAGGTCGTCCTCAAACCCCTCCGGGATAAAGAACACGCAGTCGGCGCTGCCCTTGGCGCTATTGCTCTTGGAGAGCGCGTCCGCAAGATCGTACGTATCGTCGCCGACGCCCGTGACCAGCTCAAAACGCGACCCCAGATGCTTGGTAAGCGCACGCGAAAGATCGCTGTCGTCGCGGTCGACCACGACCACGTTGGTGTCATAGGGCTTGTACTCGGTGAGCTGCGACGAGTTCCAACTCACCGATGCCGCGATAAACACACCCAGCAGCGAAATGAACACCGTGTAGATGAGCAAATAGAGCGGGTGCGCGAGCGCCATGCGAAGCGCAGTCTTAAAGGTGCTCATAGCGGCTCCTTCCAAAGATCAGCGTGGCGGCGGCAACGAACAGCAGCGCCATAAGGACCAGCGCGCCGGCGCGAACGGCAAAGGGGCCCAGGTCCTCAAAGAAATACAGGCGGTTGAACATGTCGCAGATGAGCTTGACAGGGTTGAACCAGCACTCGGCCGGGCAGGCGCGGGCGACGTCGTCGGCGAGCGCCATCGCCGGCTCGCCGTAAAGCCCGGCGAACAGGGCGCACGTGGTGGCGAAGCCCGTGAGGATGCCCGACTTGGACGCCTTGCCGCCCTTAACGGGAAGCGTGCCCACAAAGAGCCCCAGGCCCGTGGCGGCAAGCGCGGAAGCGGCACCGCCCACCAGACACAGCCCCTCGCGCCCGCCAAAGTCGACGCCCACGACCAGACGCACGTAGCCAATCGCGATCGTCATCGAGGCAAAGGAGACCAACCACGAGCCCACAAAGATGCCGGCCAGCGATGCCGTCTTGGAAAGACCGCCCACGCAGCGACGCGCGCCAAGGCCGGACAGATTGGGCTGCAAATCGACGACGCTCAAAGCGGCAAACTCGGCAGACATCATCGCAACCAGGCCAAAGAGTGCGTAGTAGTAGATGACCGTGCCATCGGGCGTGGTGCGTGTCAGGCTTACGCGGCGGGTGCCGCCCTCGAGCGACAGGGCGCGCGCAACCGCCTCCGGGTCGGCGAGCGCCGCCGGGTTGTCCTGGGCAATCTGGGATATGAGCTCGGCATTTTGTGTATACGAGCTTGCCACCGTCTCCAAAATGCTGCGGTCGGTGAGCACCGACGACGCACGTGAGTTGTCGTAACTCGATAGCAGCGTGAGTTTGGGCGCGCCCGCGTCGTCGACCGTATAGACGCCCGCGACCTCGCCGGCCTTGAGCGCACGGTTCGCGTCGGCTGCGTCGTCGCACTCGTGGATCTCGAGCAGCTGGTCGTCGCCTTCCTTGGCAAGCGACGTCGCCACGTCCTTAAAGGTCGAGGCGTCCCAGGCCTCATCCGCTACGACGGCCACCGGCACCGGGTCGACCGTGCCGTCGGAGCTGAGGTTCGCAAACATAAACATGAACATCGTGGAAAGCGCGACGGGAAAGATCGCGCCCCAGACCCACGTGCTCGGCCGGCGCAGCAGCGTCTTGACCGTAATGATAATGGTGTTGAACATGGCCGCCCCCTAGTCGCGCAGCTCGCGGCCGGTGATCTCGAGGAACACGTCGTTGAGGGTCGGCGGCTCGCTCCACACGCGGCCGAGCGCAACGTCGGCGGCGCGCAATGTGTCGAGGATGTCGACCAGGTTGTGCGGACTCGCCTCGCAGGTGCAGACGAGTTCGCCGCCGGACAGATCGACGCTGAGCACGTGCTCGAGGGCGCGCAACCGCTCGACCGTGGCGGGCTCGACGGCGCCTACCTCGACGGTCACGCGCTCGCCCATCTGAATCATGCGCTTGAGCTCGTCGTTGGTGCCCTGCGCCAGCACGCGACCGCCGTCCATGATCATGATGCGGCTGCAGATCTGCTCGACTTCCTCCATGTAATGGCTGGTATACACCACCGTGGCGCCCTCGTCGCGCAGGCGGCAGATGCCCTCCAGGATGGCGTTGCGGCTCTGCGGGTCGACCGCCACCGTGGGCTCGTCAAAGAAGATGAGCTCGGGCTTGTGCGCGATGCCGCAGGCAATGTTGAGGCGTCGCGCCAGACCGCCCGAGAGCTTGCCGGGGCGGAACTTGGTAAAGTCGCCCAGCCCGACAAAGTCGATCGCCTCGTCCACCAGCGCACGGCGGCGCTTGCGGTCGTTGACGTAGAGGCTGCAGAAATAGTCGATGTTCTCGCGCACGGTAAGCTCGTCGAATACCGCCACCTGCTGCGGCACCACGCCGATGCGGCGCTTGAGGTCGTAGCGGGCGGGTGTCATGGGCTCGCCGAACAGCTCGATGGCGCCTTTGTCGTAGGCGAGCAGCTGCAGAATGCAGTTGATGGACGTGGTCTTGCCTGATCCGTTGGGGCCCAGCAGGCCAAAGATCTCGCCGGGGGCGATGCTCAGGTTAAAGTGGTCGAGCGCAATAAGGTCGTCATAGCGCTTGACGAGGTTTTCGACATGGACGATGTCTGTCATGAGGCGGCCCCTCTGTTGGTCGTGGCCCGGTACGATTGCATCATCGCAGGAGCCGCCGGCGCGCACCAGTGATCTTTGTCACGAGTGCGAGGCTTGGCCGCGTGGCCTGCCGACTCCCCCGCTTTGCCGCGCGGGAGGAATGTCACGGTTGTCCCGGGCGGCGCCTCCCCCGCGCGCAGCATCGCGTACAATACCCGTATGAACAGGCTTTTCGACAAATCGATCGTGCTGGCGTGCTGTATTGCGGCCGCCATGGGTCTTGCTGTGGACACTCGCCTGGTCGCGGCGTTTTGCCTTGGCGTTATTGCCACCTCGCTGGCCGAGGTCGCACAAGGGGAACGCACGCGCCGTGCAAGCGAGACCGCAAGTTACGCTTACATCATCGCGGCTGTCTTCGTGCCACCGTTTGTGCCGTTTGCGCCTCTCGCCCTCTATGACATCGCGCGGCACATGCGCCGTGAGCACGCCTGGGTCGCGCTGGGCATTGGCTCCGTCTTTGCTTTTGCGCTCATTGCGGACCTACGCGCCGACGCGCTCACCGCCCGAACGCTCCTGCTGACCGCCATCCTTTCGGTTGCCGCCACCTTGTTATCGCTACGTACCGCCCAGTTGGAGCGCGAGCAGCAGCGCATGCGTCGCATCCGCGACGAGCTGCAAGAGCGAGCCCTCGCGCTCGAAGCGCGCAACCGCGATCTTGCTGACCGCCAGGACTACGAAGTCGAGCTCGCGACGCTCGCCGAACGCGCCCGCATCGCGCGCGAGATCCACGATAACGTCGGGCACCAGCTCACGCGCGCCTCACTGCAAGCCGAAGCCCTGCGCGTGGTCCACGCCGACGAGCCCGGCGTCGCCGCCGATTTCGCCGACGTCAAACGTACGGTTGACGAGGCGCTCCAGCTTGTGCGTACTAGCGTCCATGCGCTCAACGACAACGCTGTCGACCTTTCCGTGCAGCTCGAACGCATTGTTGAAGGCGCGCGCTCGGACAGCGGCCCGCAGATTGAGCTTGAGGTTATGACCGAGCATGCACCCGCAAACGTCGCGAACTGCTTTGCGGCGGTCCTGCGCGAGGCGCTCTCCAATACCATGCGCCACGCTTGCGCCCATACTGTCACCGTACGGTGCATGGAGCATCCGTCGTTTTACCAGCTCATCGTTACCGACGATGGCGTGGGCGGGGTCCAAGCAATCGGCCGTGGCGCCGCGGAGGGCATGGGGCTCGCCTCCATGCGCGAGCGCATCGAGGCGCTTGGCGGCACCTTCACCGCCGGTCCGCGCGCCGGCGTCGGCGGCTGGCGCGTGTTTGCCACCGTTCCCAAACAGCAAGGAGATGAGGACCGATGAGGCTCATCGTTGTCGACGACGACCGTTTGGTAGTCGATTCGCTCAAGATTATCCTGGGCGCCCAGCCGCAGATCGAGGTGGTGGGCACCGGTGCCAACGGCGACGATGCGGTGGCGCTCTACGCCGAGCACGCACCCGATATCGCGCTGCTCGACATTCAGATGCCGGGGCGCAACGGACTTTCGGCGGCACGCGAAATCCTTGAGCGCGACCCTGCGGCGCGCGTGGTGTTTCTGACGACATTCTCGGATGACGAGTACATTGTGTCGGCGCTCAAACTGGGTGCCCGCGGCTATCTGATCAAAACCGATGTCGCTGCCATTCCGCCGGCGTTGGCGCAAGTCATGGACGGCAAACGCGTGCTCGAGGGTAAGGCGATCGAGGATATCAACTTTGATGGGACGGACGTCGAGGCCGGCGCGACCCGCCGGCCCGCGGCCTTTGTCAGCCTGACCGATCGCGAGTTCGAAGTCGCCGAGCTCATCGCCCGCGGCCTCGACAACAAGGAGATCGCTGCCACCGCCTATATGGGCGAAGGCACCGTGCGCAACCACATCAGCTCGATCCTAGCCAAAATGGGCCTGCGCAACCGCACGCAGATCGCCATCGCCTACCTGCGTGGGTAATTTCCCAACGGTCGACCGACCCGGCATAGTAAAATGGCTGTTATCGATTTAATGCCATTTCAAAACTATGCCGGTTTACTACGATGAATCGCCAACCTTCAACCACAGCAAATTGCGCGCTTGCAAAACCGCAGGTAGAGCGCTTGCGATATTTGCAAAAATGCGGGTGTGGTCAAGAATCTCGGATTCATCGTAGTAAACCGGCATAGTTTTGTTCGGGCAGCCCTGCACGAGCGCCTCCGCAAGCCTCGCGGGACCAAAATGATCCGTTATCCTCCGCCCCCAGGGGACCAACTGGCGGTGCCCGCCACGAAATCGGGCCATCTACTACGTTTGACTCGATACCCCCGACCATACCCGCTTTTCATGAAAAACCGCAGGCGTTCTACCTGCAGTTTTTATTTCGCATTACTTGCCATGGTTGAGGGTAGCGGCTTAAACGTAGTAGATGGGCCCATTTCGTGGCAGACGGGTCACGCGGCAGCCCTCGCAAGGCCAAAATGGTCCGTTTCCCTCTGTCCACGGGAGTTCAGGGGCTGGTACTGATATGGTGTCATTTCAAAACTATGCCGGATTACGGGGCTAAAGTCGGGGACCTCATCCATACCTTCATTTTTCGAAAAACGGCAGGCTATCTACCTGCGGTTTTGTTTTTGCAATTTTCTGTATGGTCGGAGGTTCGCTATCCAGCCCCGTAATCCGGCATAGTTTTGTTCGTGGCGGCCCAACCGCGCGTTTAAGCGCGGGGCCGGCGGGGCATTTTTGCCCCGCCGGTCCCCATTCCAGCGCTATACCAGCCCCAGTCCAGAGCTATTCCGGCTTGGTTTCTACCGTGGGAGTCTTGTTCGCCGCAACTGGAGTGCGGGCGGCGTCCATGCTCAGACAGTGTTTGGGGCAGCTTTCGATGCACTCGCCGCACACCACGCAGGCGTACGGGTCGATCGACCACGTTCCACCCTTGCGATCGACCGCGAGCGCGCCCGCCGGGCAACGCCGCGCGCACATGCCACAGCAAATGCATACGTTCATGTCGTTAACGATATGCCCGCGCAGACGCTCGGGCGCCGCCAGCTTCTCCTGCGGATAGCAAACCGTGACCGGCTGCTTGACCATAGAGCCCAAGGCCGTCTTGGCAAATGTCAGCAAACTCATGCCGCGCCTACCTTTCCGTGCAGCTAATGCAGGGGTCGATGGTCAGGATAATCATGGGCACGCTGGCAAGGAGCACGCCCTGCAGCGCATGCGTCAGACCCGCCAGGTTCTGCGACGTCGGCGTGCGCACGCGGAAACGGTCCAGGTTCTTGGTGCCGTTGCCGCGCACATAGTAGTACGCCTCGCCGCGCGGCTGCTCAATCACAACCTCGCCGCGCGCGCCGTCGGCCGGTGTGAGCTTGGTACGCCCGCCAATGCCGTCGTGCGGAATCTTGCCGACAAGCTCCTTGATAATGTCCATGGCCTGCGTGACCTCGGCACAACGCACCTGGCAGCGGGCATAGCAGTCGCCATCGCTAGCAACGATGGGCTCAAACGCAGCCAAGTCCGCATAGGCACCGTCGCCAAACATGCGCACGTCATAATCCACGCCCGAGGCGCGACCAAACGGGCCGACCATCGAAAGCTCCAGCGCGTCCTTCTTGCTGATCATGCCCACGCCATGCAGGCGCTCGCCGCAGCTATTGTCGTCCAAAAGCGTATGCACCAGGGCCTCGTAGTCGGGGCGCATGGCATCAAGCGTCTGGACAATACCCGCCAGCTCGGAGTCCTCGATGTCATGCTTAAGGCCGCCGACCTCGTTAATCGAAAGGATCACGCGGCCGCCGCAGGTGCTCTCGAAGATCTTGAGAATCTGCTCGCGCAGGGTCCACGACCGATAGAACAGCGCCTCGAAGCCAAAGGCATCGGCGAGCAGGCCCAGCCACAGCAGATGCGAGTGAATGCGCGAAAGCTCGTGCAAAATGGTGCGGATATACTGCACGCGGCCGGGCACCTCGATGTCGAGCATGCGCTCGCAGGCGCTGGCATAGCCGCAGCTGTGGCCCACGGCGCAGATGCCGCAGATGCGCTCGGCGATGTAGCCAAACTGGTGCATGTCACGCTTTTCGGTGAGCTTCTCGAGTCCGCGGTGCACAAAGCCGATCTGCGGAATTGCCTCGAGAACGCGGTCGTCCTCGATCACCAGGTCCAGATGAAGCGGCTCGGGCAGCACCGGGTGCTGCGGGCCAAACGGAATAACGGAGCGATGTGCCATGGACCTTACGCCTCCTTTTTATGCTTGTCGCGGGCGGCCTTTGCGGCAAGCGCCGCACGGACCTTGGCCGCTTTCTCGGGATCCATGGCGGCGAGCTTTGCCTCCATCTCGGCAGCCTTGAGCGCCGCCTTGGCAGCAGCCTCATCGTGCTGAGTATCGGAGCCGGCAGCCGCAGCGGGCTGAACAGCGGCGCCCGTGGCAGCCTCCCCCGCAACGCCCGCGGCAGCGGCGGCCTTTTCGGCCGCGGCCTTGCGCGCCTTGGCCTCGGCGGCGGCACGGACCTTCATGGCTTTCTCGCGCGCGGCCTTCACCTCGGGCGTGATAACGCTCATGGGCTCGGCGGTCGAAACCTGGTAGAAAAAGCCCTTAAAGTCGACCTGCATGTCGGTGATGGCAAGACCAAACAGGTCGTGGACCTCATTTTCAAACGGGAATACCGCCGGATAGTACGAGCTGATGGACGGAATCTCCTGGTACTGGTCGATGCCCTCAACCACCAAGTTCTCAATCGCATAGTTTCCGTCCCGCGCGATCTGCTCTTGCGCAGCGCGGACGTTGATAAACGTATAGACCAGGCGATACGTGCCGTCGTCGACGTTGCGTTCGGCGTGCATTTGCACAAAGCGCGCGCCGACGCCCTTGAGCGCCTGCACATGCGACAGGAGCTCGTCGATCCCGACGGTGGTATAGATAGCCTTTTGCATTA
>CABRGB010000027.1 GCA_902470345.1 uncultured Collinsella sp.
CGTAGCGGGTGGTTTAAAGCTGGCCGCTGCGCGGCCAGCGGACTAAAGTCTTGAATAAAGGCGCCGGGAGGCGGAGACTCCCGGCGCCCGTCAAAGGGACTATGTTGTCTGTCGAACCGCACGGTCCTTCGCGGCGATAACGCTGACTAGGCCTTAAGTGCCTGCAGCTGCTTGTGAACCTCGATGAACTCCGTCGCCATAACGCGCATGGTCTCGGTACCGGCCATCTGGTCCTCGGCATGCAGCAGAATTAACGGGGCCTCGCCGTTACGCTCGCCGTTGGCCTCTTTCTTCAGAAGCCCCATGTGAACATCGTGGCCACCGTTATAGGCCTCGTCGCCCTGCTTGATAAGCTCCTCGGCGGCGTCAAAATCGCCCTCCTTGGCCTTTTGCACGGCATTGATGTACATGCTCTTAGCGGTACCGACGTAGCTGATGATCTCAAAGCAGGTCATCTGCAGTTCGTTCATATCCTCCATGCGGAGCACCTAGCCCATCACGCTGACACAGTGGTCGATGATGCCGGCAGCGTTCATGCGGCCGTAGTCGACCATGTTGATGACCTCGACCGGGAAACGACCGGCGGCCTCCTTCTCAAAGTCGCCCTTGGTGTAGCCGATCTGCGGGCCAAGCAGCAACATGTCGCACTCGTCCAGGTGATCGTGAGCCTCGTTCATGGGACGAGCCTCGACCTCAATATCCAGACCACGGTTTGCAACCTCGGCCTGCATCTTCTGGACCAGCAGGCTCGTGGACATACCGGCATTGCAGCAGAGCATGATCTTCTTCATGGTTTCCTCCTTATAACTGCGCGGCGCGCAGACGACGACTGGTTGTATTCCTTGCGGCTATTGTGCCCACTCCCCTGTATCTTTACGCAAGGGAGAGAGCCGCGGGCACCGGCACCGCGTACCGGTGCCCGCAACGGTGAAAGGGACGAACGTTAGGCGTTCTACTCGGCGAGAGTCTCCTGCTTGGCGATTGCCTTCTCGGAAATCTTCATAAAGGGCAGGTAGACGGCCATGCCAATGACAATCTCGAGAGCCTGCCACACGCCGGCGCGCCAGTCAAAGCCCGTAGCGAGCAGGGCATTGATGACGGGAGGCATAGTCCAGGGCACCTGGGCGATGCAGGGGCTGATGATGCCTGCGCAGGTAAGGCCATAGGTGATGCCGATGAACAGATCGGGAAGAAGGACAAACGGGATCATGAGCGGCAGGTTGTACACGATGGGGTAACCGTAGATAACCGGCTCGTTGATGTTGAACAGACCAGGCAGGATAGCCATCTTGGAAACGGTCTCGGAAGCCTTGTTCTTGGAGAACAGGAGCGTGTCGAGCAGAAGCATGAGGGTGCAGCCCGAGCCGCCGATGAGGGCGAAGCTGTTAACGATCTGCATGTTCATGTAGTGATCGGGCTGGATGGTGCCACCGGCGGCAAAGGTAGCCATGTTGTCGACGATGAGCATGGTCAGGATCGGCTCAACGGTAGCGCCAGAGATGGTGGACTGGTGAATACCGACGCAGAACAGTAGGTTAGCAAGGGTGTAGATGAGGATAACAGCCCACGGACCGGCGTTCATGATGCTCTTGAGCGGGTTGGAGATGCACGTGGAGATGATGGTGCACAGATCGGTGCCGGCGCACACGGCGAGCAGGGCTGCGGCAAGAGCGAAGATCGCGAGGTTGAGCAGCATCGGGATCATGACGTTGAAGGAGTTGGAAACCGCAGGGGGCACACCCTCGCCCAGCTTAACCTTGAGCTTCTCGACGCCAGAAATCTTGATGAAGAGCGAGACGGAAAGCAGGGCGATGATAATAGCCGAGAACAGACCGTTGGTGCCGGTGTTGGTAGTCGAAAGGGCGCCCGTGACCTCGGCGGAGGTGATCTTGTCGGTGAGCAGCGGGCTCGTGGCGGCAAGCGTGGCGGTGATCTGCTGCGGCATCATGATGACGAAAGCAGAGATGGCGACAACCACGCAAGCGAGCGGGTTATCGAAACGCTTGTTCTTAGCGAGGCTGTAGCCAATCAATCCGGCCAAGATAATGGCAGAGACGTTGAGGGTACCCAGCGTAATTGCCGAACCCCACGTCTGAAGGTTGGCAAGGCCCGCCGCATCGAGCGGGAACAGAGGGAACACGACGTTGTTAATAAGAACCGCGATACCCGCAAGGATATAGAGCGGCGTGATGGTCGCGAAGGCGTCACGCAGCGAACGCAGGTGAACCTGGTTTCCCACCTTCGCAGAGACCTCGGCAAACTTGTCGAGGAAGCTCTTTCCGTTGTCACTGGCCATGATTGCTCCTAACTTTCAAATCCGGCCTTTTCCTATGCGCATGGTGGTCTGTCGCCCTCCGCCACCAGATGTGCCATATGTTGCGCGCGGAGGCGCGCAGTCTGGTCGTTCGCCCGGTCGCTAATCAACCACGTGGGTCGTGGCGACCTGTTTGAGCCAGGCGGCCGACTTCTTAAGGCGGCGCTTGTAGCCGTCCATAAGGTCGACCTCGACAAAACCGTAACGGTTCTTAAAGGCATTCGCCCAAGACCAGTTATCGATGACGGCCCAATAATGGTATCCGCGGCACTTGGCGCCCTCGTCGATGGCCTTGGCAACCCACTCCAGGTGCTGGCGTACAAAGTCGACGCGGTAGTCATCCTGGATGGTTCCTTCGGCGTCACGGTTCTTGTATTCGTCCATGATGCCGATGCCGTTCTCGGAAACGAACCACTCAAGATCGGGGTAGTTCTTAGCGCAGTCCATGCCAAAGTCGTAGAGGCCCTGCGGGTAG
The DNA here is from genome assembly GCA_902470345.1 of uncultured Collinsella sp. Classification (GTDB taxonomy): domain Bacteria; phylum Actinomycetota; class Coriobacteriia; order Coriobacteriales; family Coriobacteriaceae; genus Collinsella. Next base: position 2,790 of record CABRGB010000027.1, read on the forward strand.
ATCTCCCAGCCGCGGCTCTCGTTCATAACGGCGTCGGGCCACACGTACTCGTCGGCAAAGTGCGGCAGACCGTACTGGTCGATCTTGCTCGCCGGCGCCTGAACGCGCGTGGGGTGGTAGTAGTTGCAGCCGAGCCAGTCGACAACACCCTGCTTGAGAATCTCTTGGTCGCCGGCACGGAACGGGAGCTTAACGCCGCCCTCGGCCAGGCTGTCGAGCACGTCGGCAGGAAGCTCGCCCTTGGTAATAAGGTCGAGCCACCAGCGATTGTTGATGCCGCTGGTCATACGCACGGCCTCGAGGTCTGCCTCGCTGGGGTTCTCCTTGGTGTAGACCGGAGTAAAGCAGTTGATCATGCCGATCTTGGCATCGGCGCGAATAGCGCCCTCGTCATAGGCGCGGCGGTAGTTGGCCACGGCCAGCGCATGTGCCAGCGAGATGTGATACTGCACGGTGCGGGCGCGGTTGAAGTCGTGGAGCTGCGGGAACCACACGCCCTCCTGATAGCGCTGCTCGGGCTCGACGATGGGCTCGTTAAAGGTGAACCAGTACTTAATCTCCTGGCCAAACTCGTGGAAGGCGACGTCGGCGTAATGCGCGTAAGCCTCGACGACCTCACGGCTCTCCCAGCCGCCACGGTTAAAGAGGTAGGTGGGCATGTCAAAGTGGTACAGGTTGACGAACGGCTCCAGACCAGCCTCGCGAGAGGCGCGGAACAGCTCGTGATACCACGCGGCGCCCTCCTCGTTAAGGTTGCCGTCGGCATCGAGCAGACGGCTCCACTGGATGGAAGTGCGATAGGTATTCAGGCCCAAGTCCTTCAAAATGCGAAAGTCTTCCTGGTACTTGGACATAAAGTCATTGCCGGCATAAGAGCCAACGCAGTTGTAGAACGAACCCAGATCCTGGATGGACCAGGTGTCCCACAGGTTCTCGAGCTTGCCGCCCTGGTTCCACTGACCCTCAGTCTGTGGGCCGGACATAGCAGCGCCAAAGAAGAAGTCGTTGGGCAGCTGATACTGTGCCATCAAAGTCCTCGCTTTCGTGTTCTAGAGCTTCCGGTTGGAGACGGGTTTGCTTTGGCAGGTTATCCGGCGCGGGCGCGCACCGGTCATACCGATATCTAACCTGCCAAAACAAAACCGTCCCCAAACGGTCGATCCTGTTGTGCGGAAGGATTCCGTTCGTTGCTTAAACTATAGCGCTCTAATTTCAAAAGTAAAGCGTCTTTTTCTTTTTTCTTTCTCGAACTTCTTAGATAAAAGTAATATGGGTGCCCTGTTGAGGGTTATACTTACTTTTGTATTCATATATGTCGGAAAGGAGGTTCCATGATTCCCAAATACGAGGCGATAGCTGCAGATATTCGTCGAAGTATCGAGGATGGCGCTCTTAAACCGGGCGACAAGCTTCCCACCGTCGTTGAGTTCTGCGAGCTCTATAGCGTTTCCAAAATCACCGTCAAACGAGCTATCGAGCAAATCACCGAGGAAGGTCTTATTACCAGCCGTCGTGGATCGGGTACCTACGTTAAGGACACGGCAGGACTTCCCGGTCAGGCGTTTTTCCAGGGCAAAAACGACCGTGCCCAGGGTTTTTCGTATGAGCACCGCGGGGAGAAGGTGACCTCGGTGGTCTATGATTTCTCGATTGTTAATCCACCAGCGGACATCGCAGCCCAGCTGGGAATTGCCGAGGATGACTTTGCCTATCACGTCGTGCGCGTGCGTCAGGCCGATGAGGAGCCCATCGTTATCGAGTACACCTACATGCCCCTCGAGCTGATTCCGGGCCTTAAAAAGAAGGACCTGTACGGATCGGTCTACCATTTCATCCGCGAGCAATGCGGGCTGAAAATTTCGAGCTTCCACCGCACCATTCGCGCCGTGGCAGCAACCGAGGAAGAAGCCGAGCGCCTGGACACCAAACCTGGCTCTCCCCTGCTCGAGCTCAATCAGATTGGCTTTTTGGACAGCGGCGCGGCCTTTGAGTATTCGATCTCGCGCAACGTTGGCGACCGCTTTGAGTTGCACAACGTAACGTTGGCATAGGTTTTTGTAGTCATACGGGCGCTCGTTTTGAACAGTTTTATGCGGCGCCCACGCAGCACGATGGGGGTATGAACATGTCCGATTTGATTAAACTGACGCCAATCTTCCACGAGAAAATCTGGGGCGGCCGTCAACTCGAAACCGTATTTGGCTACGACATTCCCGAGGGTCCCATCGGTGAGTGCTGGGCCATCTCGGCCCACCCCAACGGTGACTGCCAGATTGCGGAGGGCCCGTACGCCGGCCACACGCTGTCGTGGCTGTGGGCCGAGCACCGCGAGCTCTTTGGCAACTGCGAAGGCAAGGAGTTCCCGCTGCTCATTAAGATTCTGGACGCCAAGGACGACCTTTCGATCCAGATCCATCCCAACGACGAGTACGCCGCTGAGCACGAGAACGGAAGCCTGGGCAAAACCGAGTGCTGGTACGTGCTGGATTGCGAGCCCGGCGCCACGATCATCGTCGGCCAGCGTGCCAAGGACCGCGTCGAGGCCGCACAGATGATCGAGGAGGGCCGTTGGGACGAGATGCTCAACGTGCTGCCGATTCACAAGGGCGACTTTTTCCAGATTGATTCCGGTACCGTGCATGCCATCAAGACCGGCACGCTCATTTTGGAGACGCAGCAGTCGAGCGATGTGACGTATCGCCTGTACGACTACGACCGCCCCGGCACCGATGGCAAGCTGCGTCCGCTGCACATTGAGCAGAGCCTCGACTGCATCGACTTTGATGCTCAGGCTCCGACCGACGGCACGGTGACCGCGCCCGAGGTGGACGGCGTGACCGAGCTCGAGTCCAACCCCTGCTACACCGTCGATCGTGTACGCGTCGACGGCAGCAAAACCATCGACCAGCGCTGGCCCTTCATGTGCCTGTCGGTCATCGACGGCGAAGGCACCGTCTGCGGCGACCCCGTCCACAAGGGAAGCCACCTGCTGGCCCCGAGCACCGTGGACAAGATCGAGCTCGAGGGCAAGATGAAACTAATCGTCTCGCATCTGTAGATCGCACCAACAACCCAAACGCAACAAGGGGCTCCCCCGTCCATGTACGGGAGAGCCCCTTGTTGTATCTATCCATCAGCCCACCCGGTTCTCCAAATCAAAAAGCGGACGAGCGGAGCGGCGTTCGCAAGCAACGTTACCCAAGGACCTGGGCGGGCGTATGGGGCAACATCGATCGCGAGTTCCGCACGCAAAGGAGGCCACTTAAAGTGGCCTCCGTCTTGCGCAGGACTGCCCGAGCAGGCGATGTTGCCCTATACGCCTGCCCAGGTCCGCCGGGACTACGACAGTTTGACGATCGGAGCAAAGCCCTTCATAAGCTTTTTGGTCTGGCCGGTCTTTTCGAATTGAACCTCGATCATGTCTCCAGCGACCGAGAGCACGGTACCCGTGCCAAAGGTCTTATGGCTCACGGTATCGCCCGCGGCAAAGTCCTGCGATGCGCTGGCACGATCGACCTTGCGCTCCACCGTCGGCGACACCTTGGACGACGGCTTTTTGGCTCGCGGCGCGCCCGAGCCAAAGGTCGAGGCAACACGGCCGGCGTCGGGCGAGACTCCACGATGGCGCTCGGTACCATAAGTGCTGCCGCCAAAGAAATCATCAAAGCTCGATCCGCCGCGCGAACCGGAACCGCCGGTCGAGCGCGTATGCGAACCGAACACCTTGCCGCCATACATATCCGAGCCCATGCCCGAGCCAAAGGTGCCGTGACGGTCGCCGCGCTTCTCCCAGCCCGTGCCCTCAAAACCGGCAGAACCGATACCGCTAAACTCGATGTCCTCAAACGGAATCTCGTTGAGGAAGCGCGAGCGCGGATTGGCAGAGGTCGAGCCGTAGGTGCGACGCGTGGCCGCATAGGTCAGGAACAGGCGCTTGCGAGCACGCGTGATGGCGACGTAGGCCAAGCGACGCTCCTCCTCGAGCTTGCCCGGATCGTCACTACCGCCAAAGTCGTGCACGTGCGGGAAGATACCCTCCTCCATGCCGGCCACGAACACCGCCGGGAACTCCAGGCCCTTGGCGGAGTGGATGGTCATCATAGTGATGGCATGCGTCTCGCCGGCCAGGGAATCCAAGTCGGAGCGCAGGGCTAGCCACTCCATGAGTGCCGGCAGCGCCTTACAGGTGAGCGGACCGTAGGTGCGCTCGATCTCGTCGGCATGCACGGCGCCCGCCGGCAGCTCAGTCGGCGCGGCATACGCGTTGCCCGCGATGGCGGCGGCCAGGGCATCCTGCGGAGAAAGCGCCGGAGCGGCCAGGCTATCGAGCGGATTGGAACCCGCGGCATCACGCGCGCCAACGAGCGCCTCAAACGAGGATGCCGAGGCGGACGGCCCCGGTTCGGGCGCGGGCGCGCTCACCACGACGGGCTCGGGCTCGGCACCGGCAGGCACATCGGCAACACCGGCCGCGCGCAGCTCTTCCAAGCTCTCGAGCGTACCCTCGATATCCTCGTGCGTCTCCTCGAATTCGGCGGCGACGCCCAGGAATTCCTGGATGTTCTCGGCGCGGCTCTCGGACTCCATGGTGCCCTCGGCGCGGAAAGCCTGCAGCAGGCCCGTCTTATCGACGATCATCTCGACGACGTCCTTGAGTTCGCCGTCCATGCGGCGACCCTCGCGCACCAGCGAGACAAAGCTCGACAGGCCATTGCGTACCTTGGCGCTAAACATGCCCGTCTCGGCTGTTGCGATCTCGCAGGCCTGGAAGAACGAGCAACGGTTGTCGCGCGCCAGCTGCTCGATCTTTTGGATCGAGGTGGAGCCGATGCCGCGGCGTGGCGTGTTGATGACGCGCTTAACGCTCATCTCGTCGGCCGGGTTCACGATCATCTTGAGGTAGGCCATGACGTCGCGGATCTCGGCACGGTCGAAGAACCGCGTGCCGCCCACAATCTTGTAGGGCACGCCCGCGCGCAGGAACATATCTTCGAGGATACGCGACTGGGCGTTGGTGCGATAGAACACAGCGATGTCGTCGTAGCTCGTGCCCTTGGAGTGCAGCTTCTCGATCTCGCCGGCAATCCAGCGGCCCTCGTCGCGCTCGTCGCTTGCCTGGAAGGCCTGGATCTTCTCGCCATCGCCCTCGGCCGTAAACAGGCGCTTGTCCTTGCGCTGCGAGTTGTGGCGCACCACGGCGTTGGCGGCGCTCAGGATATGGCCCGTGGAGCGGTAGTTCTGCTCCAGCTTAACGGTCTTGCAGTTTTTAAAGTCCTGCTCAAAGTCCAGGATGTTGGTGATGTCGGCGCCACGCCAGCTATAAATGGACTGGTCATCGTCGCCCACGACCATGAGGTTTTGGTACTTGGCGGCCAGCAGGTTGGCGATCTCGTACTGGACGTGGTTGGTGTCCTGATACTCGTCGACGCTAATGTAGCGGAAACGCTCTTGGTACTTATCGAGCACCTCGGGGCGGGTGCGCAGCAGCTCAAGCGTGCGCACGAGCAGGTCGTCGAAGTCCATCGCGTTGGCGGCGCGCAGGCGGCGTTCCAGCTCCAGGTAGACCTGCGCGGCCTTTTTGTCGTTGGGGCTGTCGGCGGATTTGAGCATGTCCTCGGGGCCGATCATGGCGTTTTTGGCCGAACTGATCTTGCTGCGGATCATATTGATGGGGAATTGCTTTTGCTCGATACCGAGCGCCTGCATAATATCGCGCACCATGCGCTTGGAATCGTCGTCATCGTAGATGGTGAACTGACCGGTGTAGCCCAGCAGGTCGGCGTCCTCGCGCAGCATACGCACGCACATGGCATGGAAGGTGCACACCCACATGCCACGGGTGCCGCTGGGAATGAGCGCCGCCAGACGCTCACGCATCTCGGCCGCGGCCTTGTTGGTAAACGTGATGGCAAGGATCTGCCAGGGCTTAACGCCCAGGTCGCCGAGCATATGTGCGATGCGGAAGGTCAAGACGCGGGTCTTGCCCGAGCCGGCGCCGGCGAGCACCAGCAGCGGGCCCTCGGTGGTCAGGACCGCCTCGCGCTGAGCGGGATTAAGGCTGTCGATGTCGACGAGCGGCTTGGCGGGCTTGGGCGCCGGCGCGGGAGCGTCGTAGCTGTCGAGCGGAACGAGCTCGGGCTCCGGCGCAGCAGGGGTGGTGTATGCATCGAGCGGCACGGGTTCCGGCGCGGGCGGCACGGGTACCGCGGTGTTCTTTTCCCAGGGCAAGGGCTGGGTCATGGGCGACTCCTCATCTGACGGACGGCGCGCCTGCGGGCGGCGCCATAGTTTGAGCCGTACCAGTATACCGAGCCGCGCGGACACCGACGCAAATCACACCACGACTCCGTCCGCCACAATCGGGCCCGCCCCAGCGGATTTGGAGCAATGGAGTCAGGTTGGTCTGCACCATGTTGTCGCAAAGTAACCTGACCCCAATGCACCAACCAGGGAGCCACCGATGTCATGGCAACGGTAGCGAGCGGCGGCCAAGTTACAGGCCGAGCATCGGCTCCAGAACGAAGAAGTATGCGAGCACTACGATGCCCAAGATGATGCGGTAAACACCGAAGCACTTGAAGTCGTGACGGCGGACGAAGCCCATGAGCCACTTGATGGCGATAAGCGAAACCACAAAGGCCACAACGCAGCCCACGCCCAGGATGGCGACCTCGTTGGCGCCGAACGTGCCACCCTTGATGAAGTACTTGACCAGCTTGAGCGCACTCGCGCCAAACATGACAGGGATAGCCAAGAAGAACGTAAACTTGGACGCCACCGAACGCGTGCAGCCCAAAAGCAGGCCGCCGATGATGGTGGAACCGGAGCGCGACGTGCCCGGAATCAGCGAGAGCACCTGGAAGCATCCGATGCCCAGCGCAGTCTTCCAGCTCAGGTCCTCGAGCGTGGTGATGGAACCGAAGTCCAGATCCTCGTCATCGTCCTCGTCCTCGGCAACATCTGCCGCGGGCGCCGCAAAGTGTGCACCGGCGGGACGTCCACCCGACACCACAGCACGCGAACCAAACGAACCGGCAACGGCCATTTCCTCGCGCTTGCTCGCGCGCCAGTTCTCGATCACGATAAACAGCACGCCGTACACAATGAGCGCCAGCGCCACGACGGGAGCATTGTAGAAATGCTCCTCCATCCAGTCGTTGAGCGGCAGACCGATCGCCGCCGCAGGAATGCAACCGAGCACAATCTTGCCCCACTGCACCCAGGTGTCGCGACGGCCCTCCTTGCCCTTGCTGGGCGAAAACGGATTGAGCTCATGGAAGAACAGCACACAGACGGCCAGAATGGCGCCGAGCTGAATCACGACCAGGAACATATTCCAGAACGTCTCGCTCACGTTCATCTTGACGAACTCGTCCACCAAGATCATGTGACCGGTCGACGAAACAGGCAGCCATTCGGTGATGCCCTCGACCAGGCCCATGAAGGCAGATTTTAGAAGCTCGATAATATCCAAAGGGACCCCCTCGTTAGACACCCGCCGATATTGTTCTGCGGACGGTGCGGGCGATGTCCCATTATCAACCGTTGGCGGCGCGCCTGCGCCTACCCTTACCAAAAAACTCGCCCGTTCACAGAATTGCGAGCGGTCAAACCCAAATCCTTGGGTATAACTGCAACAAGATAAAGTGTCCGGCGGCCAACGCGCCCGCGCCCGCCCGATGCACGAGCCCCGCGCCCGTGCGATAGACCAAGGAGGAAACCATGAACGAGGGCTACACCAAGGTATTTGTTTCACTCGACGGTACTGAGCAGCAGGATTTTGTGCTCGCACGCGCCATCAAGGTCGCCGCGAACAACGGCGCCAAGCTAATCATCGGCCACGTTATCGATTCCACGGCACTCGAGAGCGCCGGCTCCTATCCGGTCGACCTGGTCAACGGCTTGGAGGAAGCATTTAAGAACTCCATCGCCAAGCAGCTCGAAGAGGCCAAGGCCAATCCCGACATTCCCGAGGTCGAGGTCATGATTCGCGCCGGCCGCATTCGCGAGACGCTCAAGGACGAGATGCTCGACGTGGTCAAGCCCGACCTGGTGCTCTGCGGCGCCCGCGGCCTGTCCTCGATCAAGTATGCGCTGCTGGGTTCGATTTCGACGTTCCTGCTGCGCAATACGGACTGCGACATTTTGGTCGTGAAGTAGCGTTGCTCCCACCGGCCGCGGGGCCTGCGGGGTTTCCACGGGCACGTCCTCGCCGCGTTGCGGCTGCGGGATGTGCCCTTAGGAAACCCCTCCCGGCCCCGCGGCCTTCGCAGCCTTACTTCAACGAGTTGTCTGATGGAAAAATGGCGTGCCGCCCCGTTTGGGGCGGCACGTTTTGTTTGGACGGGCGTTTGCCGTGTGCGTTACTCAAAGTATTGGAACTTGTTCGTCGAGAAGGCGAACGTGACGACGAAGCCTTCGCCGGGCTCGGATGCCGCGGTGACGTCGATGCCCATCTTGGAGCACAGGCGCGCCACAAGGTAGAGGCCGATGCCCGTTGCGCGCTTGGTGGTGCGGCCGTTGTCGCCGGTAAAGCCCTTCTCGAACACGCGCGGCAGGTCGGCCGCGCTCACGCCGCAGCCGTTATCCGCGACGGCAAGCTCGATGCGCTCGCTTGCCAGGCCCTCGTCCAACAGCGCACCCGAAAACACGATCTTCGCGCCATCCTCACGCGCATATTTAATGCTGTTCTGAATGAGCTGGCCCAGAATAAACTCGAGCCACTTCTCGTCGGTAAAGACCTCAAAGTCGAGGTTCTCGCACACCGGCGCCACGTGTGCCGCGATGAGCTCACGCGCATTGGCCTTGATTGCGCCCGTCACCAGAGCCTTGAGGTTCCAACGTCGAATCAGGTAATCGCGCTCCACAACCTCCGAGCGCGCGTAGTACAGAGCCTGGTCGATATAGCGCTCCACGCGAGCCAGCTCGCGACCGAGGTCATCTACGCGCGACAGGTCATCTTCGCTGCCGTCCAGGTTTTCCAAAATCAGATGGGCTGCCGCCAGAGGCAGCTTGGCCTCGTGGACCCAGCTCTCAATATAGTCGCGATAGTCATCGGTCTGGCGCCTGCCTTCGGCAACCTCGTCACAAGCGGCTTTGCCCACCCGGCGCAAGACCTCGTATTCGAGCTCGCCCTCGGCATAGGTCGGACATTGCACCATCTCCTGCACCCATGCGGGACTCTCGAGCTCCTCTGCCGCACGCTCCAGCTGGCGCAGAAAACGGCGACGGCGCGCATACTCGATCACGATGCCGAGCATACCAAAGATATAGGACACGCCGGCCGCCACGACCACGATAGATGTCGAAGCACCGGCGACCGTCAGCACAAAGCAGCTCAGCAGCACGCCGCACGTCCACACGGCGACGGGAAGCAGCGCGTCTTTAAAGAACTTGGCAAACGACATAGCCGGCCCCTAGACCGAATAGCCCTGGCCGCGGTGCGTCGTCAAATACCCCTTGATGCCGATTTTTTCGAGCGTGGTGCGCAGGCGGTTGATGTTGACGGTGAGCGTATTGTCGTCCACAAAGGCGTCGGAGTCCCACAGGTCCTGCATGATGGCCGAGCGCGAGACGATCTTGCCCGCACGGCTCAGAAGCAGCGAGAGGATACGCAGCTCGTTTTTGGTGAGCTCGGTACTGGTGCCGGTTTGCATGTTGGTGACCATGGAGCGAGCGAGATCGAGCTCCAGGCCCTTGTGGACAAGCGTGCTACGCTCGCCCGCCGCCGCGGTACGACGCAGCAGTGCGTTGATGCGGGCTACGAGCACGCGCGCGCTGTAGGGCTTGGGAACAAAGTCGTCCGCGCCGAGCGTCATGGCCATGACCTCGTCAATCTCGGTCGTGCGCGAGGTGAGGACGATGATGGGGACCTCGGATTCGCGACGGACTTCGTGGCAGATGTGCTGGCCGTCTTTGACAGGAAGCGTCAGGTCGAGCAGCACCAGGTCGGGCGCGGCCGCAAGAATATCGCGCGAGACATGCTCGAACGATTCGCAGACCTCGACCTCAAAACCGGCGCGGGCAAGGATGTCAATAAGCTCACGACGAATGGGCTCGTCGTCCTCAACGACATAGATCAGCGCCATGTGTCCTCCCATTTCGCGTAACTTGCACCTTTCACACCATTATGCCCACAGCGTCGCAGCGATACGACCCCGTGGGCACCTAATGTGACAAAAGCGTTCGGTAGTCTTGAGAGAAAATAGGGGCCGACCGGTCCGAAACCGATCGGCCCCATCACTTCGACCTCGAGTCTCTACTCGAGCGTACGCATGTACGCGGAGATAGCATCCAGGCCCTTCTGCAGGTCGTCGGTGTTATCGGAGTATGCATAGCCGATGCGCATGCTCTTGGGCTCCTCGAAGCAATCGCCCGGGGTGACGAGCGCGCCGGACTTCTTAATCATGTCGATGCAGAACGTCCTGGAGTCGATGTCGTAGTCGTAATACACGAGCGCGGTGGTACCCGCCTCGGGCTTGACGAACGACAGGTGCGGCTCGCTCTCGACCCACTTCTCCAGAACAGCAAGGTTCTGACGGACGATGCGACGGCTGCGCTCAAGGATCACGGAAGCGTTGCCCAGAATCAGCTCCGCCACCGACTCGCTGAATATGCCGGCGGAAATCAGGTTGTAGTCGCGATGCGAGAGCAGCGCGCGACGGAGCTCCGGGCTCTTGGTGACCGCCCAGCCCAGACGCAGGCCGGCGAACGACCAGACCTTGGACATGGATGCGGTGACGATGGCCTTGTCGTACAGGTCGATCACGGACTCGGAGTACTCATCCGTTTGAGTAAGCAGACGGTAGACCTCGTCGCAGAGCACCCACGCGTCGTGTTTGCGTGCGACCTCAACAATCGCCTTGAGCGTTTCGGTGTCGAGCAGGGCGCCCGTGGGGTTGTCCGGATTATTGATGCAGATGAGCTTGGTATCGTCGGTCACCAGGGCATCGAGCGCGTCGACGTCGACGTGGTAGCCGTTTTTGCGGTCGAGCTGAAGGATATCGACCTTCGCGCCGCACATCTCGGGAATCGAGTAAAGCTGCTGGTAGGTGGGCTTGACGGAGACTACGTGATCGCCCGGTTCGACGAGCGTGGAAATAACCAGGGAGTTGGCACCGGTCGCGCCGTGCGTGGGCACGATATGCCCGGGCTCGACCGTCTTATAGAGACGCGCGACCCCCTCGAGGAAGCCGGGCTGCCCCTCGATGTCTCCGTAGGTGAATCGGCGCGAGCACAGGCTATCGAGCCACGCCTTCTTGTCGGTGTTCGTAAGCTCGAACAGCTGGTCGAGCGTGAGGGAGTAGACGCACGTCTCCGCAACGTTGTGGGTGCACTTGGTCTCCCACTCGTTCATCCACTGCTCGACGGCGAAATCCTTGATCTGCATTGTCGTTTCCTTTCCTTGACTGTCTTACAGTTCCACCACGGTACCCAGCCCCGCCTCGATGGCGCGGTCGTAGGCGATTTTCGATGCCGAAAGGTCCTGAACGGCGATGCCCGACGTATCGAACACCGTCACCTGCTCGTCATCCGAACGCCCCGCAGCCGTGCCGGCGATGACTTCGCCGAGCTCCGCTCTGATGTCCTCGGGCGTGATGACACCCTCGGCAACCGGAATCTCTAGCTCACCGGACGCGACCGATTGCTCGCGGTCGTCGACATAAACAGCGGCACGGGTGACAAGCGCCGAGGCGAGCTCCTGCTTGCCGGGCATGTCGGCACCGACGCAGGAGATATGCGTACCGGGGCGCACCCATGCATCGGGGATGATGGGCTTGGTCGCCGGCGTGATCGTCACGATGATGTCGGCCTCTGCCGCGGCACCTTGGCCGTCGGCCGTCGCCTCGATGGAATAGGTGGATGCCTCGCGAACATGCTCGCAGGCGCCCAAGATATGGGCGACTTCGTCTCGCATGCGCTCGACGCGGGCCTCAGGCGCGGCATCGGAAACCGGCTCCCACACCTTGACCTCACTCACTTTGGGACAGGCGGCGAGCACGCCCGCCACCATATAGGTGCTCATATGGCCGGCACCCGCAACAAGCAATTTGGACGCATCCGCCCGAGCCAGCCACTTGGCACCGAGCGCAGCGGCGGCACCGGTGCGAAGTCCAGTGACGGCGGAGGCATTGAGTAGCGCTAACGGCTCTCCCGTCGCGTTATCGCACAGCAGCGTGGTGCCAAAGATCTCGGGCAGCCCCTTTTTGGGATTCTGAGAGAACCAAGCAGTGAGCTTGAGACCGAAGAGGCCGCTTCCCGCCAACTCGCCCGAGCGGATATCCATATCGGCCACGCCGGGTTCGAACTGCTCATATACCATCGGCCACGCAACACCCTTGCCCGTTGCCTTCTGGCGATATGCCTCCTCCACGGCAGCGATTGCATCCTCGATCGTCAGCACCTTAGAAACTTCCTCGGCCGATAGCACCACCATCTGCCCCATCATCGCTCCTCTCAGCGAAAGCTTTACGTTGCTCCACTGTACGGTTTAGTAACGATGCCGCCAAGGATCATTTCTTGTTGGAATCTACAACGGTTCTTAATCTGATTTTTTGTTCTATCAGCAGATATTTGAACTATTTCTCGCATCAACGGCATATGGATATGCGATTATCCTATTTATACCGGTACTTATTGTAGTGATTTACAAGGTGATGCTGATGCTATACACCATCTCGGACTTCTCACGGGAATATGAGGGGTCGGTCCGTCTAATCGCCGGCAGCGATGGCGTCTCGCGCGCCGTCTCCGGCGTCGGAATCCTCGATTATGAACTCATGCCCGGCCTCAAGAACAAGTATCAGCGCGTCAACTTCAGCCCAGACGAGATCGTTCTCAGCACCTTCCTCTATGCGAAGGACGACCCATACCTCATCACTGAAGCCGTGAAATACCTCGTCGCCAAAGGAACGAGCGGTCTCATCATCAAAAACGTCCTGCACATCCCGATTCCCGACCAAGCCATCCGCTACGCCAACGCGCGGCACTACCCGGTCTTTCTCACGACCGACGACTCACTGTTCTTTGATAGCGTCATCTATGAGGTCAAACGGCATATCGAGCAGCTCGCGTCCATCGACTTCGCACAGCGCGAGATCGATGCCCTGAGGACAGACGTATCGCCCGAGTCCATCTGCCGACGCATCCGAGGCCTCAACCCGTCATTTCTGGACGAAGTGGTCGCCCTGTTCGCATCGTTTGCAGAGCCCCTCGACCCGCGTACGTTTTTGCAAATCGAACGTCTCTGTGCAAAATCGACCCTCGCCGGATGCCACAACATGCTGGCACCCTACGACGGAGGTTTGTTATTCGTAGCGACAAGCGACTCGGAACAGACGCTCAATGTGGAGCGAATCGAGCAGGCGCTCACGGAGCTCATCGAGGCTAGCGGCATCGATGGCGGCACGGAAGGGCTCGGCATCAGCGATATTCTGTTTGGAGACGAAGCGGTGGCGCAGGCGATCTCGCAGGCGATTTATGCACAGCGCCTATCTTGTCAACGAGCCGAGGGTCCCGTCCGCTATACGCAGCTCGGCATCCTGAGAACCGTGATGCCTTTTGCGGAAACCCCGGAGATGCGATCGTTCTCGGAGGCGATCCTCTCGCCGATACGCGAGCACGACAGTGAGCATGGCAGCGAGCTGGAATCCACGCTCGCCGCATTCATTGAGAACGACCGACGTATCGAGCGAACCGCGAAGCAGACTAGCCAGCACCCAAACACGATTCGATATCGCCTCGATAAGGTGACAGCTCTCACAGGACTGAGCTACAAATGCGCCCCGGAGATGGAGCAGCTGTCGCTCGCCTACGCCATCGAACGCGCTCGCTCGCTTCGGTAAGCCCACCCCGCCTTGAGGTTAGGAGCGGCGGGCACGGAGCTTTTCGTAGCCGTCGGCAAAGAAGGCGACCGTGGCGGCGTCGGCCTCCGCAGCGTCCGTCTCGGTTGCGGGAACCACGCCATGCTCGTCGCTCACCAGGAACAGCGCGCCCTTAAGCTGCGCGGGAATATCTACGCGCGTGACCGGGATGTTCTTGGTCTGGGCCAACTGCTCGATGAGCGTCGCCGTGCCGCACAGGCACTCGTCCGCTGGCGCCACAAAGGCAAGCTCGCCGTTGTTGACGGCGGCGAGCAGCTCGGGCGCCACGCCGGTTTCGTCGGCCTCGGAGCGGGCCTCGGCGGAGCGGGCACGTAGCGCCTTGGCCGACGTATCGGTTAGCGGCTCGTACTCCCCCACCGTCATGGCGGCGTTGCCGTTGACGTCGATCACCAGCATGAGCACGCCGTCGCGTGCGGTGTAATCGCCCTCGGCAAGCGACCACTCAACGTGCTGCTTGGCCCAGCTGAGCATGTTATGGGTAAGCGGCTCGCCCTGCACCAAGCGCTCGGACAGTGCGCGAATGTGGCGGTTGAGCATGGGCACCTTTTTATTGGACATGCGCCAACGGCAGACAAGCGCGGGCTTGTCGAGCGTAAACTTCTCGACCGCCTCCTGATTGGCGCAAAAGTCCTCGTACGCACGCTGATCCTCGGCATTGCCAAACAGCTCGGCATTATCAATCTGGGGCATGGTTGTACCTTTCGTGTTAGTCATTCCGTCCTCTTATACCAAAAAGACGGCCCTCCAAACGGAGCAGCCGTCTTTTGCGGAGATTATTTTGTCCCAAGGCGGAACTTAGTGGCGGAAGTGGCGAGCGCCCGTAAACACCATAGCAATATTGTGCTCATTGCAGGCCTGGATGCTCTCGTCGTCGCGCTTGGAGCCGCCGGGCTGGATGATGCAGGTCACGCCGTGTGCAGCAAGCACGTCGACATTGTCGCGGAACGGGAAGAACGCGTCGCTCGCACAGGCAAAGCCGCCCTTCTCCACGCCCTCGCGCTCGCAGAAGTCCTCGGCGCGCTCGCAGGCAAGCAGCGCAGAGTCAACGCGGTTAGGCTGACCCGGACCCATGCCAATGCCGGCCTTGCCCTTGGAAACCAGGATGGCGTTGGACTTAACGCCCTTGCAGACCTTCCAGGCAAACTCGAGCTCGGCCATCTCGGCGTCGGTGGGCTTGCGGTCGGTGGGGAACGTAAAGGTCGCGGGATCCTCGGTCACGTGGTCGACTTCCTGCACCAGCATGCCGCCGTCGATGGAGCGCAGCTCCACCTGGGCGCCGTGGTCCACGCCGCCGGTGGCCAGCACGCGCAGGTTGGGGCGCTTGGCCATGCGCTCGAGCGCCTCGTCGGTGTAGCTCGGGGCGATGATAACCTCGACGAACTGCTTGTTCTGATCGGCAAAGTGCTCGACCAGCTCATAGGGAACCTCGCGGTTGCAGGCGATGATGCCGCCGAAGGCGCTCTTGGGATCGCAGGCGAAGGCGCGGTCGTAAGCAGACGTAATGTCCTCGGCAACGGCGGAGCCGCAGGGGTTCTGGTGCTTGAGAATCACGCAGGCCGGCTCGTCGAACTCGCGGACCAGGTTCCAAGCGGCGTCGGCATCCAGATAGTTGTTGTAGCTGAGCGGCTTGCCCTGGATCTGCTCGGAGCCCACGAGCGGGAACTGCGAGCTCGCGGTGTTCTCGCAACCCTCGGCAAAGCGATAGACCGTGGCCTTCTGCTGCGGGTTCTCGCCATAGCGCAGGTCGTCGACCTTCTCCAGCGAGATCTCGAGCTTGGCAGAGGTGTCCGCCACGTCGCTTGCCTGGGCGGCAAGCCAACGGGAGATAGCCGTGTCGTAGGCGGCGGTGGTCTGGTAGACCTTCACCTGCAGGCGACGACGGGTGGAAAGCGTGGTGCAGCCACCGGTCTCGTGCATCTCGGCCAGGACGGCATCATAGTCGGCCGGGTCGGAAATGACGGTAACGCTCGTGGCGTTCTTGGCGGCAGAGCGCAACATGGAGGGACCGCCGATATCGATGTGCTCGATGGCGTCTGCGAAGGTGACCTCGGGGTTGGCGACGGTCTTCTCGAACTCGTACAGGTTGACGACGACCAGGTCGATCAGCTTAATGCCGTGCTGAGCGGCCTCCTGCATGTGCTGCTCGGAATCGCGGCGGGCCAGCAGCGCGCCGTGAACCTTGGGGTGCAGGGTCTTAACGCGGCCGTCCATCATCTCGGGATAGCCCGTGAACTCCTCGATGGGGGTTACGGGAACGCCCGCGTCCTCGATGGCACGAGCCGTGCCGCCCGTAGAGATGATCTCGACGCCAAAGTCATCGACCAGCGTCCGTGCGAAATCGACGACGCCCGTCTTATCGGTAACCGAGATCAACGCGCGTGCGATCTTCACATCAGATCCCATGCAGTCCTCCTGTCTGGTACGCCGCCGTGCTCTGTGAGTCGGTGATACGTCGATCTGCAGCGCTCGCGCAGCGGCATTGAAAATACTGATTTAATGTAGCGCATCGAGCGCATCGATGCACCCCGCAACGGGCGCATGTGCAGAAAAAGTTTGCGAGCGGAGGGGATGGGCACGACACCGGGCACGGTGAGTTCATGGAACACAGGGGCACCATAATTTGATGCCAATGGCGTGGTAGAACTGTGCTCGATATGCATCCGCAAAAGAAAGAGGCACCATGGTCTCGCGGGTTCTCTACCGACCGTTTGATACCGAAGACTTCGACGCCATCGCGCTGATTCTGCAGCAGCTTTGGCATAATAATTCGGATAACGATGAGTACAACCGCCTTGAGGCCGCGTGCGACCTCGCCTATTGCCTTTCGTCATCGACGTTTTCGCAGGTTGCGGTGATTGACGGCGAGGCGCGCGGCATTGCACTTGCACGCGCAGGACAGAACTCCGGCGTCACTATCAACGAGCATTGGATGGATACCGAACGCGCACTGCTATCGCAGATGCGTGAGCTAGAGCCCGATGCCTGCGCCGAGTATCTCTCGTTTGTGCGCGCAACCATCCGAACCAACAACCGCCTGCTCGAGAGCAGCCCGTTGCCGCACGACAACGAGGTCACGCTGCTTGCCGTGGATCGCGATGTCCATGGCCTGGGCGTTGGCACGGTTCTGCTCGATGCCGCGGTCTCGCACCTGTCCTCGCTTGGAGCGACGAGGGCGCACCTGTACACCGACTCCAACTGCTCGTGGAAGTTCTACGAGCTGCACGGCTTTAAGCGCACGGCCACGCACCGCGCCAACCGCGAAGAGCGCCGTCACGACATGCCGCGCGAAAGCTTCCTCTACGAGCTGGACCTAACCGCCTAAACCTGGCAGCCATACCTAGTCATTTAGGAACGTTCCCAGTGACTAGTCGTTGGGAACAGCCTTCGTAGGTAGCGCATAAAAATGGGATGGGCTTCCCCCGACGGCTGTCGAGAAAAGCCCATCCCATGATTTACGACCGTTAGAACGTTCCGCCGCCGCCTCCGCCGACGCCGCCGCCTCCGCCGCCCGAGAAGCCACCGCCTCCGCCGCCGCTCGAGCTGTCGGAGCTCGACGCCAGCTCACGGATGCTCTCGTGATACACGTCATCGAACGAATCGAGCGGAGACTCGATACCGTAATGATGGTAGTACCACCAGTAGCAGGGATAATTGTCGTAGAAGCCGTCGGCCTCGCGTACCTCGGGCGGCACGGCCTCGGCCAGCTGTCGCAGCACTTCTTTCGAAACGCCCAGGGCAACGCCCATCACCAGCAGCTTGTTCCACAGCACCAGATCGCCGGGGACGGCTTCCTTTAGACGCGTGAAGTCCTCGAGCCAATGCTTAAGTGCCTTGCAGCGAGCCGCCACCTCGGCGCCCTCCGGCGTAAAGCGGCGGAACGTAAGGCCCACGCCGATACCCACCAGCACAATCGGCACCGAGATAACCGCGGCGGTAATGTTCGCCTGTGCGCCATCGGTAAAGAAGATGGATCCCACGGGAACAAAGGCAACCAGGATACCAAGAACCAGGCAAAACACCATTGCAACAATGCCGTCAGAGGCAACGTACTCGCTATCGGCCAGCTTGCCCTTAACGGTGTTCTGATAGTCCTCGAGCTTGTCGCCAACAGATGTGGTGCGCTCGCTAGCGTACTCCTCCAGCTCGCTAAACGTACGCGAACGGACTCCGTCCTTATCGGGCTTAACGCCGGCGAAGAAGACCTTGAGCACATCGCGATCGATGCCGTCCTTCTTGGCAGCCTTCCAGGCCTCGTCGGTCACTGTGATGCGATACGTCTGCTCCTCTTTTTCGCGACGGAGCAGACCCTTCTTCTTGGTCTCGGTCGCTTCTTCCAGCTTGACCACACGGTCGTCAGTGAGCTTCATGAGCGTGGCGATATATGCCTGATCGGGCACCTCGTTCCAGCTCATGAGGGCCGAAAGCACGGCGGGATGGTCGGCCGAAGGCACATCGCGGAAATATTCGTCCTGGAAAAGCGGCTTGGGCTTGCGCTTGCGCAGCTTGAGCATAACGATTGTGCCGGTAAAGGCCACCGCCGCAACAACACTTAGCACGGCAAGTGCATTGGCAATCATGCGAGCGTGAGCGCGGCGGGCGTTAGCTTCGTCGGCCCATTCCTTCTCTTCGCTCAGGATCGTTGACATGCGCTCTTCGCCCGAGGCGGCAAGCTGCGGCACCCAGTCGCTGGGGAAGGCGATGCGCGCCTCGGCGAATTCGCCCTGATGCACGCAGGGAATGGCATAGGTGACCATGGGCTCGTCCTCATCGAGTGACACGTCGCCCGTCAGCGGACCGTGCCCCCACGCGCGGAAGTTATCGCCCTTGACGGCCGCCGTCCCAGCAGCGGCATTTGCGAAGCGCACTTCCATCTCGACATCGTCGGAATCCGCAGACCAGCCGTCGCCCACGAACTTCCAGTAGAGCTCGGCGGTATCGG
>CABRGB010000028.1 GCA_902470345.1 uncultured Collinsella sp.
ACTCCACCTACAACGGCGTCCTTCTGGGCGATCAGCTCGGCACCGTCATCGAGGCACTTGCTGCCGCCGAGCGAGCCGAGAAGCTGGCACAAGCCGTGTAGTAGGTTCCGCCGTTCTACCGAACGGCGGACCAGCTGACGCTGCGCGCCGCCCAGAGCGACAATTTGTCATTCAAAAGGCAAGGCATGACCAGAAGGTCTATGCCTCGCCTTTTTCATGCCAACTTGTTCGCTCTGGGCGGCGCTCGCTGTCCGCTCTCTACCTGCGGCGTTCTCTTGGGTAGTCATTGGGGGCGTTCTTAAATGACTAGTCAAAAGGGACATTCTTGCGGCACTTGGCAGTTGGGGACGCTCCTTTTGTGCCGGCAGTTGGGGACGCTCCTTTTGTGCCGGCAGTTGGGGACGCTCCTTTTGTGCCGGCAGTTGGGGACGGTCCTTCGTGGCTGGCTGCGAAGGACCGTCCTCGACAGCTAGTCGTTTAAGAACGTCCCCAATGACTAGGTTGGGCACATTGCTTTGAGATGTTATTCAATCTGTCTTGATGGCCTTTAGGCTGTTTGCCTGCTTAAAGCAATTAACGGTGTGCATCTGCTATTGGAAATATTGCTCGAAAAATTGTCCAAGAAGTCGCGGGGCGATTTTTGATGCGTCGCGCGTCAAGTGATTTGGCAAGTTCTTGGTTAGATATTGGTCAGTTTTGGGGCAACCTTGCCAAAAGCTTGACGGATGCAGATTTAGACGTCGGCGAATGAACGCTTCGACTGCAATCCAAGCAAAAATCTGGGCTGATTCTCGATAATCGCTTCCAATCGCCCCTTGCTGCGTGCCACCCTCGCGTACAATCTGCTCCGACATTCGCGCGCCGCCCGGCGCTTAAGAGGGGAGGACCCCATGGCAAACGAGATCTGGACCATCAAGCGTTGTCTCGAGTGGACCAAGGAGTACCTGGCCGAGCGCGGTGAGGAGCATCCCCGTCTTTCTGCCGAGTGGCTGCTGTGTGCGGCAACGGGCCTGGCGCGTATCGACTTGTATATGCGCATGGACGAGACGCTCGACGCAGCGCAGCTCGAGACCATGCACGCGGCGGTCGTCCGTCGTGCGAAGGGCGAGCCGCTGCAGTACATCACCGGTAGCACGCAGTTTCGCATGATCGACGTCGCGTGCGCCCCCGGCGTGCTCATCCCGCGCCCCGAGACCGAGATGCTCGTCGAAGAAGTCCTCAATTATCTGGATGCCGAGGTGCTGAGCCCCGAGGCCGCCGCCCGCCAGCGCGTGGAGCTGCCTTGGAACGATGAGGTCGAGCAGGCGCGCAAGGCCGAGGCCGCGCTGGCCGACGAACGCGCGACCGCCGAGCGCCGTGCCGCCAACCTCACAGCTGCCGACGAGGCGGCGTTGGGTAGCGACGTGCTCGGTAGCCGCGCCTATGCCGAGGAGCTTGCCGATCGCGAGGCCGAGGAAGCCGCCGCGCAGGCGGCAGAGGTCGAGGCCATGGAAACCCCCGAGCCCGAGCTCGACGAATACGGCATAGCCATTGAGGGCAACGACCAACAGACGACTCCCGCGCAAGATGCCGCCGAGGCCAACGTGCCTGCCCCAGCCGAGCCCCGCACTGCCCGCGTTCTCGAGGTCGGTTGCGGCACGGGCTGCATCTCGCTCTCTCTTGCCTGGGAGCGCCGCAGCCATGTCACCTGCACCGCTACCGATATCGAGCCGCGCGCCATCGAGCTGGCCACCAAAAACCGCGACGCGCTCGGGCTTACGTCCGATGAGGTCGCCTTCAGCCTCACAAACCTGGTGAGCTCTATCCCCCGCGAGGAATGGGGCACCTTCGACGTGCTCGTCTCCAACCCGCCTTACATTCCGACCGACGTTATGCGCTCGTTGCCGCACGAGGTCAAGGACTTCGAGCCCGATTTGGCGCTCGAGGGCGGCGCCGACGGCCTCGATATCTTCCGCCGTCTGCTCAATGCAGCGCCTTACATGCTGCGCGCCGGCGGCTTGTTTGCCTGCGAGCTCTACGAGGGCGCCCTCGACGCCGCGGCCGAGCTCTGCCGCCAGGCGGGCCTCTCGGACGTGCGCATCGTCCGCGACCTCACCGATCGTCCCCGCATCGTCCGAGCCATCGTCACCGAGCCCAAACAGCGCCAGTAACATTTATTAACTGGTTAGCAAAAATTATAAAGTAGTTTATAATTAGGACGGCTGAAAGAGGTCGGCCCATGCAACCTCCTACCTTTCGGGAAATCATTGCCCTACTCAAGCACGATGGATTCGTGAAGGTCGCGCAAGTCGGTAGTCATGCTAAGTATGTTTACGGTGACCGCGTTGTCACCGTGAACGGTTCTGGTGGTGATCGACCAAAGAAGGGCACGTGGGCAAGTATTCGTCGCCAAGCTGGATGGTAGTTGGAGGCAAAATGAGGCAGCGATTTACCTATGACTGCGTTCTCATAAAAGAAGACGACGGTTACTGCGCTAGCTTCCCGCAGATTCCCGGCGCCTTTGCCGATGGCGATACGCGCGAAGAAGCGATTGCCCATGCCACCGAGGCACTGATGGCGTTTTTGGCCGACGACCTCAACAACGGTTTGACTCCGGCAGGGTACGAACGCTCGGCCGAGGTCGTGACCCTTTCAGTCGAAATCGACCACGAGGACGCTCGGGAAGCGGCGTGCCGAACATTTAAAGACGCAGCTCTGGACCTCAAAGTTTCCGCTCCGCGGATTACCGCGCTGGTCAAAGCCGGAAAGCTCGATGTTGAACTCGTCGACGGCCGTCGGATGATAACGATAGACAGCATCGAGCGCTACGCCGCCCAAGAACGCCACGCCGGCAGGCCAAAGAAGTTCGTCGCAGTCCAATAACCCCCTCACTTTCACCGACTACTAGAGCCGCTCACCAAACCAACATGCGCTCTGGGCAAATAGGTTGAACGTTTCGTGCGAGAATGCCCCACAGTAAACAAACTTTCACCAGAGCGTAAGGGGCTGGCATACACATGCAGACGGTCTATCGGGTATTCGAGGGAGCGCGTGAGCCGCATCGGCTCGCCGTCGAGCGTACGGCCGAGGTACTCCGCTGTGGCGGCTTGGCCCTGATCCCGACCGAGACCGTCTATGGTGTCGCCGTGGCAGTCAACGCCTTCTCGGACGCCCTGCCCCAAGATACAAGCGAATTCCCATCGTGGCCGCGTGATCCGCAGGCTGCCGTCAATGGCGCCGCAGTGCCCGCACTCGGCACCGGTTACCGTCGCATCTTTACCCTCAAGCAGCGCGAGCTTACCCAAACGGTCGCCTGGCTGGTCGGTGATGCCGGGGCCCTCGACCGCTACGGTGTAGATATTCCGGAAGGGGCCCGCGCGCTTGCCCGACGATGCTGGCCGGGCGCCCTGACTATCGTGGTCAAGGCAGCCCCCTGCGTGCCGACCTTTATGCGCGCTGCCGACGACACGGTGGCCCTTCGCGCGTCGGCCTCTCCCGTGGTCCAAGCGCTCATCCGCGCGTGCGGCAGTCCGCTTGCCTGCACCAGCGCCAACACGCACGGCGCGCCCGCGCCGGCAAGCTTTGCCGACGTTGAGGACCGCATTCTGGAGGGGGTCGATGTGGCCGTCGACGCGGGCGAGACCCCGTGCCGCGACGCTTCGACCATCGTGGCGTTTAAGCATGGCGAGCTCCGGATCCTGCGCCAAGGCGCGCTTCCCGCATCAGAGATCGAGCGGGTCCTGTCCGACCCGATGCAATAGAAAGGTGTAAGCGATGTCGTTGAATCTAGGTAGCCTGGGTATGGAAGACGCCTCGTTTAGCTTTGGCGGTTCCTACATCATGGCGCTCGACTGCGGCACCACCTCGGTACTCGCGACCATCGTCGACGAGTACGGCTGCATCGTCGCCCAGGCGCGTCGTAGCGTCAAAACCAGCTTCCCGTGCCCCGGCTGGGTGGAGCAGGATCCCACGGAGGTGCTTGCCAGCCAGATCGGCGTGATGATGGAGGTCCAGTTTAAGAGCGGCATCCATTCCGATCGCATCGCCGCCATTGGTATCTCCAACCAGCGCGAGACCACGGTGGTGTGGGACCGCATAAGCGGCCAACCCATCTATAACGCCATCGTGTGGCAATGCCGTCGCACCGCACCTCTGATCGACGAGCTGGTCGAGAAGGGCTGCGAGGAGCTGGTGCGTTCCCGCACCGGCCTTACGCTCGACCCGTATTTCTCGGCCTCCAAGGTGCAGTGGATTCTCGACAACGTTGACGGCGCACGCGAGAGCGCGGCGGCGGGCGACCTCATGTTTGGCACCATCGATACCTGGCTCATCTACAACCTCACCGGCGGCCAAACCTTTGCCACCGACTACACCAATGCCAGCCGCACGGCGCTTTTTAATATCCATACGCTCGATTGGGACGACGACCTGCTGGCGCTCTTTGATGTTCCACGTTCCATGATGCCCGAGGTTCGCTGGAGCTCGGGCGACTACGGCCGCGTCGCGAGCGACATCATGACCAACATGCCGCCCATCATGGGTGTGGCGGGTGACCAGCAGGCGTCGCTGTTCGGTCACTGCTGCTTCCATCCCGGCCAGACCAAAAACACCTATGGCACGGGCTGCTTTATGCTCATGAACACCGGCGACGAGATCGTCGAATCCAAGAATGGCCTGGTCTCCACCATCGGTATCGCTGCGAACGGCAAGGTCAGCTATGCGCTCGAGGGCTCTATTTTTGCCGCCGGCTCAACGATGAACTGGCTGCGCGACAACATGGGCGTTATCTCCAACGTATCCGAATCGGCACAGCTCGCCTCCTCGATCGGCGATAACGAGGGATGCTACTTTGTCCCCGCTTTCGCGGGCTTGGGGGCACCTTGGTGGGACGCGCACGCCCGCGGCATCGTATGCGGTCTGACCGGCGCCTCGAGTCGCGCGACCATCGTGCGTGCCGCTTGCGAGTCCATGGCCTATCAGAGCTATGACGTGCTGCGTGCCATGGAGCAGGACGTGGGTCTTTCGATTGAGCGCCTGTCCGTCGATGGCGGCGCCTCGCGCAACGAGTTCATCATGCAGTTCCAGGCAGACTTGCTGGATATCCCCGTACTGCAATGTGAGTCGGTGGAGACAACGGCGATCGGTGCCGCGTATCTGGCGGGCCTCGCGGTTGGGTATTGGGAGGATCTGGAGGAGCTGGAGCAAAACACCCAGATCGTCAAGACATTCCATCCCCATATGTCCGTTGAACGTCGCGAGCACAACCTGGACGGTTGGCACGATGCGGTCAGGCGTTCGCTCAGCACCGCTCAATAGGGCTGCGACGGGGCACTCGATACAACAAACCGTTAAACTTATGCACGGCGCGAGGCAACAACGTCGCCATGCGCCTTGTCAGCAAGGCCATCTTCCGGCCGAAACGAAAGGGGCATCAACCCATGACCGTCACCTACGATACGTCCCGTGTGACCCTTGTCGACCACCCACTCGTCCAGCACAAACTGTCGATCCTGCGCGACAAAAACACCGGCACCAACCAGTTCCGTCAGCTCGTGCGCGAGCTCGCGCTTTTTGACGGCTACGAGGCCATGCGCGACCTGCCTATGGAAGACGTCGAGGTCGAAACCCCCATCACAACCGCCACGTTCAAGCAGCTTGCCGGCAAGAAGCTCGCCATCGTCCCCATCCTGCGTGCAGGTCTTGGCATGGTCGACGGCATCCTCGACCTGGTGCCCTCCGCTCGCGTGGGCCACATCGGCATGGAGCGCGACGAGGTCACCCACGAGCCGCACGAGTATTACTGCAAGATGCCCAAGGATATCGACCAGCGCATCTGCCTGGTCGTCGACCCCATGCTCGCCACGGGCGGTTCGGCCGAGATGGCCATCAGCTACCTGCGCGAGCGCGGTGTCAAGGACATCCGCATGCTGTGCATCGTCGCGGCCCCCGAGGGCCTCAAGTCGCTGACTGAGAAGGACCCCGACGTGCATATCTATACCTGCGCCATCGACGACCATCTCAACGAGGCTGCCTACATCGTTCCCGGCCTCGGCGACGCCGGCGACCGCATCTACGGCACGCTCTAGTCGTCGGGCCTTGTCGGCTACGGTCACAAATACGAAGAAATGGTGCGCGCGGGCGAGCAAAAGACGTTCACGCGCACTCCTGTTAACGGACGTTTAGCCCAGAGGGGTTCGAGAAAAACGTATTACCTACCTGCGGCATAAAGAAGGTCTTAAGAAAACGAACAGGTGCGTATTAACCGATGTTTTTACGGTTGTACTTTAGCGATTGGCTCGTACAATAGTCACCAATGTTTGGCGGGAACTGTTCTGTGAGGCGTTAAAAAGGAAAGTGAGGACGCCAGTGTTTCAGATAGCCGATCTGCTCGCTATCGTTGCAGGCGCCATCGCGGGCGCAATTGCCTTCCTTCCCTTTGTCTTTACGCTCAAGCCGGTTCTTGACGATAAGCAGAATGCGGACATGCTCAAGGGTATGGTGAGTCTGGCGGTCTCGGCAATCGCCCTGCTCGTCTTTACCTTGGTTGTGTTTGTGTTGTTCGGAGAGGCATTTCGCATGTTCCTCCTGGGCGAGGCGATCGGCTTCGTGGCCTTTATGGCCGCCTGCACGGTTCGCGTCGCCAAGGCGCTGCGAGATCCTCATGAGGTCGAAAGGTAAGTCGTGGAAATTTTTGAAAAGCTGCCTGATGAGATTAATCATCTGGTCAGCGAGTTCAGCTCCACCCCTGTCGTGGGCGATCTGAGCTGCGGCATCACGCAGTACTCGTTTTGGCTGATCGTCTCCACGATCGTGCTCCTGATCGTCCTGGCCGTGTTCAAGAAGAAGCAGACCCTGGTTCCTAAGGGCTTCTTCGTCAACGGTTTCGAGTACATCATCGAGTACGTCGAGAACGATATCGGCAAGGGTGTCGTGGGTGAGAACTGGAAGAAGCACTTTCCGTTCCTGTGCTCGCTTTTCCTGTTCATCCTGATCAATAACATGATCGGCCTGATCCCGGGAATGAAGCCCGGCACCGGCGCAATCGGCTCCACCGCCGCGCTCGCCATCTTCGCCTTCGTGTACTTCATCTACTACGGATGCAAGGCTCACGGCGTGATCGGCTACATCAAGAGCCTCGCCCCGCAGGGTGTGAGCTTCCCGATGAACGTGCTTGTGTGGGTCGTCGAGCTTTTCTCGACCTTCCTGCGCCTCATCACGCTCGCCGTCCGTCTGTTCTGCAACATGTTCGCAGGACACGTAGTCATGGGCTCGTTCGCCATCATGGCGAGCATGTTCATGCAGCCGCTACTTCAGCAGGTTTCCGCGGCCCACGCCGTCGGCGCCCTGCCTTCGCTGGCCTGGCTTGCCATCCTCATCCTGATTTATACGATCGAGCTTGTGGTCGGCGCCATCCAGGCTTACGTCTTCACGGTCCTTACCGCCGTGTATGTCTCCGAGGCAGAGGAGGTTGCGGAGGAGGAGTAGTCTTCCGTTCGCGCCTTAAAGGTAAGGCAATTCGTTAAACCGCCGGTGCCCGTACCCATGGAGCCCGGCAGTTATAAAAAGGTTATCCTGCGTGAAATAAGACACGCACGACAAAGGAGGAATCGTGGGAGTTATCGGTTACGGTCTCGGTGTTATCGGCGCTGGTCTTGCTATCGGCCTGTCTGCTCTGGGTGCTACGGGTGCTATGGCCCGTCAGCCTGAGGTCCAGGGCCGCGTGTTCACCGTCTTCATCATGGGCTCCGCCTTCGGCGAGGCTCTGGCTCTGATCGGCTTCGTTGTCGCGCTGATCGTTAAATAGCACGGAGCGTCAAGTATGAATCTTTCATCCCAGAAGAGCGCGATCGCACTCTCCGCGTCCGCGGCCGCGCTGCTTATGCCGGTTTCCGCGTTCGCCGAGGACGGCGCTGCCGGTGCGGACATCCTCATCCCTAAGATGGCGGAGTTCATCCCGGCGCTTATCGCCTTCCTGATTATCTGGATCGTGCTGGCCAAGGTCGCCCTGCCGGGCATCATGAAAACCATGGAGGAGCGCGGCAAGAAGATCGAGGAGAGCCTCGACGAGGCCGAGAAGACCAAGCAGGAGGCTATCGCCAAGCGCGCTGAGTCCGACTCGATCGTCACCGACGCCCGTCGTCAGGCTGCCGACATCGTTCTCGAGGCCCGTAAGGACGCCGAGTCCGAGCGCGCCCGTATCATCGAGGCTGCTCACAAGGAGGCCGAGGAGATTATCGCCAAGGCCCACACGACCGTCGAGGACGAGCGCAAGTCCATCTACGCCGGTGCCGCGAGCTCCATCGCCGACCTGTCCGTTGCCGTCGCCACCAAGATCGTGGGCGAGTCGCTTACGGACGAGGCCGAGCAGAAGAAGCTCATCGAGCGCTACATCCAGGAAGCAGGTAGCCTGAATGCCGACTAGCCGCTATCAGGACAAGGTGCTCGAGACCTACGCGCGCTCCCTTCTGGAAGCCGCCAAGGCCGAGAACCATGTGTTCGAGGACCTCGAGATGATCGAGCGCCTGGCTTCTGCCAGCCCCGAGATCATCGCCGTGCTCGACACCATGTCCAAGCGCGACCAGCTCGACCTTCTTCCCAAGGTGGCAGCTGCCTTTAAGTATGTTGCCGAGGAAGACGAGGATGTAGTGGGCGTGACCGTCACCACGGCGATCCCGCTCGACGACGAGCTGCGTCAAACCATCACTAAGAAATGCGAGCAGGACTTCGGTCGCAAGGTATTCCTTATCGAGCAGGTCGACCCGTCTATCGTGGGCGGCCTGGTGCTCGAGGCCCGCGGCGAGCGTCGTGACATTTCCGTCAAGACGCAGCTGCGCGTCGCGCAGGAGACCCTCGCAAACTCTGCTAATTCGTACGGAGGTGAAGCCTAATGTCCGAAACCCTCAATGCCCAGGATATCGCCAAGAAACTGCAGGAGCAGCTCACGAGCCTCTCCGCGACGGTCGATACGCATGAGGTTTCAACGGTCGACGAGGTAGGCGACGGCATCGCGCGCGTCTCCGGCCTCAAGAGCGCCATGGCAGGCGAGCTTCTGGAGTTCAAGAGCTCCGATACCGGTGAGACCGTCTTCGGCCTTGCCCAGAACCTTGACCGTGACGAGGTCGGCGCCGTTCTGTTTGGTGCCGTCGACTCCATCAAGGAAGGCGACGAGTGCCGCACCACTGGCCGCGTTATGGATATCCCCGTGAGCCGTGCCATGCTCGGCCGCGTCGTCAATCCGCTCGGCCAGCCCATCGACGGTTTGGGTGACATTGTCGCCACGCACCGTCGTCCCATCGAGTTCAAGGCCCCCGGCGTCATCGACCGTACCCCGGTGTGCGAGCCGGTTCAGACCGGTCTGTTGGCCATCGACTCCATGGTGCCTATCGGCCGTGGTCAGCGTGAGCTCATCATCGGCGACCGTAAGACCGGTAAGACCGCCATCGCCATCGACGCTATCCTCAACCAGCGTGGCAAGGGCATGGTCTGCATCTATGTCGCCATCGGCCAGAAGGCCTCCACGGTTGCCAACATCCGCGAGACCCTTGCTCAGCACGGTGCGCTCGACTACACCATCATCGTTTCGGCAACCGCTGCCGATTCCGCCCCTATGCAGTACATCGCGCCTATGGCCGGTGCCGCTATCGGCGAGTTCTTCATGTACAACGGCGAGGACGGCAAGCCCGCCAGCGAGACCAACCCCGGCGGCCACGTGCTCGTCATCTACGACGACCTGTCCAAGCAGGCTGTGGCCTACCGTCAGATGTCGCTGACGCTGCATCGTCCGCCCGGACGCGAGGCCTATCCTGGCGACATCTTCTACCTGCACTCTCGTCTGCTCGAGCGTGCCGTCAAGATGTCCAAGAAGAACGGTTACGGCTCCATGACGGCTCTGCCGATCATCGAGACCCAGGACGGCGACGTCTCGGCCTACATTCCGACTAACGTCATTTCCATTACCGATGGTCAGATCTACCTGCAGTCCGAGCTCTTCTTCCAGGGTCAGCGCCCGGCAGTCGACGTCGGTATCTCCGTGTCCCGCGTCGGTGGCGATGCACAGACCAAGGCTATGAAGCAGGTCGCCGGCAACCTCCGTCTGGACCTCGCTTCCTATCAGGAGCTCGCTGGCTTTACCCAGTTCGGCTCCGACCTCGACGAGGCTACTCAGAAGCAGCTGACCCATGGTGCCCGCATGACCGAGCTCCTGAAGCAGCCGCGCTACCAGCCGTTTGAGGTTGGCGAGCAGATCGTTACGCTGTTCGCTGGCAACGAGGGCTTCCTGGATGACCTGGAGATCGCCGACGTGCTGCCTTTCCGTGCCGAGCTTATCGAGTACATGGACAATGGCTTTGGCTCGCTGCTCGACAAGGTTCGCGCCAAGAAGATCGACGACGACACCAAGGCCGAGCTCTTGCGTGTCATCGGTGACTTCAAGCAGCAGTTCATGGCCAAGCACCATGCCGATACGACTGGATCAGAGGAGAACTAAGCCCTATGGCCAACCTTCGCGACATTAAGAAGCGAATCTCCTCGGTTACCACGACCAAGCAGATCACGCGCACGATGGAGATGGTCTCTACGGCCAAGATCCGTCGTGCCCTCGATCGCTCCAAGCAGGCCGAGCCCTATAAGGAGGCGCTGACCGACGTTATGTTGACGGTCGCCGGTGACGCCTCCTGTTCGGGCACCGATCCCATGCTGCAGAAGCATGAGAGCGTCAAGCATGGTCTGATTGTCGTTATTGCCTCGGACCGCGGCCTTGCCGGCGGTTTCAATACGACGGTGGAGCGCACGGCCGAAAAGCTCGCCGCTTCTTGGGCGAACGACGGCATCGAGTGCGAGATCATTGCGTGTGGGCGCAAACCGGCCACGTATTTCCGTGACCGTGCAAACGTCACCATGCACTTTGAGGGCAACTCCTCCGAGCCCGATTTTAATCAGGCCCGCATGATCTCCTCTCATATCTGCGATGCGTATCGTTCCGGTGAGCTTGACCGTGTCGAGCTTGTCTACCACCACGCCAAGAACCGCGTGGATCAGGAGCTTCGCGTCGAGCATTTGTTGCCGCTCGACCCCGAGATGATCGCTATGGCCCACGGTCCGCGTAAGAACGAGACCGACGCCCCTAAGCGCATCTCGTCGACGTTCGAGTTCGTGCCCTCTCCCGAGCATGTTCTCGGCAAGCTTGTACCGTCTTATATCCTGACGGTCATCTACCAGGCCCTGATCGATTCGGCGGCCGCCGAGCAGGGTGCGCGCCGCAAGGCCATGCACTCCGCGACGGAAAACGCCACCGCGATCATCTCGACCCTTACCCGCACGTATAGTCGCGTGCGCCAGGCTTCGATCACGACCGAGATCAACGAAATCGTCGGCGGAGCCTCAGCATTGGAGGAACAGTAATGGCTAATAACACCGTAAAGCTTGCGGTCGAGGAAGCCACCAAGAAGACGACTGCCGGTGATGGCCGCATCGTGCGTATCATCGGCCCTGTCGTCGACGTCAAGTTTGACGGCGCGGTGCCCCCGATCTACAACGCGCTCACGGTCGAGGCCGAGACCCCGATCGGTCACCTGAGCACGATCCTCGAGGTCGAGAGCCAGCTTCCGGGCGGCGTTGTCCGCACGGTCGCCATGTCCTCGACCGACGGCCTGCAGCGTGGTCTCACCGCCACCGATACCGGTGAGCCCATGAAGATGCCCGTTGGCCCCAAGACGCTCGGCCGCATTTGGAACGTCATGGGCAAGCCTGTCGACGGTAAGCCCATGCCCGAGGTGGAGGAGTTCTATCCCATCCACCACGCAGCGCCCCGCTTCGACGAGCTCACCACCAAGACCGAGATTTTCGAAACCGGCATCAAGGCCGTTGACCTGCTCGAGCCCTACATCCGTGGCGGCAAAACGGGTCTGTTCGGCGGCGCCGGCGTCGGCAAGACCGTTCTGATTCAGGAGCTCATCAACAACCTCGCCCAGGAGCACGGCGGCACCTCGGTGTTCACCGGTGTCGGCGAGCGTACTCGTGAGGGCACCGACCTGTTCCTCGAGATGAGCGAGTCTGGCGTTATCGACAAGACCTGCTTGGTCTATGGTCAGATGAACGAGCCGCCTGGAGCGCGTCTGCGCATCGGTCTGGCTGGCCTTACCACCGCTGAGTACTTCCGCGATCGCGGCCAGGACGTTCTGCTGTTCATCGATAACATCTTCCGCTTCTCCCAGGCCGGTTCCGAGGTTTCCGCACTGCTGGGTCGTATGCCGTCCGCCGTCGGTTACCAGCCTACGCTGGCTACCGAGATGGGTGACCTCCAGGAGCGCATTACCTCGACCAAGACGGGTTCCATTACCTCCGTCCAGGCTGTCTACGTCCCTGCAGACGACCTGACCGACCCGGCGCCTGCCACGACGTTTACGCACCTCGACGCCACCACGGTTCTTTCGCGTAGCATTTCGTCGCTCGGTTTGTTCCCGGCTATCGACCCGCTCGCGTCTTCCTCCGACGCCCTCGATCCCTCGATCGTCGGCGAGGAGCACTACCGTGTCGCCGTCAAGGTCCAGGAGCTCCTGCAGGAGTACTCCGACCTTCAGGACATCATCGCCATTCTGGGTATGGACGAGCTGTCCGAGGAGCAGCGCCTTACGGTCAACCGTGCCCGTAAGATCCAGCAGTTCCTCTCCCAGTCCTTCCACGTCGCCGAGAAGTTCACCGGCAACCCCGGTGTCTACGTCCGCGTCGAGGATACCGTCCGTTCCTTCGCCGAGATTGTCGACGGCAAGGCCGATGACCTGCCCGAGCAGGCATTCCGCTATGCTTCCACGATTGAGGACGTGCGCGAGCGCGCCCGCAAGATGGGGGAGAAGTAGGTTATGCGTATCCGCATCGTGTGCCCCGTGAGCTGCGCCTATGAGGGCGACGCTGCGTTCGTGTCGATTCCGTCCACGGATGGCGAGTTTGGCGTTCTGCCTGCTCACTCCAGCGAAATCTGCACGATCGACCGCGGTTACGTTCGCGTTTCCGATAAGGCCATGGGCACTGTCGACCACACGTTTGCCGTGGCCGGCGGCTATGCCCAGGTTGCGGACGATGTCGTGACCGTCCTCGCCGAGCGCGCTTGCGATTTGGCGACCGTCGACGCCGACAAGGTTAAAGCTGATATTCAAGGTTTTGAAGAGAAGCTGGGTAATTTGTCGGAGGATGATGCACGCCGCGCCTACCTCTATAATGAAATCGCATGGTGTAAGCTCAAGCTTGCCCAATAGTCAGACGTTTTAACGTTCGACCATTTGCGAACACATCATGCCCGGGATGGCCCAGCCACCCCGGGCATGCTTTTTGAAAGGGTAGACCTTGGATATTATCCGCGTTGAGGGTGGCCACGCCATCGGAGGTTCCGTGCCTGTTTCGGGTGCCAAGAACTCCGCGCTCAAACTTATGGCGGCAACGCTTCTGGCGCCGGGCAAGACGACGCTGCAGAACGTGCCTGATATTTCCGATGTCCACGTGATGGGCAAGGTGCTCAAGGGTATGGGCGCTACGATCGATGTTATCGACGAGCACACGCTCGAGATCGATACCTCCCAAGTCGATTCTTGGGAGGCCCCCTACGAGCTCGTTGCCAAGATGCGCGCTTCTACCGCCGTGATGGGGCCCCTGCTGGGCCGTTTCCATCGCGCCAAGATCGCCATGCCCGGCGGCTGCAACCTGGGCGCTCGCAAGATCGACATGCATATCTTGGGTCTTGAGGCCTTGGGCGTTGAGTTCGATACCGCCCACGGCTACATCAAGGCCAACGCGCCCCAGGGCCTGCACGGTACCACCGTCACGCTCGAGTTTGCCAGTGTCGGTGCGACCGAGAACCTCATCATGGCCTCCGTGCGCGCGCAGGGTACCACGGTTATCGATAATGCCGCCCGCGAGCCCGAGATCGTCGATCTCGCCAACATGCTCAACGAGATGGGCGCCAAGATTGTCGGTGCCGGTACGCCTGTCGTGACCATCGAGGGCGTAGAAGAACTGCATCCTGTTACCCATCGCGTGGTGGGCGACCGTATCGAGGCCGGTACCTTTATCGTTGCCGGTGCGTTGATGGCCGACGATCGCGGTGTCGACGTCACGGGCTTTTGCCCCATTCATTTGGGCATGGTGCTCAAGAAGATGGAGCTCATGGGTATCGACTGCGAGCGCGTCGAGGATGGCGTCCATGTGAGGCGTGCCGAGCGCATCAAGCCGGTCGATATCCAGACGCTCCCGTTCCCCGGTTTCCCCACGGACATGCAGGCGCAGATCATGGTGCTCTCCGCCCTGGCCGACGGCAGCTCCGTTATCACCGAGAATATCTTCGAGAATCGCTTTATGTTCGCATCCGAGCTGGTGCGCATGGGCGCCGATATTCGCATCGAGAGCCATCACGCTATGATTCACGGCGTCAAGGGCTTCTCCGGCGCTCAGGTAACCTCACCGGATCTTCGTGGTGGCGCGGCGCTCGTCGTTGCCGGCCTAATTGCCGACGGCACGACCGAGGTCTCGGCCATCCATCACATTAAGCGCGGCTACGAACAGTTTGTTGAAAAGTTGCAGGCGCTTGGCGCTCATGTCGAGCACGCCACTGTTCCCGATCCCGTCATCTACTAATGCAGGTTGCCTATGTTTAAGAAAAAGCCCATTACGGAATCTCGAAGACCTTCGACCGGCGCTCAGGCAAAAATCTATAGCCGCGATAACGTTGCCCGCTATTCCGAGCGCGCCCGTCAGCGCCGTCGCGGTCATACGGTTCGCCGCGTTGCGCTCATTGCTGTGCTCGGTGTGCTGCTGAGCGCTACGACTGCCGCCGGCCTGTGGTTTGCCACCATTATGGGCAAGCTCGGCGATTCCAATGTCATTACCGACAACCTGCGCCAGATCCTGGTTGATACCGACGAGGCAAAGGACCCGTTCTACGTGCTACTCCTTGGCACTGACGGTCGCCCGGGCGAGGATACATACCGCGCCGACTCGATTATCCTGGCGCGTATCGACCCCACGCAAAAACAGGCGACGCTCATCTCCATTCCGCGCGATACCAAGGTCGTCTACAACGGCTCGACCATGAAGATCAACGCCTGCCATACCTACGGCGGCGCCGAAGCCATGGTCCAGGCGGTCAACGAGCTGTGCGGTGTCCAGATTTCCCACTATGCCGAGGTCAGCTTCGACGGCATGCAGTCGCTCATCGATTCGGTCGGCGGCATCGACATTAACGCAACCGACGATGTCGACGACCCCGAGCATCTCGACATTAAGATCACCGCCGGTCAGCAGCACATGGATGGCGCGACCGCCCTTACCTATGCCCGTTGCCGCTACATCTATGCCGATGGCGACTACACACGCATGCGCCACCAGCGTCAGGTGCTCGGCACCCTCGCCAACCAGATCCTCAACAACTTCGATGCCACCAAGGTCTTCGACCTCGTCAATTCGCTGTCCGACATGCTCGTGACCGATATGAGCGTTCAGGACATCGTCTCTACGGTCAATGCCATGCGCGGCATGGATGTTGACGGCATCTATTCGGCCAACTTGCCTTCGTATGCCGATGCCAGCACCATGATTGATGGCGTGAGCTACGTCTTTGTCTACGAGGACGAGCTTAAGGAAATGATGGAGCGCGTCGACGCTGGTAAGGATCCCAAGGGCCCCAATACCATGGGCCAGTCCGATGGCTCCAGCTCTACGATCGGCGACCTGAACAACAACACGTCCGATGATTACGCCAACGGCACCGCAACCTCATCGGTTAGCTCTGACGATTCGGACGATTCGACTGATTCGAGCGATTCGGACTACTACGAAGAGCCCACCGGCGACGGCAACGGCTACTCCTACTAGTTCCGCCGTTCTACCGAACGGCGGACCGGCCGACGCTGCGCGCCGTCCAAGGCGACAATTTGTCATTCAAAAGGCAGGGCATGACCAGAAGGTCAATGCCCTGCCTTTTTCATGCCAACTTGTCCGCCTTGGGCGGCGCTCGCTGACGTTGGCTCAACCTGCGATGCTGTGTAGTGGTAGTCATTGGGGACGTTCTTAAATGACTAGTCAAAGGGGACACTCTTGCGGCACTTGACACTTGGCACTTGGGGACGTTCCTTTTGTGCCGGCAGTTGGGGGACACTCCTTGCGTCAAGAGGCTGGCGCGCGTCAACCTGTTCTCATTGCAGCAAAAAAATGCCCCGTTCTTGGTTGAGGACGGGGCAATTCGTCTTTTGGACTTGTGCAGCCAGGCTTATGCAAAGCGGGCGACGAGCTCCTGGAGCACGTCGGTCATCTTGACGAGCGAACTGACCGGGACGAACTCGTTGACGCCGTGGTAGCAATAGCCGCCGGTGGAAAGGTTGGGGCAGGGCAGACCGCGGAACGACAGCTGGGCGCCGTCGGTGCCGCCGCGAATCGGCAGCACTTGGGGCTCAACGCCGCAGGCAAGGTAGGCTTCCTTGGCAACATCAATAAGCTCGGGATAGTCACGAACGATCTCGGCCATATTTCGATACTGCTGCTTAATCTCGACCGTCACGCGCTCCTCACCCAGACGCTGGTTGAGCATCGAGGCGGCGGCATCAATAAGGTCGAGTTTCTGCTGGAACTTGGCGGCGTCATGGTCGCGGACGATATAGCGCGCTGTGGCGTGATCGACGGTCGCAGATACACCCTCAAGGTGATAAAAGCCCTCGTAGCCTTCCGTATACTCCGGGCGCTGCACGTAGGGGAGCAACGCGTTGAAGTCGCAGAACAGATTGCCTGCGTTGACCATACGGCCCTTAGCGTCGCCCGGGTGGATGGACTGGCCCTCAAAGCGGACGGTCGCCTCGGCGGCGTTAAAGCACTCCCACTCCAGCTCGCCGATGGGGCCGCCGTCGACCGTGTAGGCGTACTTGCAGCCAAAGGTATCGATATCTAACAGCTCGGCTCCGTGGCCGATCTCCTCGTCAGGGCAGAAGCAAATGCCGAGTGCGGGATGGGGCAGAGAAGGGTCCTGAGCGATACGCGCGACAAGCGACATGATCTCGGCGACGCCTGCCTTGTCGTCTGCGCCCAGCAGCGTGGTGCCGTCGCTGCAGACCAGGTCCTCACCCGCGAGGTCATTCAGGGCGGGAAGCTTGGCGGTACTCATGGCAACGGGTTTACCGTCAACCGTGCCGCAGGCCAGGTCGCCGCCTTCGTAGTGCACGATGTGCGGCTTCACGCCGGCGCCCGGTGCAACTTCGGTGGTGTCGAGATGGGCGATCAGGCCCAGGGCGGGCTTGTCCTCAGCGCCCGCACTTGCGGGGATATGCGCGCAGACATAGGCGTGCTCGGTCACGTGGGCATCTTCCGCACCAAGCTCGCGCAGCTCTTCAGCCAGCACGTTGGCAAGGTCAAACTGAACGACGCTCGAGGGTACCTGGTCGCAGTTTGCATCCTCGGACTGCGTGTTGATCTGGACGTAGCGCAAAAAGCGCTCGAGGACATCGGGGCTCGTGGTGGTGTTTTCCATAAAGACCGCTCCAATCTTGGTCGTCGTGTGCAACAAGAACTCTAGCACGGTATGCCACGGCATACCACGACGCTTGGATGGGGTAGAATCAGCCATTGAATGCAGAAGGGACGGAAGATCATGGATACGACAAATAGCTCGCGCGAACTACATCTGACGGTGGCGAACGAAGACTACTTGGAGTGCATGGTTCGCATTGAAAGCGAAGAGGGGGAAACCAACGGCGTGCGATCGGTCGACATCGCGCAGCGCCTTGGCGTCTCCAAGGCATCGGTCAATAAAGCGGTTTCGGCGCTCAAGGCATCCGAGCTTGTCGAGCAATCGCACTACGGCAAGGTAATCCTGACCGATCGCGGTCGCGAGGTTGGCACGGCTATCTGGTACCGTCATCGCCTCATCCGCACGTTTTTGGTTCAGGAGCTCGGTGTCGAATTTGAGCGAGCCGATTCCGAGGCCTGCATGATGGAGCATGCGCTATCCGAGGACACGATGAGCCGCTGGCTCGCCTATCTCGAAAAGCAGGGAATCAGCGTCGAGGAATAGCGGGATATATATGGATACGAGTTATTACAACCGCTTTGGTGCCGAGGAACTTACGCGCCGCTTGTCGAGCGAGACCTTGTTGGCGCAGGGCCCCATGGGCAGTGTTCTGTTGAGTGAGTACGATGCCGCCGACATTCCACCGGCGTTTTGGAATCTGGCAGAGCCGCAGACCGTTTCTCGTATCCATCGCTTGTATGTCGCCGCCGGCGCGCAGGTGCTCATTACCAACACCTTTCAGGCATCGAGCTATGCCCTCAAGCACGACCAGATTGCGCCGTCCGTGGCGGAGGTCAATCGCGGGGCCGTCGACGATGCCCGCCAGGCGCACCCTCAGCTGCTGCTGGGCTCGATGGGCCCGATCGGCATTGAGTGGTTTGCCGAAGACTCTGCCGAGTATCGAGAAATCCGAGGCATTTCGCGAGAGCAGGCATACGCCCTGCTCAATGCTGGTGTTGACGGTCTGCTGATCGAGACGGTGACGTCTATCCGTAATTTGCAGCCCATACTTGCCGGCGCCCAGGATGCCGCCGACGGCATGCCTGTTTTGGTAAGTTTTGTCGTTGACGATAAAGGCGACCTGCTAGGCGATGGCCTCAACATCGAGGCTGCCGTTTTGTACGCCGAAAAGCACGGCGCAAACTCGGTTGGCGTTAACTGCTGTTCACTTGCGGCCGCGAACGTGGCAGTGCCCAGGATGGTTGCATCGGCGACTACGCCCGTCACGGTACGTCCCAACGTGGGCGATCCGGTCCAAACTCAGGATGGCCCTGTGTGGCGCGAGAATCCCGAAGCCTTCGCGCGTGCTTGCATCGAATGGAGGCATGCCGGTGCCGCAATGGTGGGCAGTTGCTGTGGGACCACGGCGATCACCACGGCGGCGATGGCCGAGGCGCTCGATATATAAAGGTCGAAACCGCTCCATACGGGGCGGTTTTTTATTGCCTGCACATCGTCGGTAGCGTTTGCCCAAATGGTGAATGCCGGTTTTGGCAGGTTGCTAGGCGTGCGTTGCGGGTATACCCCATGCGTACCATGATCCAAACACTGTGAGGTGTCTGCGCGTGTGCGCGATAATTCATTTTGGAACTGATGGTTGGCGCGCTCGCGTCGACGACGACTTTACCGCCGACAACGTTGCCCGCATTGCCGATGCCGTCGGCGAGTTGTGGCAAAAGATTAATCCCGGCAAAACAGTATATATAGGGTTCGACACCCGGCCGCAGGCGCGCGAGTTCGCTGAGCTTGCGGCAGGCGTGCTTGCGGCTCACGGATTGGACGCAGTGCTCGCATCTCGGCCCGTCCCAACCCCCGCCCTTACGTGGGCGGCGGCGTATGACGGCGAGGCCTGCGGTGCGCTCATGGTGACGGGGTCCCATCATCCGCAGGGGTATCTGTGCCTTAAACTACGCATGGGAGATGGCTCGACGGCCAATCAGGATGTCATCGAAGAGCTTGAAGAGGCCATGGCCCCCGAGCCGATGGGGATCGAGGAAAGCTATCGCACCGCGGATATTATTCCTGACTATATGCAGGCGGTGGCATCGTTTGTCGATGCCGAGGCCATTCGAGCCGCTCACCTGCGGGTGGTAGTTGACCCCATGGGCGGCGCGGCTCAGGGATATCTTGCCGACCTGCTGCGGGAGCTAGGCGTCGAGGTGCACGAGATTCATGCCGGACAGTCGTCCGATCAAGAGGACATTTGCCCCGACCCTGTTGAGCCATGGGTGGACGCTTGCGAGCGTGCGGTTGTCGAGGACGGGGCGTGCGCAGGTCTGGTGACCGACGGCGATGCCGATCGTATCGGCGCGGTCGACGAACGCGGTAGATATATACATCCGCATCAAATCATGGCGCTTGTTTTGGGCGACCTCGTTCAATTCCGCAATTTGGAGGGGCGTGTCGTCGTCAATCTCTCGTGCTCGACACTCGTGCGCCGCATTGCTGAGGCGCTTGGCTGTCGTGTGACCGTTAAGCCGGTCGGTTTCAAATATATAGCTGCAGAGATGAAGAAGGGCGGCGTCCTCATGGGAGGCGAGGAGGCCGGTGGTATCGGCATCGCCGCGCATATGCCCGAGCGTGATGGAATCCTTGCTTGTCTGATTCTGTGTGAGCTTATGGCAAAGACGGGCGCGCCCTTGGGCGTTTTGGTCGATCAGCTCGAGGCCAGTTTTGGTAAGACGAGCTATGGGCGTCGAGATTTGCGCCTTGAGGCCGAAGACGCCGAATCGCTGCGAACGCTGCTTCCTGGCATGAATCCCAAATCGATTTGCGGCAAGGCGCCGCAGGCTGTAAGCCATATGGATGGTTTACGTTTGGCATTCGAGGATGACACCTGGCTGCTGATCCGCCCCAGCGGGACCGAACCGGTGGTTCGCGTATACGCCGAGGGGTTCTCGGTGGAGGAGCGCGATGAGTTACTCGATGCCGGCTGTGCCTTGGCTAAGGGAGCCTATCAGCTTTAGCCATATGACGCTTCACTATAAAGAGACCCTCGGTGAGCGGTAGAGAACGGCTGGCAAACGTAAGCTGGCTTTAAATATGTGTAGGAAATGTGTACGACCAGATTCCCGCCCGCGGGGGCCCTCCGGTCTGGCAATATATCTCCTTGCCGCGCGGCCCGGTGCAACCGGGAACCAGCGCAGGCGTGCACCTTGAGAACCGGATACTGCGAGGATGGACACTTCCGAGTGTCGCATC
>CABRGB010000029.1 GCA_902470345.1 uncultured Collinsella sp.
TCGCCTCGGTTCTGCTGATCAAGGCCGATAACGCCGCCAAGACCGCCGGCTGCCTGATCGGCGCCGTCGCGGCCGTGCTGTCGTTCATCGCGGGCCTCGAGGCCGTGCTTGGCGACGTTTCGTCCCTCAACACGGTCTTCTTTTTCCCGTTCGCCCGTCTCGAGCTCTTGCTCAACGGCCTTGCGGGCCTGATCGTGGTCCTCATCTCAATCCTCGCCTTTGCGGGCTTCATCTACGGTCTGTCCTACTTCGATGAGTACCCGGGCAAGGTCGGGCGCGCCGGTTTCTTCATGAACACCTTCGTCGCCTCGATGATGCTCGTCATCACCGCCGACAACGTGTTCTGGTTCCTGGTCGCCTTTGAGCTCATGTCCCTTACGAGCTACTTCCTTGTCGTTATCGAGGAGAACAAGAACTCCATTAGGGGCGGTTGGCTCTACTTCGTCATCGCGCACGTGGGCTTTGTCCTTATCATGGCGAGCTTCCTGCTCATGACCAACGGCGTGGGCGGTTCCTTCAGCTTCAGTGATTTCCGTACGCATGACTTTGGACCCGCCGTCTCCTCCGCGTGCTTCGTCCTCGCGTTCTTCGGATTCGGCGCAAAGGCCGGTATCATCCCGCTGCACTCCTGGCTGCCCCAGGCGCACCCCGAGGCGCCGTCCAACGTGTCCGCCCTCATGTCCGGCGGCATGATCAAGATCGGCATCCTGGGAATCCTCAAGGTCGGTCTCGACCTGCTCGCGGGTTCGGGCGTCCAGCTCTGGTGGGGCCTCATGGTCCTGGTCTTCGGATCCATCTCGTCGGTCCTGGGCGTCGTCTACGCCCTCCACGAGCACGACATTAAGCGCCTGCTGGCCTACCACTCCGTCGAGAACATCGGCATCATCTTGCTCGGTGTCGGCGCGTCCATGACGGCGCACGCCCTGGGCAACGACGTCATCGCGACGATCGCGCTCATGGCCGCCCTCTACCACACGCTCAACCACGCCATGTTCAAGGGCGAGCTGTTCCTCGGCGCGGGCTCCCTGCTCTATGCCACGGGTACGCGCAACATGGAGAAGATGGGCGGCCTGTTCCGCCGTATGCCGGCCACGGCCGTCTGCTTCCTCATCGGTGCCCTTGCCATCTCGGCTATCCCGCCGCTCAACGGCTTCGTTTCCGAGTGGTTCACCTACCAGTCCCTGTTCAACATCTCGACGCTCTCCGACCCGGTCGTCATGGTGTTCGCCGTCGCCTCCGCGGCCGCCCTCGCCATCACCGGTGCCCTGGCCGTCACGTGCTTCGTGAAGGCCTACGGCGTCTCGTTCGCGAGCAGCCCTCGTTCCCAGGAGGCCGCGAACGCCAAGGAGTCCCCGGCTCCGATGTTGTTCTCGCAGATGCTCCTCGCGGCCATCTGCGTGGTACTGGGAATCGGCTCCCCGGTCATCGCCCCGGTTCTGGGCGACGTCGCCCAGAGCGTGCTTGCCGGCTCCGCCGTCACAGCCACCTCGGGCGTGTCTCTCGTGAACGAGATTTCCGGTGCCGCCACCTCCACCCCCGCGATCGCCATCGCGCTCGTGGTCCTCACCGGCCTCGCGTTCGCGTTGAGGTCCTGCCTCGGCGCCAAGGCCCCCGCTAAGAAGACCGACCCTTGGGCGTGCGGCTACGAGCCCAACGAGCACATGCCCGTCGTCGCCACGAGCTTCGCGTCCGACGTCGAACTCTTCATGGGCCCGCTCTACACCCTGCGCGAGGTATGCACCAAGATCTGCTGGTCCATCGCGCACGTGTTCCAGAAGCTCACCGGTGTCGCCCAGGGCGTCGAGCCCCTGCCCGACCGTTTCCTGGTCGATGCACCGAGCGAGGGTGCCGACAAGCTGGCCGGCCTCGCCTCCAAGATCGAGGGCGGCAACTACTCCGTATACATCTGCTACATCGTCGCGGCGCTCGTGGTCTTCCTCGTGCTCGCCGTGGTCATGGTCTAGAGAGGGGAGAGGATATTATGAACATCGTTCTTGCGATGGCGCAGGGCCTCGTGGTCATGCTGGTCGCGCCCTTCTTCTCCGGCCTCGCCCGTGTGATTCGCGCGAAGATGCACAATCGCCGCGGTCCGTCCATCCTTCAGGATTACCGGGACCTCGCGAAGCTCATGGCGCGTCCCGAGTCCGTGAGTTCCGACTCGAGCTTCGTGCTGCGCATCATGCCGCCGCTGTTCCTCGCGGTGTCGTTTATGCTCGCCATGGGCCTGCCCATGTTCACGCTCCAGAGCCCCATGCCCGTCTTTGGTGACGCCATCACCATCATGTACGCGCTCGCGCTGTCCCGCTTCTTCTTCGCGCTGTCCGGCGTGGATTCCTCCAACGCCTACGCGGGCTTCGGCGGTATCCGCGAGCTCCTCATGAGCGTGCTCATCGAGCCGTCCATGCTCATCGCGTTGTTCACCGTCGCCATCGTGTGCGGCTCCACGGACATTGCGACCATGGGCCAGCACATCGTTACGGGCAACGTCTCGAGCGTCGTCGCCGTTATCCTCGCCGGCGTCGCCTTCGCGGCCGCCTGTTACATGGAACTCGGCAAGCTTCCGTTCGATCAGGCCGAAGCCGAGCAGGAGCTCCAGGAGGGCCCGCTCGCCGAGCTCTCCGGCTCGTCCCTGGCCATGATGAAGCTCGCCATGGGCATGAAGCAGGTCGTGGTCGTCGCTTGGTTCACCTCCATCTTCATCCCCTGGGGAGAGCCCGCGACCATCGGCGTCACCGCTCTCGTGGGCGCCGTCGTCTTCCTCGTCAAGTGCCTGGTCGATTTCGTCGTCTGCGGCGTGCTCGAGAACTCCGTTTCCCGTTCGCGCTTCAAGGTGCTCGGTAACCAGACCTGGGCCGTCGTCGGCATCGCGGTCCTCGCGTTCGTCTTCGTCGTCGTAGGCGTGTAGGGAGAAGGGAGAAACTATGTCAATCGAATCGAGCTTGTCCCTCTTTGCCATGGTGGCGATCGCCGTCCCCATGCTGGGCTCCCTGCTCATCGTCATGCTGCCGCGTCCCTACGCTAAATGGATCTGCGCCTTTGCCGGCGGCATCGCCACGGTCGCTTCCGTTGGCTTGGCCGCGACGTTTGCCGGAAACGGCATGAACGCGGTCGATGTAACCTGGGCGAGTATGGGCCAGACCTTGGTCATGGGCTTCATATTCGACCGGATGAGCACGCTGCTCGCACCCGCGTTCGTCGCTATCGGCCTGCTCGTCGTCATCTATTCGTTCCCGTACATGAGCGATAAGAATAAGGAGCATCCCGACGCGCCCCGTCGTCGCTTCTACGTGTACTTCTCCACGTTCATCGGCGCCATGGCCGGTCTCGCCTACAGCTCCACCATCGTCGGCCAGCTCGTTTTCTTCGAGATCACCGGCGTGTGCTCCTGGGGCCTCATCAGCTACTACATGACGCCCACGGCCAAGAAGGCCGGTATGAAGGCGCTCATCATCACCCATATCGGCGCTCTGGGACTCTACATCGGCGCGGCCTTCCTGTTCGCCGGAACCGGCACGTTCGCGCTGAGCGCGATCTCCCAGCTCGATTCCGGTATGAAGACCGTCGTGCTGCTGCTCATCCTGTTCGCCGCTTGGGCCAAGTCCGCCCAGTTCCCGCTCTACATGTGGCTGCCCTCCGCAATGGAGGCCCCCACGCCCGTTTCCGCCTACCTCCATGGCGCGTCCATGGTCAAGGTCGGCGTGTGCGTGTTCGCCCGCGCTCTTGCGAGTGCCGGCGATATCCCCGAGATCGTCGGTTGGGTCGCCATCATCGACGCCGTCGTGACCATGCTCTTCGGCTTCCTCATGTACCTGCCCCAGAAGGATATGAAGCGCCTGCTCGCCTTCTCGACGATCGCGCAGCTCGCCTACGTGTTCTTCGGCCTGGGCCTCTCCGTGTTCGGAAGCCAGATGGCGTTCAACGGCGCCGTCGAGCACATCTTCAACCACGCGTTCACCAAGACCCTGTTCTTCCTCATCGCCGGCTCCCTCAGCTTCACGCTGGGAACCCGTATGTTGCCCAAGATCCAGGGCCTCATGAAGAAGTACCCGGTCACGGGCGTGGGCTTCGCGGTCGCCGCGACCGCTATCGCCGGCGTGCCCCCCATGAGCACGTTCTTCTCCAAGTTCCAGATTATTTCCGGTGGCTTCGCGGTTGGTGCTTCCAACACGGTCATCTTCGTCCTCGTGTGCGTCATGGTCGTCGAGACCGTCGCCACCTTCGCATGGTTCCTGCGTTGGATGGGTAAGGTCCTGCCCGGTGAGCCGAGCGAGACCGTGGCCGCCGGCCAGCCCCTTCCGCGCGCCATGGCGTTCGTGTTCGTCGTCCTCATGATCATGGTCGTCGTTGCCGGTCCTCTGTCCTCTAGTTGGATGGGTTAGGAGGTAGGACATGGGTTATTCGTTAGTCAATATCCTGGGCGGTCTTCTGATCGTGACCTCCACCATGGTGGTCGTCTCGAAGACCATCCCGTCCGCCATCAAGTGGTACGCGATCCAGTCGGTTGTCCTGGTGGGCGTGCTGCTCACCCTGGGCCTCACCACCGGTGCCACCGAGCTTCTCATGTGGGCCGCGTCGGCCTTCGTCACCAAGGTGATCCTCGTTCCGTTCATTCTCAACCGTGCCTACAAGAAGATGGGTTCGCCTGCCGATAGCACGCTGACCTCCTCCATCAAGCCGGCCTGGACCATCATCCTCACCGGTCTGGAGGTGGCCGTCT
This sequence comes from uncultured Collinsella sp., assembly GCA_902470345.1. GTDB lineage: Bacteria > Actinomycetota > Coriobacteriia > Coriobacteriales > Coriobacteriaceae > Collinsella. The sequence goes on from CABRGB010000029.1 coordinate 4,718, forward strand.
GCTTCGCGGTGGTCACGCGCCTGAGCCTGCCCACCGCCGAGGTGGCCACTCCGGCCCTCGCCATCAGCTTCGCGCACTTCTTCGTCGGCCTCACGTGCATCATCTCCCAGCGCAACATCCTCAAGCAGATCTTCGGGTACTGCCTTATGGAGAACGGTAGCCACGTGACGCTCGCTCTGCTCGCGCCCACGGCCCCCGAGATCATCGAGATCGGCATCGCCACCGACGCCATCTTCGCCGTCATCATCATGTCCGCCGTCGTCGTGAGGATTTGGAACGACACCAAGTCGCTCGACTCCCACGACCTGACCGAATTGAAGGGGTAGGCCATGGATGTTTCAATGTTGACGGTCGCCCTGCTCGCTTGTCCTCTCGTGTTCTCCCTGATTATGGCTGCGCTCCCCAAGACGACGTCCTACAACGTCTTCGCGGGGCTCAACACCATCTCCGTCGCGGCGACCCTTGTCCTTTCGGTCGTCACCGCGGGAACCATGCTCTCGAGCGGGCAGAATATCGACGCTTTGGGCCTGTGGCTCCATCTCGATTCGCTCTCGTCGATCTTCGTCCTTCTGGTAGGCATCATCGGGTTCATCACCGGCGTGTACTCCATCTCCTATATCAAGATCGATATCGAGGAGAAGACCATGCCGGCCGAGCGCACCAAGCAGTACTACGCGCTGTTCAGCCTGTTCGTCTTCACGATGCTGCTCGCCTGCCTGTCCAACAACATCATCCTCACCTGGGCGGCGGTCGAGGCCACTACGCTGTCGACCGTGTTCCTCGTGGGCATCTACAAGAACAAACAGGCGCTCGAGGCGTCTTGGAAGTACGCGATGGTCTGCACCGCCGGCGTGGCCTTCGGCCTGTTCGGCACGCTGCTCATCTACGCGAACGCCGCCGATATCATGCCCAACGCGCATGAGGCTGCCTTCCTTACCTCCATCATGCCCTACGCCGACCAGTTCGACCCGATGCTCGTGCGCCTCGCGTTCGCGTTCATCGTCATCGGCTTCGGCACCAAGGCGGGCCTGTTCCCCATGCACACCTGGCTGCCCGACGCGCACTCCCAGGCTCCGAGCCCGGTTTCCGCGCTGCTTTCGGGCGTGCTGCTCAAGTGCGCCATGCTGGTGATTATCCGCTTCTACTCCCTGTCCATCATCACGGTGGGCGACACCTATCCGCGAACGCTCCTGCTCATCCTGGGCACGCTGTCCATCCTGGTGGCCGCCCTGTGCATCTTCAAGCAGGACGATATCAAGCGTCGCTTCGCGTACTCCTCCGTCGACAACGTCGGTGTGGTCGCGCTGTGCCTGGGTATCGGTGGTCCGCTCGGTATCGCCGCCTGCCTGCTGCACTGCATCTTCCACGGCTTCACGAAGGCGCTCGCCTTCTGCATGGCCGGTAACATCCAGCACATCTACCACACCCGCGACCTGAACAAGATCAAGGGCGTCGTCGAGATCGCTCCTGTCACGGCAGCGCTCACCATCATCGCCCTGCTCGCGCTCGCCGCCTTCCCGCCGTTCGCCCTGTTCATCTCCGAGTTCCTCACCTTCGTGGCCGGCATCCAGTCCGGTCCCATCTGGGTGGTCGTGCTCGTGGCCATCGGCCTCACCGGCGTGTACTTTGCCCTTACCGGCATTGCGCTCAAGTCCATCTTCGGCAAGGCGCCCGAGGGCATGAAGCGCCACGAGGTGCCCGCCCTCATGATCATCCCCGAGATCGCCCTCGCGATCGTGGTCATGTGGTTCGGTATCGCCACCCCGGTCGCCATTACGAGCGGCGTCGAGGATGCAACGTCCGTCGTTTTGAACCAGAGCGTCGAAGAGCTCCACGAGGCCCCTCTCTACCGCATGGTGTTCAGCTCCCAGACCAAGACAAGCGAGGTGAATTAGCACCATGGCAGAACCTGAAAAGAAGGACTACGCTCGTCGCTGCGAAAGCCACGTCGAGGCCCTGCGCGCCGCAGTGCCGGGCGCTATCGAGAAGGTCGAATGGCAGTGCGAGGACCAGCTGACGATCACCGTCAAGCTGGACCGTCTGCCCGAGGCCGTCCACTACCTGTACTACGAGCGCTACGGCTGGATTCCCGTGATTGTCGGCAACGACGAGCGCAGCCTGTGCGGTCGCTACGCCGTGTACTACGTCATTTCCATGGAGGGCGAGGACCCCGGCTGGGTGACCGTCCGCGCCGAGGTCGACCCCGCCAAGATGACGTTCCCGAGCGTGACCCCGTTCGTCCCCGCCTGCGTGTGGGGCGAGCGCGAGCTGCGCGATATGTTCGGCCTGATTCCCGAGGGTCTGCCCGATCGCCGTCGCCTGGTGCTTCCCGACGATTGGCCCAGTGGGCTGTACCCGTTGCGCAAGGATTCGATGGATTACCGTTTCCGCCCCGCCCCCGCGAGCGACATGGAAAACTACGAATTCCTGGCCGACACCAAGGGCAAGGAGACCACGCTCGTCCCCATGGGACCGCTGCACATCACCTCCGACGAGCCCGGCCACTTCCGCCTGTTCGTCGAGGGCGAGACGATCGTGGACGCTGACTACCGTCTGTTCTACGTGCACCGCGGTATGGAGAAGGTCGCCGAGACGCGCCTGAACTATGACGCCGTGACGTTCCTCGCCGACCGCATCTGCGGCATCTGCGGCTGCGCCCACTCGGTGGCCTACGCCGAGGCCGTCGAGCGCGCTCAGGGCATCCATGTCCCGCCGCGCGCCCAGTACATCCGCGCTATCATGCTCGAGGTCGAGCGTCTGCACTCACACCTGCTCAATATTGGCCTCGCATCGCACTACACCGGCTTCGACTCCGGCTTCCAGCAGTTCTTCCGCGTCCGCGAGAAGTCCATGGACCTGGCCGAGAAGCTCTCCGGTCACCGCAAGACCTACGGCCTCAACGTGATCGGCGGCGTGCGTCGCGACATTTTGGCCGAGCAGAAGCTCTCCACGCTCACGACCATCCACCAGCTGCGCTCCGAGGTTCAGGAGCTCGTCGACGTCTTGCTCTCCACGCCCAACTTTATTGAGCGTACGAGTGGCATCGGCATCTTGGACCGCAAGATCGCACGCGACTTCTCGCCGGTCGGCCCGCTCATGCGTGGCTCGGGCTATGCCCGCGACGTGCGCTTCGACCATCCCTTCGACGGCTACGCCGATCCGGACGTTCAAAAGATGCACGCCGCCACGGCTGACACCTGCGATGCCTTCGGCCGTACCGCCGTTCGCATCCAGGAGGTCTACGATTCGATCGATATGATCGAGACCATGCTCGAGAACTGCCCGTCGGGCCCCATCCTCACCACGGATTGGGAGTACACCCCGCACAAGTACGCCATCGGTGCCACCGAGGCGCCGCGCGGCGAGGACGTGCACTGGGCCATGCTCGGCAATAACCAGAAGTGCTACCGCTGGCGCGCCAAGGCCGCCACGTACAGTAACTGGCCGGTCCTGCGCTACATGTTCCGCGGCAACACCGTGGGCGATGCGGCGCTGATCGTTGGCTCGCTCGACCCGTGCTATTCCTGCACCGACCGCGTGACGGTGACCGATGTCGCCGCCAAGCGCGACCACGTGCTCGACAAGGAGCAGTTCGAGAACGTCTGGCGCGACAAGTCGCCGCTCGCGGGCGAGGGCACCATGGCCGCTCCGCTCGATGAGGAGGCGCTCTAATATGCTGAAGCTTTGGAAGGTTAACGCCAAGGCCGGCGACGCGACGGTCAAGTACCCGTTTGCGCCGTTCCCCACCAACAAGGACATGCGCGGCAAGCCCGAGCACAATGCCGAGCTCTGCATCGCCTGCGGTGCCTGCGGCGTGGCGTGCCCGGCCGATGCCATTCGCATGGACACCGACCTTGCGGCCGATACCATTACCTGGTCGATCGACTACGGCCGCTGCATCTTTTGCGGCCGCTGCGAGGAAGCCTGCCCCATGGAGTCCATCAAGCTCACCGAGGAGTTTGAGCTGGCCGTCATGAGCAAGGACGACCTCACCAGCAAGAGCGTCTATGCGCTCGAGCACTGCTCGCGTTGCGGCAAGCCGTTTGCCCCGCACAAGGAGATCGACTATGCCAAGCGCCTGCTGCAAAAGGCCGGCGGCATGGAGGCCGAGCAGGCCGCCCGCACCGTCGGTATGTGCCAGGAGTGCAAGCGCGAGCTCGACGCCCTGCGCGCCGCATCGGCCGTAAAGACCGGCAACGCACACGGCATGGCTGCCAACGAGACGCTTGCGTCCGGCGAGCCCCAGGGCCCCGGCATGGAGTATCTGGGCGGCCACGGCGTGAACCCGGAGTATATCGACCGCGAGCTTAACCCCGATGCGCCCGAGATTCCCGCCGGTCCGGCGCCGGTCGAGGGCATCATCATGGATTTTGAAATGAAGGAGGAGTAACCATGGCCGAACCCACGCTTTTGCCCGAGCGGCTTCAGTACCGCCCGACCAAGATCGAGCTCGACGAGAGCATCGAGAAGGCCAAGGCGACCCTTCTTAAGAAGATCAAGCGCTCGGTGTACGTCTACCGTGTCGACTGCGGCGGCTGCAACGGCTGCGAGATCGAGATCTTCGGTTCCATCACGCCCGTCTTTGACGTCGAGCGCTTTGGCATCAAGGTCGTGCCCTCGCCCCGTCACGCCGATGTGCTGCTGTACACCGGCGCCGTGACGCGTGCCATGCGCATGCCGGCCCTGCGCGCGTTTGAGGCCGCACCCGATCCCAAGATCGTGGTGTCCTATGGCGCGTGCGGCTGCACCGGCGGCATCTTCTACGACAACTACTGCGTCTGGGGCGGCACGGATAAGATTCTGCCGGTCGATGTCTACATCCCCGGCTGCCCGCCCAGCCCCGCGCAGACCGTCTACGGCTTTGCCATGGCACTTGGCCTGCTGGACCAAAAGCTCCATGCCGAGACTACGGTGGAGGCTGCCGGCGAGCAGGCCGATATCCTGCACCCCGGCGTGCCGTACAAGCTGCGCGTTGCCATCGAGCGCGAGGCTCGCGCCATGAGCGGCTACCGTTACGGCCGCGACCTGGCCAACGAGTTTATGGATACGCTCGAGGACGCGCCCAAGGGTGATATCCGAGGTGCCATGGCGCTGCTCATCGACAAGCAGGACGATCCGCGCCGCGTTGAGGTCTACTCGGCGCTGCAGGATCTGGTGCTGGCCGGAGGTCGCTAGATGGAGCTCACGGACCGCTCTGGTTACTTTGCGGGCCCCGGTATGCTCGGCGGCTCCTTTGGCGATGCCTCGCGCGCAAGCGACGAGGCCGCCGAGGGCGTCGCCGACCCCTGCCTGGGCCATGCGCCCGACCAGGTGGTCTTCTATGAGCTCACGCGTAAGTTTGTGGAGACCGAGGAAGACGTTCCCCAGGAGGCCTGCGACGTGCTGTACTACACGCTCGCCGTGGGCCACCACACCGGCGTGCTCGATTGCTTTGAGCCGCGCCTGTCGGTGCCGGTGGATGTCTTCTATTCGCTCGTCGACGCGCTGCCGGAGGGGGAGGCCAAGACCAAGTTCGAGGCCATCCGCTCCTTTGGCGAGTGCCAGCTTGACAAGGCGGCGGTGCCGTCGCTGCTCGAGGCCTGCGACACGCTGCTCGACGAGCGCGGTTTTCGCGGCTCGGCCAAGGCCGGCATCTCGGTGTTCGACGACGACTTTGGCCTGCATGCCCAGCAGGTCGCGTTTCTGATGAAGTTCCGCGATCTGGTTGAGCGCGTGCGCGATGTGTCGGGCGTGTATCTGACGGGAAGGTTGCAGTAATGGGTCGCGTTGTGGATGGTCGTGTGAACGGCGCCCCATTTGCGGGTATCGTGCTCACGGCGGGAAGCGTGCTGCGCGCCGACGATGCCGCCGGCCCCGTGCTCTCCAAAAAGATGGAGGACACGCCTATCGCCGGTTGGTACACCATCGACGGCGGGCAAACGCCCGAGGATGACATCATCGAGGTCAAGCGCGAGCGTCCGCCGCGTTTGGTTTTGGTCGATGCCGCCGACATGGCGCTGCCCGTCGGTGCCATCCGTCTGCTCGACAAACGTGACGTGGCCCGCAAGTCGATGTTCACCACGCATTCGCTCCCTTTGTCGATTCTGATCGAGGAAATCGAGCAATCGTGCGAAGATATCGTCTTCATAGGGATTCAGCCGGGCGATACGGAGTTTTACAACCCTATGTCCCCGGAGGTCTTTGACGCCGTCGACGCCGTGTACGACGCCGTGGCCGCCAACGACTTTTCCCACTTTGTCCGCTTGGGACAAGAGCAATAGGAGCGCTTGTCCCAGCTGATTAGGAAAGAAGTGATTGACATGGCAGATTCCAAGGCAGAATATCCCGCTCCCGATTGCCTTGCGCCCGCCGCGATCGAGGCCAAGACCGAGGCCGCCGGCGTGACCAAGGCCAACCTGCCGGTCGCAAAGGCCTTTGTTTTGGCGATGTTCGCTGGTGCGTTCATTGCCTTCGGCGGCCTGTTCTTTACCGTGTTCTTGAGCGATAGCACGCTGGGCTGGGGCGCCCAGCGCGTCGTGGGCGGCCTGTGCTTTTGCCTGGGCCTGGTGCTCGTGCTGGTGTGCGGCGCCGAGCTGTTTACCGGTAATTCGCTTATGGTCTGCGCGCTCAAGAGTAAAAAGATCGCCCTGGCCCAGATGCTCAAGGCCTGGGCTGTCGTATGGGTCGGTAACTTTGTCGGTGCCCTGTTCATCGTCTTTTTGGTGTACATGGCCGGCATTTATAAGCTCAACGGCGAGGCGGTCGCCAATTCCATGGTGAGCGTCGCCGCCGGCAAGGTGACGGTCGACTGGGTGACGATCTTCTTCCGCGGCATCCTGTGCAACATCTTTGTGTGCCTGGCCGTGTGGATCGGTACCGCTGGCAAGACCGTGGTCGATAAGGTTGTGGGCATTCTGCTGCCCATCGCCGCCTTTGTGGCCTGCGGTTTTGAGCACTGCGTTGCCAACATGTACTTTTTGCCCATGGGCGCCGTGATGCATGCATGCGGCTATGGTGCCAAGGTCGCCGGCGCCGATGCGCTCAACGCTGCGGGCATTGCGTTTAACCTGTCCGCCGCCACGCTGGGCAACATCGTGGGCGGCGCGGTTCTGATCGCGCTCGGCTACTGGTTTATCTACGCTAAGAAGTCCGAGGCGTAAGGTACCGTCTGTTTGACGTTGGGCCTCCCGCGGGGCGTTGCCGTGCGGGAGGCTTTTTGGGTCTGGGGGCTCGTTGCCGGGCTTTTGGCCTGTTGTGTTTGGCTGATGAAAGGGGTAATCGAGATGGCATCTGCTGTGGAGCGTGACGGTCGCGCTGTGGTGACCACATGCGGGGGATGCTATGCCGATTGCGCCTTTGCGGCACGCGTTGAGGATGGTCGCGTGGTGGCCGAGTTGCCGGTGCCGGGGCATCCGTGCGCGGCGCGTGCCCTCTGCGCCCGCGGACGGCATCGCCTGGCAATGCCGTTTGACGAGCGCGACCGCATCGTGCACCCCATGCGACGCCGCCGGGATGGCTCGGGGTTTGATGCGATTAGCTGGGACGAGGCGTTTGCTCAGATTGCCGAGCGTCTTTTGGGGATTGTTGACGAGTGCGGGCCTCGTGCGCTGGGCATGACGCTCGGCGTGCCCTCGTTCGACCGCTACTGGGCGTATCGTTTTATGCATGCGCTGGGCTCGCCCAACGTATACGGTGCCGATGGCGCCTGCGAGGTAAGCCGACTTACCGGTTGGGAGCACAGCCTGGGCTATAGTCCCGCCTCCGACCTGGCGCATACCGATTGCATCATGTACCTGGGGCGTTCCATCGTCGATTCGTCGACGATGGGGGCTGTCGATGCGCTCAACGATGCACGCCGGCGCGGGGCGAAAATCATTGTCGTGGACCCGCGGCGCAGTGGCTCTGCGGCGCTTGCCGACCGCTGGTTGCGCGTGCGCCCGGGCTGCGACTTGGCGCTGCTGTTGGGTATTGTTCACGTGTTGATTGCCGAGGACCTGTACGATCACGAGTTCCTGACCCGCTATACCACGGGTTTTGACGAGCTGGCGCAGGCGGCCGCTGCTTGGACGCCCGAATGGGCCGAGTCGATGTGCGACGTGCCGGCGGACGATATCCGAGCGACTGCGCGTGATTTGGCTGCCGCGGCGCCTGCTGCGGTGGTGGACGCTGGCTTTCATGGTGGCATCGGTATCGCGTATGCGAACAGTACCCAGACGGCGCGAGCTATCTGCATGGTCGATGTGCTGCTGGGCTGTATTGGACATGCGGGCGGAGCGCTCAATCCATCCACACCGCTTGCACTGGGCGACCTCGATCCCGCACGCTTTGCGACGCCGCCGGTGCCGCGCGGGCCCAAGCTGGGGTCCGAGCGCTATCCGCTGGTCGATCCGGTGCGCGGCCTGTGCACGACTATCGGTCAGTCGATTCTTGCCGGGGATTTGTGTGGACTCATCGTCTATGCCAGTAACCCCGGTGCGGGCTATGGCAATGCGCAGGCTTGGTTGGGTATTTTGCAGCAGCTCGACTTGCTCGTGACGATTGATATTCGCTGGTCCGAGACGGCGCGTGCTTCCGACTTCGTGCTGCCCGACGTGACGTATCTGGAGGCCGACCGCGGTGTGGGCACGGTCGTGGGCGCCAACGATGCGCGCGTGTTCTACCGCAACGCCGTGCTGCCCGTGCAGCATGACGAGACGAGACCGGGGCGGGAGATCTTTGCCGGTCTGGCGCAGGCGTGTGGCGTGGGCGAGTACTTCCAGTTTACGTCCGACGATCTGGCCGCTGCTCAGGTTGCTCCGTTTGGGATTGATCTGGACGAGCTCAAGGAGCGCGGCTGGGCCGACACGGGCGTTGCGCTGCCGACGCGCACGGGTGAGCCGGCGATTCCCTTGGATGGCGGCAAAATTGCGCTGGCAAGCGACGTATGGGAACGAGCCGGTCTGGGTCGTGTACCCAACTGGATCGCTCCCATGGTGGAGCCTGGCCCGGGGATGTTTCGCCTCATTAGCGGCAATCGACCCTTTGAGTCGCATACCTCGCGCAGGCTCGCGGCCCAAGGTGCCGCCGAGGCTGGATCGGACCTGGATGCCGTGCAGATGAATGCCGATGCCGCCGCTCGCATGGGTATTGCCGACGGCGAGATCGTCGAAATCGTGAGCGATATGGGCCGCGACCGCGTGCGCGTGGAGACGACGCCGTATCTGCATCCGGCGTGCATCTTTACGTCGGCCGCCCCCGGCGGGCGTTCGTTTGGCGCCGATGCCGGTGGCGCTCAAGCCTTGGGCGTGGGCCCGCTCGACCATACGCCGCTGCGTTGGGACCCGTTGACGGGCGCCGCGCTCACCCAGGAAAACGCCGTTCGCGTGGAAAAGATCGCGGCGCGCGAGGATAATAGCGATTGATTGACTCAGCCGATCGAATTGGCTGATAGTTTGACGTTTGAATGATTGATTCACATTTGGTTTTGAAAGGCCGCACATGAGCGATAGCCAGAACATGTCCGATGAGGTGCGCGCCCGCCTGCGCGCCATTCCATCCGTCAACGAGCTGCTTGCCGAGTGGCCGGTAGTGAAGGCGGCGGGGGAGACCTGCGACGCGGTGGTGCATGCCGCCGTCACGGCCGAGCTCGACGAGGAGCGCGCTGCGATTCGTGCCGGTGCCGCCCCGCGTTCCAAGCGCGAGCTGGCCTCGGCCATCGAGTGGCGTGCGCATCGCTCCGCACTGCCGAGCCTGCGCCCCGCCGTCAACGCCACGGGTGTGGTTATCCATACCAATCTGGGTCGAGCCCCGCTCGCGGTGTCGGCCGCCAAGGTCGTGGCCGAGGTCGCGCGCGGCTACAGCACGCTTGAGTATAGCGTGGACACCTGCTCGCGCGGGTCGCGCAAGGAACATGCCGCGCAGCTCATCCGCTCGCTTACAGGTGCCGAGGACGCGCTGGTCGTCAACAACAACGCGGCGGCCGTGCTACTGGTGTTGGCAACCCATGCCGCGGGCAAGGAAGTCATCGTCAGCCGCGGCGAGCTTGTCGAGATCGGCGGCAGCTTCCGTATCCCCGATGTTATGGAGTCCTCGGGTGCCAAACTCGTCGAGGTCGGGGCCACCAACCGCACGCATTTGAGCGACTACGAGCGCGCCATCACACCCGATACGGCGATGATCCTCAAGGTCCATCCTTCCAACTATCGCATCGAGGGTTTCCACGAGGAGGTGGGTTCTCGGGAGCTTGCGGCGCTTGCTCACAAGCATGGCCTGCTGTTCTACGAGGACCAGGGCTCGGGCGCGCTGCTGCCCGATGACATCCTGGTGCGCGGCGGCGAGGAAACCACGCCGGCTTCGGTTTCGGCAGGGCCCGATCTGGTGTCGTGCTCGGGCGATAAACTGCTCGGTGCCGCACAGGCGGGCATTATCATGGGTCGTCGCGATCTGGTCCAGGCCTGCGGGTCGCATCCGCTTATGCGTGCCCTGCGTCCGGGCAAGCTCGCACTGGCGGCGCTCGAGGCTACACTGCGCATTTACATGGACGGGGCGGATGTGGCCCATCGAGAGGTGCCGGTGCTCAACATGCTCACGCTTCCGCAGGCTCATCTGGAGCGCCGCGCACGCAAGCTGCGCGAGCTGATGGTGGCGGGCCTCGATAAGGCTGGCTGCCCGTGTGCCGTTGAGTTGGAGATTGTCGAGGAATCGTCGACCCCCGGTGGCGGCTCGCTGCCAACCGTGGAGCTGCCCACGATGTGCGTTGCCGTGCGTCTTGTTGACGAGCGCCTGACGGTCGACGCGCTCAAGCGCTCGCTTGTCCAGGACTTCGACACGCCGGTCGTCACGCGCACCTCGCACGACCGCATTCTGTTTGATGTGCGCACGCTCGTTGGCGACCGCGATATCGAGACGGCGGCATCGACGCTCGTCGCGTGCGTTAAGAAGGCGATTGCTCGATGAGTGAGGTTCAAGCGCTGGTGGAGTGTCCCGTTATCGTTGGCACGGCGGGCCACGTCGACCACGGTAAGTCGGCGCTGATCGAGGCGTTGACCGGCAAGAATCCCGACCGTCTGGAGGTAGAGCGCCGTCGCGGTATGACCGTGGAGCTGGGCTTTGGCGAGCTGGCGCTGCCGAGTGGCAAGATTGTCGGCCTGGTCGATGTGCCGGGGCATGCCCATTACTTGCGCGCCATGGTGCAGGGCGCGACAGGCATCGACGTTGCCGTGCTGGTGGTTTCGGCCGTCGAGGGCGTGATGCCGCAGACCCGCGAGCACGTGCATGTGCTGGAGCTGCTGGGCGTTACGCATATGGTGGTCGCGCTGACCATGTGTGACCTGGCCGATGCCGAGATGACCGAGCTTGCCGAGCTCGATGTCGATGACTTTTTGTCGGGTACCGTGTTTGCGGGTGCGCCGATTGTGCCCGTGTCGTCCAAGACCGGCGCGGGACTCGATAACCTGCTGGTTGCGCTCGACGAGCAGGTTGCCGCTTGCTGGGATGCCTGCCGTGCTCGTGCCGAGCTTACCGATGCCGCACCGCGTCTGCCCATCGACCGTTGCTTTACGATCAAGGGCGCCGGTACCGTGGTGACGGGAACGCTGCACGATGCGCCCGTCGCGGTGGGGGATGAGCTTGTCGCGCTGCCGTCGCGTACGGCCTGTCGCGTGCGTGGGATTCAGGTGCATGGCGATACGCCGCGGGCGTTGCCCGGTCAGCGTGTGGCGCTCAACTTGGTGGGCGATGCCGTCGCCGCGCTCGATCGCGGTGAGATGCTCGGCGTGGCGGGCCGCTTTGGCCAGACGATGCGATTTATGATGGCGTTTACGTATTTGGGTCGCGAGGGAGCCAAGCCGCGTGTGCTCGAGTCGGGTGCGCGCGTGCACGTGATGGCGGGTACAGCCGAGGTTGTCGGTCGCATCATGTTCATGGAGGGCGAGGCTCCCATGGCGGTGGGTGAGACCCGTACCGTGCAGGTGCGCCTGGAGGAGCCGCTGCCGCTGCGTGCCGGAGACCATGCCGTGGTGCTGTCGTATTCGCCCGTTATGCTCATCGGCGGCGGGCGCGTGCTGCTATCGCGCTGCCGTCGCTCGCGCGAGCTTTCGGCGGGGGAGCGCGCGCTGCTTGCAGCGCTTGAGGCCGGCGATTCCGTCGCTGGTGTTGAGGCGTGGTTGGCGCTGCAGGCGTTGCCGGTCGTGGTCGCCGACGTTGCCGCGGCGCTAGATCTTGTTTCCGGTGGGGCTGATGCCGCGCTGAACGAGTTGGTGGCGCGAGGTGCTGTGTGCGAGCTTGCCGGCTCGGGCGGTGCGCTGTATGTGAATGTCGCCGTGCTCGACGCTGCGATGGATGCACTGGCGGCGACCCTGTCAGCCATGCATGCGGCGTCTCCCAAGGAGACGGGCTTTACGCCCGGCGCCGTTGCCCATGCTGCGTGGCCTGCCGCTGATGATGGCGTTGCCGCGGCTCTGATTGCCGAGGGCTGCTCGCGTGGCGTGTGTGCTGCCGAGGGTGCCGAGGTATTCGACCCGCACTCCGCTGCCGCCGCGGCGCGTGTGGTGCGCGAGGCCTGCGAACGTATCGTTGCCTTGCTGGACGAAGCCGGCCTCGATGCACCGACGTTGCCCGAAGTGGGCGAGCAGTTGCAGCTCGATCGCGAGACCATGACGCGTGCCCTGCGCGAGCTATCGCTCAATCGCTCGATCGTTAAGGTCGAGCGCGACGTTGCCCTGTCTGCCGCCGCCGAGGCCCATGCGCGTGAGCTCGTCGCCGCCGCCATTGAGGCAGCCGGCGGCGCAGCCACCACGAGCGTGCTGCGTGAGGCTCTGGGCGTGTCGCGCAAACGTGCCATCAGCATCTTGGAGCACCTGGATGCCGTGCGCTTTACGGTGCTCGACAAGGACGCCGGCGGCCTGCGCTCCCTGCGCTAGGCCACCCTTATCAGTTGCGGTGAAATAGTTCCTGTTTTCGGCATCTAACGCCAAACCAGGAACTATTCCACCGCAACTTCTTGTTTGTCATTTTGGGATGGGGCCTGTCGGTTTGGTAAAATACCGCCGCACTTGGGAACGGATGGGCTCCGGTGGGCTCCGCGGTCCTCAAAACCGTTGCGAGGCGTGCAAGACGTCTTGGATGTGTTCGATTCACATACGTTCCCGCCATACGCTACCAGCGCTTTTGTGCTCGCGGTCTTGCTGCGTGCCGCAAAGGCGCTGTTTTATTTTTGCATGAGCTTTTCGTAGCGCCGCTATTTCGGCGGCTGTATTTAGCTTCGTGCACCGGGTTTCGAGCATGCCGATGGGGGTGTTTTGCCGTATGACTACCGTAAGACGAGCCGATCTTTCTTGCGTCGTCCAAGCGGGCGGGCTGTCGTCGCGCATGGGTTGCGACAAGGCGCGGATGTTGTTTTGCGGCGAGCCGCTCATCGAACGCGTGCTGGGTCGGCTGGCGCAAGTTGCCGGCGAATTGGTCGTGACGACCTCGCGTCCCAGCGAGCTTGCCTATCTTGAGGAGCTCGCATTTGGCGGTCTTGTGCCGCGCGTGGTAACGGACCTTGAAGGGTCGGCGGGCGCCATGCGTGGCATCGCGAGCTCGCTGGCTGCCGCTCGGTTGCCCCTCGCGGCGATCGTCGCCTGCGATATGCCGTTCGTCTCGCCAGAACTGATCGGCGCGCTTTCTGATCGGGTCAAGGAAGGCCCGCTCGATGTGTGCGTCCCGCGCGAGGAGCGGGGGATTGAGCCGCTGTGCGCCGTGTGGCGCCGCCAGGCTTGCGCGCCGGTTGCCCGTGAGTTGCTCGACCGGGACCGCCAACGCATCCGCTGTTTGATCGACCAGGTCCATGCCGGCTATCTGGATGAGCCCCAGATTGTCGAGGTTGCCGGTTCCACGCTCTGCTTCGAGAACGTCAATACGCCCGAGGAGTTTGCGGCGGCCGAGTTACTCGCCTAGACGATTGGAGTTGCCATGTCTCACGATATTTGTCCCGACACGGGAGAAACTTGCACTTGCGACGGGTCCGAACCCTGTACCTGCGGTTGCGGTGGCTGTGGACATACTGCGGAAGAGGAAGCGGCCGCCGCGGCGTATCGCGATGCACACCGCGAAGGCCCGTCCGGTGATGCTCTCGACCATGAACGCAAGATCATCGTTTCGTTCGATAGCACCTTCGATGTGATGGAATGTGAGCAGCTGTGCCTTGCCGCCGGTGTGCCCGGGCGCATCATGCCGCTGCCCGGCTCCATCACCGCCGGCTGCGGGCTGTGCTGGGCCATGCCGTTCTCGGGCGATGCCCTTGCCGCTTTCCGCGGCGCCACCGAGGGTCGCGTAACCCCTGCCGACTACCACCAGCTCGTCCTCTAATCACCAAAACCACCACAAAGGTGCCTGTCCCCAATGTGGTGGTTTGGAACACGTGGACGAAACAGGTTTGAAACACGGGTTTTGCACGTCAGGTGCTCAAAAACGCCTCTACCTGCATCGTAATCAAAACGAAACATCTGCTTGTCGGCTTATGCGAAACTTTGCTGCAATAGTGCGATATTATCCATACTCGATAAAGTTCGCGGCGCATAGGGTGCCGCGACCAACATTTTTCGTTTCCCATCATTGGAGGAAGCATGAGCTACACGCAGAAAGTTCTCGAAGAGCTCAAGGCCCGCTATCCCGAGCAGCCTGAGTTCATCCAGGCCGCGACCGAGATCCTCGGCACCATCCAGCCGGCGCTCGACGCCCATCCCGAGTACGAGGAGGCCGCCCTGCTGGAGCGCCTCGTCGAGCCCGAGCGCATCGTTATGTTCCGTGTCCCCTGGGTCGACGACCAGGGCAAGGTCCAGGTCAACCGCGGCTACCGCGTCGAGTTCAACTCTGCCATTGGACCCTACAAGGGCGGCCTGCGCTTTAACCCGACGGTCACCCTGGGCATGCTCAAGTTCCTGGGCCTGGAGCAGATCCTCAAGAACAGCCTGACCACCCTTCCCATGGGCGGCGGCAAGGGCGGTTCCGACTTTGACCCCAAGGGCAAGTCCAACAACGAGATCATGCACTTCTGCCAGTCCTTCATGACCGAGCTCTATCGCCACATCGGTCCCAACACCGACGTTCCCGCCGGCGACCTGGGCGTTGGCGGCCGCGAGGTTGCCTACCTGTTCGGTCAGTACAAGCGCCTGACCAACGAGTGGACCGGCGTTCTTACCGGCAAGGGTCTCTCCTTTGGCGGCTCGCTCGCCCGTACCGAGGCCACCGGTTACGGTCTGGTCTACTTTGTGGACGAGTACCTCAAGAGCCGCGGCGACTCCTTCGAGGGCAAGAACGTCGTCGTTCATGGCTCCGGCAACGTCGCCATCTACGCCGTCCAGAAGGTTTCCCAGCTCGGCGGCAAGGTGCTCGCCTGCTCCGATACCCACGGTTGGGTCGAGGATCCCGACGGCATCGACTACACCGTGCTCGAGCACGTCTACAACATGAAGCGCTCCGGCCACGACAAGGGCGTTACGCTCGCTATGTACGTTGACGAGAAGCCCAACGCCGTGTGGCACGAGGGCGACGGCCGTGGCGTGTGGCAGCTGCCCTGCGACATCGCGCTGCCCTGCGCTCGCGAGAACACGCTGCTGCTCGAGGACGCCCAGGCGCTCGTTGCCAACGGCTGCAAGGTGGTCGGCGAGGGCGCGAACATGCCCACGACCATCGAGGCTACGACCTACTTCCAGGAGAACGGCGTCGCCTTTATGCCTGGTAAGGCTGCCAACGCCGGCGGCGTGCTCGTGTCCGGCCTGGAGATGAGCCAGAACGCCGAGCACCTGTCCTGGACCTTCGAGGAGGTCGACGGCAAGCTCGAGCAGCTCATGCGCGGCATGTTCCACAACGTGGACGACACCGCCA
>CABRGB010000030.1 GCA_902470345.1 uncultured Collinsella sp.
TAGCGCGGGGCAAAGGGGGCAAGTGCCTCGGACTCGTAGGCAAGCACGCCCTCCAGCTGCGGCAAAATCTCGGCCACCTGGCGCTCCTCCACCGCAGAAAGCGGCACCAGCGGGCCCTCCGTGCCTCGCTTGCCGGCGTGCTCGGCCAACGTCTCGTCAAAGACCTCGCGCAGCAGCTCCTGAGCGCGCGGCAGATTCTCGGGCGTCACGCGTTCCATGCCCTCCTGGGGCAGGCGGGCATGCAGGTGCTCCAGCACGTCGTGGACAAAGTTGCCCTTCTCCATGTTGCCAAAGCCCGCGTCGATGGACTGGGGCTTCACGCGATACGACACGAACCAGCACAGCGGGCATGTCGAGTACGCCTCAATCTGCGAGGCGGACGTCAGGCGCGGCACGAGCGGCGCGTTCTCGTCCTCGCCATCGCGGCGGCGCAGGACCAGGTACGGCACAGCCGCCTCACTCAAATGCTGAGGAGCCTCGCACGCGACGCGCTTGCACTCGATGCCCTCGCCGGCCGCTGGATCAAAATCGGCGACGATACCGCCCTCGCCCACGCATGTCACCTGGGCGGCGCCGGCAGCCTCGGCGTGCGCCCGCAGCTCGGTCCACACGGCAGCCGGGTAGCACTCGCGTGCCTGGCGATCGTGCGTCACGCGGGCAAGCGCAACCGGACCGCGCGCGGCCTGCATCGCGCGGCCAAAGCGCACACGCAGCAGGGCCGCGGGCTCAAGCGTCACACCGTTGCGATCCAACTCTGCCGTCAGCGTGGCCAGCGGGCCCTCCTCATGTGAGAGCGGATAACTGTCCAGGTCGACGTCGGCAAACAGCACGGCATCGTAGCTGGCGGGGCGCAGGGCTGCCGCATCGGCAAGCGACGCAAAGCGCACCTGGGCGCGCGGCGTGCGGTCGACCTCGTAGGTCTCGTAATCGTATGCGGCGCTGCGCTTGTCCACCTTGGTACGAACGCCATCGAGCACGGGCACGGTCGCGGCCTGCGACACGTCGAGCGCGCGGGCGTCGTTCATAAGGATGTCGATGGCATGTCGCAGTAGGGCGGTCTCCGCCTGGCGACGAGCCTGACCGTCAAAGCCTCCAAGGGCGCGATCGGGCAACGCCTCGGCGACGGCGAGCATTGCCTTGAGCGCCGTCACGGGTTTGTCGCGCCACAGCGCTTGGAACACGTCCGAGACCACGCACGGCACGTTCTTAAACCAGTTCTCATCGCTGGCGGCCTTGCGCGTGCCCCTGACCTGGCCCTGCACGCTCTGCAGCAGGCTTTTGACGGCCATGGCGGTCTTGCCGCGCGACAGGCGCATGTTCTTGTCGAAGGTGCGCGCGCTGGCGGCGTCGGCACCCGAAAGCGGACTGTAAATCCAGTCGGTAAGCTCCGGCGCGGGCCACCACTCGGTCTTGGAGGCGGTGCCCTCGTCGGCGGCCTTCATGCGCTCGATCAGATTGGCGAGCGCCGTGAACTGCCTGCCCGCGATGGATTGGGAAAACGCCGTGAACTCGATTGTCTCAGCAGCAATGTGACGCGCCGCCAAACGGGCAGCGAGTTCACCGAACAGCTGGGGCGCCCGGGCAGACACCACGAGCACGCGCACGGCGTCCGCGGACGCCGTGGCACCGCCGTCGACCGCGACGTCCTCACACGTTTTTACCAGCTCATCGATTGCATCCACATAGGCGTGGGCACGGGCGTGAGGGCCGGCAACCTCTATAAAGGCAGGCTGAGCGGCGGACTTGAAGGCAGTCTGGGGCGCGGCGGCACCCTCCCCCAGCGGCGCGGCCTCAAACAGCACACCGCGGGCATCAAAGGCAGCAGCCAGGTCCTCGCGCATTGCCGCCTGCTCGCGGGCAAGCAGCACAACGACCTCTCCCCCGTTGTTTGCCACGGCGGACAGCAACTCGAGCAGGCCGTGCGTAAACGACGTGACGCCGCGCACACATACCGCGCGGGCGCACGCCGGTAGGCTGTCGGCCAAAGCGTCGGCCATAAGGTCAGCAGCCTCGCAGGACTCGACCATGCCTCGACGGTCCAAGCCGCTCGCATAGGCACTCAACAGCTCGAACACGCGAGCCTCGGCGTCGCTCTTGGGATCGGGCCGGCAATTGTTGGCACGGCATCGCTCGGCCGTCGTTCCCGCTACGCCCGACAGCACATCGCGGGCCATGCGCGCGAGCATGCGCACCGTACCCTGACTGCGCGAAAGCGGCTGCAGGTCGGCATCGTCGCGACGGGCGATCATGTCCGAGAACAGCATCTGGCGCTGCATGTTGTCGACGAAGCTGCGGCCATCGCCCATAAGCTCCCACAGCGAGCGGAGCCACGACGCTGGGGTTTTGTAGTCAACGCCCAGCGAGGCGCCAGCAACCGCAGCATCGTGACGGCACACGTCGAGCTCGGCAAACGAGGGCGCCAGCAATACAGCACGCCCGTGGCGGGCAACCAGGTCGGCGAGCAACGCCGCCTCGGCATCGCTCAAGTCCGTACCGGTATTGGTGGTATAGATTCGAACAGGCATGGTCCTCCACTCAAACCGTTCGCAATAATCAATGCATCCATCCTACCCGCCCACGCGGACAGATTTGCCCCACGCCAACAGATTTGATCCCTTGGGGACGGAGGAAAACGGATCAACGAGGGGGTCAGTCTAACCCGGTGATCCGTTTCCCCCGTCCCCGAGGGATCAAAAAACCGCCCCCGAAGGGACGGTTCTGCGCAATTTATTTTTGCCGCTGGCCTACTCGCCATCCTCCAGTTTGATGAGGATCTTGCGATAGCCACCGTACTCGCCGTTGAGCGCCTTGGACACGCGGCTCACCGTGGTGGACGAAGCGCCGGTGCGGGCCTGAACCTCAACATAGGGCTCGCCCTCATCCAGATAGCGCGCGACCTGCAGGCGCTGAGAAAGATCGCAAATCTCGCGCGGCGTGCAGATATCGGTTAAAAACGCCTGGATATCGTTCTCGTCATCCAAAAGGCTAAATGCGTGGACCAGCTGCTTGACATCAGGCTTGTCAAACATGTTCTCGATATTCATCGATCACCGCCAAACCCGCCAAAAGGCATCGAAGTTGATACTGACATCGGACATCGTTCGCCCGTTCTATGCAATAGGGCAACGCCTGTGGCTTTTGCCCGTAGCAGTGTAGCACACCACCAAACTAAAGCGACAAGACTCTCTGCCAGCGGCGCGTTTTCTAGGACGAACGCCGTTTTGAAACCGAATACGCACGCAAGCTCCATGAATATCTGAGACAATGGGCGCCCAAACAGGGCCGTGCCCGCGCATCTATCCGAGTTGCAAAGGCACGTGCCTCTCACGCCTCTTTGCCACGTCTTGCGCAAGAAAGGATTTCCACCATGCGCTTTATGCTTAACTGGCTCTTTACCTCAATCGCCATCGCGATCGCAACGTTTCTCGTCCCCGGCATTCAGCCCTTCGGCATAGCCGACGCCTGGGTGTGTTTTGCCTTCGTGGGACTGTTCCTCAACATCGTCGACTCGCTCGTCAAGCCGTTCCTGACGGTCATCTCGCTGCCGCTCACTATTATCACGCTTGGTATTTTTCAGCTCGTAGTCAACAGCTTTATGCTCGAGCTGGCCAGCTACCTGTCGGTCAATCTGCTGGGCGCGGGTATCTCCATTGCCAGCTTTGGATCGGCCTTTATGGGCAGCATCCTGGTATCCATCATGCGCAGCATTCTCGACAGCGTCGCCAGGAACTAAAGCGACCGGATTCGGACCGCCACAACACACCTAAAGAAGGCCGTCCATCGCAACGATGGGCGGCCTTATCATTTGTCGAGCCTCAGAGGGCAAGAAAATCCAGCATTTCTGCCCCGTCCCCAAATGACAGGTGGGGCTAGATGACGTAGTCGTAGCCCCCGTTGGGGGCTACGAGCGCATCGAGCGTCACGCCGTCGAGGTAGTCGTTAATGAGCTTGTCCAGGTTCTTCCACACGCCGAGTGTAGGGCACTCGTCCGAACGCGAGCAACCCTTGCAGTCGCCGTCTAGGCATGCGACCGGTGCCAGACTGCCCTCGGTCAGGCGCAAGATCTCGCCCACCGTGTACTGCTCGGGCGGACGCGTGAGCACGTAGCCGCCGCCCTTGCCGCGCATGCCCGAGAGCATATTGGCGCGGACGAGCGTGGCCAAAATGTTCTCCAGATATTTCTCCGAAATCCCCTGACGCGCGGCGATCTCTTTGAGGGGAATGCGACCTGCTGCCTGGTGCTCGGCCAGGTCGACCATAACGCGCAGGGCATATCTGCCCTTTGTGGAAACCAACATATATATTGCTGCCTTTCGGTCTTTTAATTCGTAGAAATTCTAGCCGAAAAATTGGTTTTGAAAATACCTATTCCCGTCAAGCTGGTTAATCGACTCGTAATAATCTTCTATTTCCCATTGCGTTACTAGGCTTTACTGTCTACTATGCTTGCCAACAGCAAAAAGAACAACCCATAAGGTTTATGGGTTTGCTGCTACACACACCGTGAAACCACACGATATCCAGTCATTTGAACACTTTGGAGGTTCACCATGAGCAATGTTTACACGTCCATCGATCAGCTTATCGGCCACACCCCGCTTCTGGAGCTCACTCACTTTGAGGCCGATGAGGACCTCAAGGCCCGCGTGCTCGTCAAGCTGGAATACTTCAACCCCGCCGGGTCCGTCAAAGACCGCGTCGCCAAGAACATGATCGACGAGGCCGAGAAGGCCGGCAAGCTCGTGCGCGGCGGCGACTACACCATCATCGAGCCCACGAGCGGCAACACCGGCGTCGGCATCGCCTCGGTGGCGGCGGCTCGCGGCTACAAGGTGATCATCACCATGCCCGAGACCATGTCCGTCGAGCGTCGTAAGCTTATGCAGGCATACGGCGCACAGCTCGTGCTCACCGACGGCTCCAAGGGCATGAAGGGCGCCATCGCCAAGGCCGAGGAGCTGCAGAAGGAGACGCCCAACAGCATTATCGCCGGCCAGTTTGTGAACCCCGCCAACCCCGCCATCCACAAGGCCACGACCGGCCCCGAGATCTGGGATGACACCGACGGCGAGGTCGACATCTTCGTCGCCGGCGTCGGCACCGGCGGCACCGTGACCGGCGTGGGCGAGTTCCTCAAGGAACAAAACCCCGAGATTCAGGTCGTCGCCGTCGAGCCCGCCACCTCCCCGGTGCTCTCCAAGGGCCAGGCCGGCCCGCACAAGATCCAGGGTATCGGCGCCGGCTTTGTGCCCGACGTCCTCGACACCCAGGTCTACGACGAGATCATCCCCGTCGAGAACGACGACGCCTTTGCCACCGGCCGCGCCGTGGGCCACAAGGAGGGCGTGCTCGTGGGCATTTCGTCCGGTGCCGCCGTGTGGGCCGCACTGCAACTGGCCAAGCGCCCCGAGAACGAGGGCAAGACCATCGTGGCCCTGCTTGCCGACACCGGCGAGCGCTACCTGTCCACGGCGCTCTTCCAGGACTAAGGGCCCGTCACTTGTCGATAGGCCCAAGGCACGCCGGTCTACCCTCTCTTCTGGCCGCCTGAGCCCATCTCGTTAGGGTGTCCCACACGACGCCCGAACTTGCTACAATGTCTGCGGCGCGGAACCAGCCTCCCGCGCCGCTTTTCTTTTTTGGCCACATGCCACCAAGGAGAACCTCCCCATGCACAACAAGCGCGTGCTCGTCGCCATGAGCGGCGGCGTCGATTCCAGCGTGACCGCGTACCTGCTCAAAAGCCAGGGCTACGAATGCGTCGGTGCCACCATGCGCCTCACCTGCCCCGCACCCGACCCCGCCACGGGCATGAGTAAGGTCGGCCGCGACATCGCCGACGCGAAGGCGGTCGCCGAGCGTCTGGGGATACCCCATCATGTGCTCGACCTGCAGCAGACCTTCGACCGCAGTGTTATCGAGCGCTTTGTGAACGCCTACCAGGAGGGGCTGACGCCCAATCCGTGCATTATCTGCAACCGCCACATTAAGTTTGGCGCACTGCTCGATGCGGCGCTGGACATGGGCTGCGACTACATCGCAACGGGACATTACGCCAAAACAAGCCAGGCGGCAGACGGCACCTGGCAGCTACATCGCGGCGAGGACCCCAAAAAGGACCAAAGCTACTTTTTGTATTCACTTACGCAGGAGCGCCTAGCGCACACGATCTTTCCGCTGGCTGGCCTGGACAAAGAGCGCGACGTGCGCCGCATAGCCGCCGAGCAGGGCTTTACCAACGCCCAGAAGGCCGAAAGCGAGGACATCTGCTTTATCGCGGACGGTGACTACGCAGGCTATATCGAG
The DNA here is from genome assembly GCA_902470345.1 of uncultured Collinsella sp. Taxonomy (GTDB): domain Bacteria; phylum Actinomycetota; class Coriobacteriia; order Coriobacteriales; family Coriobacteriaceae; genus Collinsella. Next base: position 6,307 of record CABRGB010000030.1, read on the forward strand.
CGCCGCTGCGGACATGCCGCTGCACCGGGCGACATTGTGTGGCGCGACGGCAGCGTGGTCGGGCACCACAACGGCGCGCTGCGCTACACCATCGGCCAGCGCAAGGGCCTGGGCGTCGCGATGGCGCATCCCGTGTATGTGACGGGCGTCGACGCCGCCAACAACACCGTGCATCTGGGTGAGGCCGAGGACCTGACCGCCGCTGCCCTCACGGCCGATGAGTGGATCTGGAGCGCGCCGGACGCACGCATGGAGGCGGAGCTCGACGCCGGCGGCATTCGCGTAGGTGCCAAGTACCGCTACCGTCAAAAGGACCAGGCAGCGACCCTTACGCGTGACGCCGACGGACAAATGCTGCTAACTTTTGACGAGCCGCAACGAGCCATCGCCCCCGGCCAAGCCGTCGTCGTCTATCGCGGCGACATCGTCCTGGGTGGCGGTACGGTGACCGGCGCACTTAAGTAGCCGCAGGTTTATCGCTGCACGTGTCGAAGCACCTCAACAGCGGCACTAACCTCGATTACGCGACGCTCGAGGCCGCGGCAAATGGCCTCGAGTCGACCCTCCGCCGTCGCCCATTCGCTCTGCGAAAGAATCTCGATCGCCTCATCAACAAATCCGTTGAGCCGCGATGGATCGAACCAATCGACCGAGTCCGCAAGCGCCAGCTGGACGGAAGGGTCGGGCCCAAACGGCTTAGCGGAAAACCCAAACTCCCCAGCTGCGAGCACGGCAGTTGATACGTTGTACCACAGGCAGTTGCCGCTATCGAACAGCGGGGCAGGCCTTATCTCCAGGGTGTCGACATTGCGGATGATGCCGAAGTTTCGCCAATGGCGGTCGCTGTTGGCCAAAAGGGCATCGCAGACAATCATCTGCGACATAGACCTTCTCACGGCAGCCTCGTCTGCTCCATGCTTACCAAGGAAGCGGCAGTACCGGTCGTACGTCGAGTTTCCCCGCTGGCTACCAAGTGCGCCCTTAACGGAAACAGCCGGAACGTATTCCTCGCGGCCGTCAAGAAAGTCGTCGCACAGACACACAGGGCCATCGAACATCCGCTCAACCGTATAAGGAACAAACTCGCCCTCCGACAGCAAGCGACGATGCAGGGCCGTTGCAACCGCCTCGTTAAAGGGCCGTTGGTCGTCCATGCCGCACCCCTTGACCAGAACGCGAACACCGTTGCGAATCATCCACGATTTAGGAAGCTCGCCCTCGGATGTGTTGTCGGGATTTTTAAGACCGATGCCTTCCAGCCAACCCGAACGCTCTTCGGACGCCGATCGCTCAAAATCGTTCTCGAAGTAATTGAGGTTTCGCCATTCGAACCCGTCGCATTCTGCCGGCCGCAGCCAATAACAATCCGAAAGTGATAGGCCCAGGCACCGAACCGGAACCTCAACGCCGTTAGCAATCCCCAGCTCGCGGTAGCGCGAAATAAGCCCAGGGCGAACATCGGGCACCGACCGATGGCTCCACCACACGTTGAGCTCCCGTTTATTCACCGTAGGAGAAGAGCTCGAGCACGTGCCAAACGGCATCCTCTGCGCATCGAGTACCTCGGCGATTTCGAAGGGAAACTCACGCGTCGGATCAAATGAGACACGCGCAACCTCGTAATCGGCGGACATCAGCGTAAACTTGCGCCCCACATCGGCCGCAGGACGGCGTCCACGTTTGCGGACCTTTTGATAAGCGACCGCGGAATTGTACTCGACCATCTTCCGTCCGCCCACAATATCGCACGCGAGCGTTCCCGATGCGGCAAGTTGAGATATGCGGGCTTTCGTAACGCCCAGCAGGCGGGCAGCATCACCCATAGACAAGTACTCAGACGTATCCATACACCGCATCACCTCGTTAAGTAATTTAAACGTTTAGTTAATAGATTACATGCATCATAATACTAAACAACCCAAAGCGAAAAAAGGCCCGAGAAATCGGGCCTTAGCGATTGGTCAGCCGAGTCGCAAGCTACTCCCCTAGCGCTGAACGTAGGCGCGAACCAGCTCGTAGGTGTTGCGCACGCCGTCGATGTGGCTGCGCTCGTAGTTGTGGCTCGCGTACACGCCGGGGCCGATCAGACCATGGCGAATGTCGTAGCCGGCCGAGAGCGTGGCCTCGACGTCGGAGCCATAGTGCGGGTACACATCGATGGCGTAATCGAGCTCCAGCTCGCGCGCGATGTTGGACAGCGTGGTTACCAGGTCGTAGTTGTACGGACCGCCCGAATCCTTGGCGCAAATCGAAACCATGCGCTCGGTGCAGCCCAGGTCGTCGCCCACGCAGCCCATGTCCACGCTGATCATCTCGCGCGTGTCGGCCGGCACAAAGGCGCCGCCGTGACCGACCTCCTCGTACACCGTAAAGAGCAGCGACACCTTGCGCGAAAGCGACACCTCGCCGTCAGCAACGGCGCGGGCCAGACCCAGCAGAATCGACGCGGACAGCTTGTCGTCCAGGAAGCGGCTCTTAATGTATCCGCTCTCCGTCACCGTGGTGCGCGGATCCATAGCGATGATGTCGCCGGTCTGAATACCCAGCTCGAGCACATCGTCCTTGCTGTCGACGTTCTCGTCGAGCAAGATTTCCATGTTCTTCTCGATGGTCTTGACCGGCTCATCGGCCACATGCGCCGAAGGCTCGGTATTGAGGACCACGCCCGTGTAGACATTGCCGTCGCGCGTATAAACGGTGCAGTTCTCGCCATCGGCCGTAGACCACTGATGCCCGCCGAGAGTCGTGGGGCGCAGGCGACCATTATCCTTAATGGAGCGCACCATGGCGCCCAGGGTATCGACATGGCTCGCCAATACGAGCGGCTCGCCCTCACCACCAAGCTCAACGAGCACATTGCCCTTATTGGAGCGCTCGGGCCCAAAGCCCATATCGCGCAACGTCTCCATCAGATAATCAGTCGCCGCACAGGTATAGCCCGTAGGCGAAGCAATTGAAGTCAGCGCCTTCAACTGGTCAGTAATATAGGAGAGCGTAGAATCCATCTTGGACACCAAAGTCACCCTTTCATATCGAATTAAACCCACAGCAACGATACCACCGCGAACCATCTTTTTACCTAGCGAGATGACCCATCGAGCTCCCCAGAACTGCTCCCGCCACAATAACGAGCCGGCGGGCCCTGTCCGTTGGCCCCACAATCTTTCCGCAGGACAGGAGGAGGCCCCGCCGCACGTAGTGCGCAGCGGGGCCTCCGACATGTCCGAGGACGATTGTGGGGCTAACGGGCAGAGGCCCGCCGAACCAGTTAGGCAGCCGGGCAGATCTTCTTGAAGAGCTCGATGACGTCGTCGAGCGTCGCCTCGCGCGGGTTGCCCGGGAAGCAGGCGTCGGCCATGGCGTCCTTGGCCAGGACCTCGATCTCGTCAGCCTTCATGGCCTCGCAGACGTGCGGGATGTTCACGTCGGCGGAAAGCTGCTTGACGGCGGCGATGGCGGCGTCAGCAGCCTCGTCGGTGCTCATGCCCGTGGTGTCAACGCCCATGGCGACGGCAACCTTGGCCAGGCGCTCGGCGCAAACCGGCTTGTTGAACTCCATGGCGATCGGCAGCAGCATGGCGCAGGCGACGCCGTGCGGGGTGTCGTAGTGAGCGGACAGGGTGTGAGCCATGGCGTGGTCGATGCCCAGGCCAACGTTGGAGAAGCCCATGCCGGCGACATACTGACCAAGGGCCATGCCCTCGCGACCGGAGCCGGGCTGACCGGACTTGGCCTCGGCGACGGAGTCACGCAGGTTCTCGCTGATCAGCTTAATAGCCTCAAAGTGGAACATGTCGGAGAGCTCCCAAGCGCCCTTGGTGGTGTAGCCCTCGATGGCGTGGGTCAGAGCGTCCATGCCAGTGGAAGCGGTCAGGCCGGCGGGCATGGAAGCCATCATGTCGGGGTCGACGACGGCGACCTCGGGGGCGTCGTTGGTGTCGACGCACACGAACTTGCGGACCTTCTCGGGGTCGGTGATGACGTAGTTGATGGTCACCTCAGCAGCGGTACCGGCGGTCGTCGGCACGGCGATGGTGAACACGGCGTGGTTCTTAGTCGGAGCAACGCCCTCGAGGCTGCGGACATCGGCAAACTCGGGGTTGTTGATGATGATGCCGATGGCCTTAGCGGTGTCCATGGAGGAGCCGCCACCGATGGTCACGATAGCGTCAGCCTCGGCGGCCTTGAAGGCCTCGACGCCGTCCTTGACGTTCTGAATCGTGGGGTTGGGCTTGATCTCGGAGTAGAGGCTCCAGGCGATGCCGGCGGCGTCGAGCTCGTCGGTCACCTTGGCGGTAACGCCAAACTTGACCAGATCGGGATCGGAGCAGACGAAGATCTTCTTGTAGCCGCGACGCTGGAGCTCGCCGGGGATCTCCTTGATGGCGCCGGAACCATGATAAGAGATGGTATTGAGAACGAAACGATTAGCCATTGATAGCCTCCCATCGTGTGCGAGGCACCCATTACGCCCCGCGCTATAAGTCCCATCCTAACGCTTTTGAAACAAAAAACGCGTGAGAACATCAAAAGTGTTAAAGCGTTTCAACAGATGATGAAAAATATTGCGGCAAAGGAACAGCCCCTTTGCCGCAATCGGTTACTTTCGGCAGCCCTCTTTCCAAGCCTCGGCCGCAACCTTCCAGCGTAAGCGCAAGTCGCGCTCGCGGTCGATGAACATGATGGCAAACGCGATAAACAGCAGCAAGCTCGCCACGACGATGGCGTGCAGGCCCATGCGCTCAATACACCAGTTGCCCAACACGGCGCCAAACACAAAGGTAAAGATCACGCCAAAATACAGCAGGCCGTTTTCCAAAAAGCCGCGCCTGTGGGTGATGATGTAATCGTCCACGTTTTGCAGCGCGTTGCGCAAGTTGCCGATGCACATGGTCGTAGCGATGCCGTGACCGTGGATCTTGCGGAAGCTCTCGACCTGCATGCCGCAGGCAAACGAGGTGAGGCAGTTGGCGAGCAGGTTGAAATTGCCGCCCGGGATAAAGCTCACGCCCAGCAAGATGACGGCTTCAAAGAACACCGTCACCTGACGCCAGTGGATCACGCTGCCAAATCGCTCGTGTACCAGGTCGGCAAGCATAATGCCCACGGCAAACGACACCACGGGGAAGAAGTAGCGCCCCGCAAGTGCCCAGTTGCCCTCCGAGATGCTCACGCCCACGAGCAGGATGTTGCCTGTCTGCGCGTTGGCGAAAACATGGTCGCGCCCAATGTACGAATACACGTCCATAAAGCCACCGGCGAGCGCCAAGATGATGCCCAGCTCAATAGACTCCGATATCTGTTTGGCACGCTGCATCGTCGTGCATCCTCCTTGTTGACGACTCTCTCGTGCGTTGGCGGAAACATAGCCGCCGTTCATACTGTAACCCATTGACAACATGGCGTGCGCGCGAGACGACCCCTTCGACACAGGGATACACAGTCTGGAAACAAACGACACCCGCATCGACGCGCCGATCCGCCAGCCCATGTACTCCCCCAGTCTTTTTAGCCCCGTCCCAAAAAGACTGGTTACAATTACGTGCAGCATACAAACACCGGGAGGGATCGTGGCAAAAAAGCCTCAGCACGCTCAGAACAACCAGCGCAGTCAGCAGGGCAAACAGGGCCAGCAGCAAAAGCGCGGCGGTAAGGCGCAGGCCACGGTCGCCCGCACCAAGCATTCCCAAGCGACGCCCGCCCGCCCCTGGCGACCGGGCCGCGATAAGTTCCTCCCCGTCAGCCGCGCCGACATGGATGCGCGTGGCTGGGACCAGTGCGACTTTGTCTACATCTGCGGCGACGCCTATGTGGACCATCCCAGCTTTGGCATGGCCATCATCAGTCGCGTCCTCGACGCGCACGGCTACAAGGTGGGCATCATCTGCCAACCCGACTGGACCGACCCCGCCAGCATCACTGTGCTCGGCGAGCCGCGCCTGGGCTTTTTGGTCAGTGCCGGCAACATGGACTCCATGGTCAACCACTATTCGGTGACCAAACACCGCCGCCACACCGACGCCTATACCCCCGGTGGCGAGGAGGGGCGCCGTCCCAACCGAGCCGTCACGGTCTACGGCAACCTCATCCGCCAGACGTTTAAGGACGCCCCCATCATCATCGGCGGCATCGAGGCAAGCCTGCGCCGCCTGGCCCACTACGACTACTGGCAGGATAAGCTCAAGCGCTCGGTGCTGCTCGACTCGGGCGCCGACATCCTCATCTACGGCATGGGCGAGCACGCGATTGTCGAGATTGCCGACGCGCTCGACGCGGGGCTGCCCATCGATCAGATCACCTATATCAACGGCACCGTCTACCGCACAGGCTCGCTCGACGAGGTCTACGACTACGACCTGCTACCCAGCTGGGACGACCTTACCGCCGACAAGCTCAACTACGCACGCAGCTTTAACGTGCAACAGCAGAATATGGACCCCATCACCGGACATCGCCTGGTAGAGCCCTATCCCAACAGCGTCTATGTGGTGCAGAACCCGCCGTCGGCGACGTTGACGACCGATGAGATGGACGAGGTGGCCGAGCTCCCCTACGCACGCGATTGGCATCCCGACTACGATGCCGCGGGCGGCGTGCCGGCCTTTGCCGAGATCAAGTTTTCAATCAGCTCCAACCGCGGGTGCTTTGGTGAATGCTCGTTTTGCGCCCTCACCTTCCACCAAGGTCGCGTGTTGCAGATGCGCAGCCACGACTCGATCATGCGCGAGGCAGAGCTGCTCACGCGCGATCCCGAGTTTAAGGGCTACATCAACGACGTAGGCGGACCGACGGCCAACTTTAGCCGTCCCGCCTGCGACAAGCAGCTCAAGCACGGCGTGTGCAAGAACAAGCGCTGTCTGTGGCCGAGCGTGTGCAAGAACATGGTGGTCGACGAAAGCGGCTACACGCAGCTGTTGCGCGACCTGCGCCAGCTGCCGGGCGTCAAAAAGGTCTTCGTGCGCAGCGGCATCCGTTTTGACTACACCATGGCCGATGCCTCGGACGAGTTTTTACGCGAGCTGCTGGAACACCATGTCTCGGGCCAGCTGCGCGTAGCGCCCGAGCACGTGAGCGACGCGGTGCTGTCCGTGATGGGCAAGCCGAGCCGAGCTGTCTACGACGCATTCTGCCGTAAATTTGAACGCTTGAATCGCGAATACGGACTCAAGCAGTACGTGGTGCCGTATCTGATCTCGAGCCACCCCGGTTCAACCATGAAGGAAGCCGTGGACCTTGCCGAAGCCGTGCGCGACATGGGCTACATGCCCGAGCAGGTACAGGACTTCTACCCCACCCCGTCCACCATGTCGACCTGCATGTACTACACCGGTGTAGATCCGCGCACCATGCAGCCGATCTACGTGGCGCGCGACCCGCATGAGAAGGCCATGCAGCGCGCGCTCATCCAGTATCGCAAGCCCGAGAACTACAAGCTGGTGCGCGAGGCGCTAGAGAAGGCCGGGCGTCGTGATCTGATCGGCTATACCAAGCTTTGCCTGATTCGCCCCGTGCCGCCACGCCCGGGCGAGACGTCTGCCGGCGGTGGGCATGGCACCGGCAAGAAGGGCGGCAAGGCCCACGGTGGCGCCGCCGGCAAGGGGCCCAAGGGCAGCAAGGGTCACGGCGGTATGTCCCGCGCGCAGAACACTGCCGGTCGCAATCGCGCGGCACAGGGGCGTCAGGGCGCCAACGGAGGCGGCAGACGCAACTAGCGCGGCGAGGCGGCATGCCGCCGTTGGCGACACGACACGCCCCACCAATAAAATGCCGCTCGCTGGGGCGTCGCAGAACGATTCCCCGGCGAGCGGCCGATTAATATTGTCTATCTCAAAACGTCGTTACTTTTTGTCGAAACGACCATAGAGCGCAAACGAGAGCGCCGCAGAGATAACCCAAGTCAAAGCGATGCAGACGACAATCATGATCAGGTTCATGGGATTGCCGCTTGGATCGGCATAAACGGGCAACGAGGTAATGCCGGGCATAACAAAGCCGAAGCACTTTGCGCCGAGAACAACGGTAAGCGCACCGCCAATGCCATCCGCAATCATCGCAGCGATGAGCGGAGTCCTGTTAGGAACCTGACGGTAAACAAGGCGGGCTCGGAAATTCCCATAAATGCTGAGAAGGCGCACGTCATTGCAGCGGACTTGAGCTTTTCGTCGGTCATGCGCAGGGCTGCACCAAAAGACGCACCGCTTTCGGCGAGGTTATGGCAGAAAGAGATCGGGAGCAGATAGTCATACCCAAGCGTTGCGATATTGGAAATCTGGATAGGGCTCGTTGACTGATGCATGCCGAAGAGCACGATAAGCGGCATAAAGAAGCCCAGCAGAAAACCGGCAACGGGGCCTAACGTCGAGAATAGCCAAACGATACCGTTGGCAAGACCAAGACCGCACCAGGCACCAATCGGAGCGAGCACAAACAGGTTGACGGGAATCACGATAGCAAGGGAGAGCGCCGGAACGACAACGAGCTTAAAAAGATCCGGCACGACTTTGTCGATTGCACGATATACAAAAGACAAGCCAATGACGCCAAAGATAACCGGGAACACGGAATCGGCGTAGCTAAAAATCGGCACCGCAAAACCGAACAGCGCAAGGGGCGTCTCGCCCGTACCGACAGCGTTGACAATGGTCGGGTACATCAGCGATCCGGCAACACAAAGCGCAAGCGAACGGTTGACCCGGAACTTATCAGCTGTAGACATTGCCAGCAAAAACGGCAAGAAGTAGAACGGGATATCCGAAATCATATTGAATATCGCAAAGTCGCCGGCACCCGTGTCGATTCCAAAAGCCGCGATAGCAGCCAGGATGCCCTTTACGATGCCTCCCGCCACCAGTGCGGGAATGATAGCGGAAAAGATGCCGGTGATGATATCGAATACGCGAGCCGAACCTTTTTGGAGCTCAGGCTGCTCGGCGTCGGCGGAGACCTCGCCACCCATCCTGTCACCTAGCATGGGCTCCAATTCGTCATATACCGACCCCACGCTGGCGCCGATGATAACTTGCCACTGTCCGTCTTTAACCTGCGCGCCCAAGGCGCCGTCAAGCGTCTTAAGGGCCTCCAGGTCTGCCTTGCTATCGTCCTTCAGGTTGAATCTGAGCCTTGTAATGCAGTGCGTTGCCATAACAACGTTATCGGCGCCGCCCACGAGCTCGAGGACACGAGCGGCCAGTTCCTTCTTGTCTGCCACGACAATCACTCCTACCCAAGATCCTCGCCATTAGTGGCGATACATTTCTGATACCAATAGAAAGAGTCTTTACGCGAGCGCTCCGCAGTGCCGTTGCCGCAATTATCCAGATCGACATAGATAAGCCCGTAGCGCTTGTCCATCGTAAGAGGACCGCAGGCAACAAGGTCAATGAATCCCCAGATCATGTATCCGCGCACGTCAACGCCATCGATCACCGCTTCTTTAAGGCACTTTATGTGCTGGCGCAAATAATCGATTCGATACTCGTCGTGGATGCTGCCATCCTCCTCGACTACATCAGATGTACCGAGGCCGTTCTCGGCGATATACAGAGGCAGCCCATAGCGGTCATACATCTGGTTAAGGGTAACCCTCAGGCCAATGGGATCGAGCTGCCAGCCCCACTCACTCGTCTCGAGATAAGGGTTCTTGTTTGCCATGACCAGATTACCCGCAGTCTTCTCCCATCCCTGATCGCAGGTGGATACCTGGGAAAAGTAGTACGAAAAGGCCAGGAAGTCGACCGTGTTGCGAGCGATGAGCTCTTCATCGCCCGGTTCCATTTGAATCTCGATATCACACGCATCGAAATAGCGATTCATATAAGCGGGGTATTTTCCACGAGCCATCACGTCCGTATAGAACCAGTTGGAATACTGGTCGTCGTGAATAGCCTGCATGTTATCTTCGGGACGGCAGGTGGCGGGATACGTACAGAATCGAGCGATCATGCCGCCAACGGGAGTATCGGGCGAAAGACGATGGACAATCTCGACGGCACGCGCATTGGCAACGAACTCGTGGTGCAGGCACTGGAAGATGGCTCGATCGAAGTTCTCCCCCTCTTCGTCTTTGACCAGACAGACCCCGTCCCAAGGCGAAAAACGCGCTGCATTGAACTCGTTAAAAGGCAGCCAGAAATCGACCAGATCGCCCAATTCCGTAACGATTGTCTCGACATAGCGGGCGAAGAAATCAATCGTCTTGCGATTCTTCCATCCCCCATATGTGGTGACAAGATTTACCGGGATGTCATAGTGGAGCATGGTGACGAAGGTTTTAATGCCGTGCTTTTTGCACTCACCCAGCATGCTTCGATACCACTCGATGCCTTCGCGGTTAGGCTCAAGATCATCTCCGTTAGGATAGATTCGGCTCCAGCAAATAGAGGTGCGGAACAGCTTGAGGCCCATCTCCGCAAAAAGCGCGATGTCCTCACGGTAGTGATGATAGAAGTCGTTACCGCGCCTAAACGGGTAGAACTCAACACCATCATCTGCGAGAGCGTTCATTAGTTCGTCATGGCAGAAGGGGTTGTTTTGATGCTTGTCCTCAATCTGGTCATGAGTCCAGGTACCATCCAGCCATCGACAATCCTGCGTCGACTTTCCCTTTCCGCCCTCATTCCAGGCGCCATCGGCCTGCGAGCACGATATGGCTCCGCCCCATAAAAAGTCGGAGTCAAACCCATGTTTTAACTTACTCATTTGCCCTCCTTGATCGGATGCTCCAGCGGATAACCCAATACTAGGAAGAACAAGATGCATAAGATATCGCATAGAGCGCGTTTGTTTATAACATTTTTTTAGATATAATACCGTTTAAGGCATCGATTCTACCGTTCACCCCTGGAGCACCCCATGGATTCGAATCTCAAACAGCTGCTCTATACGCATACCGAGACCGAAGAGTGGCATCGCACGCATCCAGGAGAGCTCAGCCCGCGATATAACAGGGTGGAAACCACAACCATTAACGGCGAAGAGGTCTATCTGTTTGATTGGAAAGAAACTCTCGACGAAAACCCCGTGGGCCTTATCAAGGAGTCGCGCTTTACCGATATTCCTCCTCATATCAATCGGGATATGGAGCTTAACTACGTGTACGACGGCGTCTGCACGTTTATCGTCAACGGACGGCGACTACTCCTTAAAAAGGGCGACGTGCTCATTTGCAACACCGGCGTAGTCAGAAGCGTTCCATACGTTAAGGGCGAGCATGATATCGTCATTTCGATCGTCTTCAAAAAAGAAATGTTCGATTCGTTGTTCCTGAGCCAGCTACCCGGCGCGTCACCATTAACGAATCTTCTATTTGATTTTGTGTCCAAAAACCGCGAGGCCCGAAAATATCTCATTCTTCCAGAGGAATACGCCCGACATGCGCGACGCCTCATCGAGATGCTCTTTATCGAATATCACTTTAAAGATGCCTATTCCAATGAACTCATGAGGCACCTCGCCGTCAGCCTATTCCTTGTTCTCATTCGAGGACTGTACCGACGCTCCGCAACTGATAACCAGGCGATCATGTCGGACGAACGCATCGTGTCGATTCTGAATCATATTGAGCGAAGCTACGGCGACTGCACACTCGAAAGCATTGCGAGCGATACGGGTTATAGCACCAGCTATCTCAGCAGCTTGATCAAGCAAAAAACCGGCAAAACGTTTTCGCAAATCAAGCTCAACCAGCAGCTCACAGAGGCGGCATATCTTCTCAATAACACCGAGCGCAGCGTGCAGTATGTAGCCCGAAAAGTCGGCATCTCCAACATGTCATTCTTTTACTCAAAATTTAAAGAAGCATTCGGCGAAACGCCAGGTGCGTTCAGGACGCATCGGTCTAATTAAAGGCGTTATTACTCAGACCGATCAGCTTCGCGCGACACGGGAATGCGCAATCGAAGCAGCGAGCGCATCGCCTCTACCAGTACAAAGCCGACGATGGCAACCGTGACCGCCACGTCGAGCGGCGTGTTCACAAACCACAGCAGGCCCATGAGGTACGACCCGGCGTTAAAGGCAAAGTGCAGCAGGATCGTGTAGCGGAGCTTTCCAGTGGTCACGAGTACCCAGCCAAAGACCAGACCGGCGGCGCCGGCGTAGCAGCCCTGCACCCAGTTCATATGCATAAAGCCAAAGACCGCCGCCTGCAGCACAATCGCCGCGGCGACGCCCCAGGTACTCGGGGCCGCCCAGGGCACCATGGCGACGTCTTGCGCCCGTGCGCGACGCCGGCGTTTCCAGAGCGGACGGCACTGCGGGTTAAATGCTCGGAGCGAAAACTCAAAGATGATGCCGCGCACCAGCAGTTCCTCGCAAAACGGAGCGCCGAGCACCGTGGTCAGGACGGCCAGATAGCTCGTGTCGCCCATGCCCGTCTCCTCGACAAGTTCGCTGTAATCGGCCGCCGCCCCGGGTAACAGCGACAGCACAGCGTCGGTCACGTAGCCAACGACCACCTGCAGGGCAAGGCCGATCACGATAACGCAGGCGATGCGTTTCCACGCCCCACGCGCTCCCCCGCCAAGCGGGCGCTCGCCCTGCCAGCGCGCCATAAACGAGCGCGGCCACAAATAACGCCACCACAGCAGCGCCATCAAAAACGACGCCGTCTGAGCGGCAGCCTGGAACCATTGGATATCGAGATTGTCGATCGGATAGCCCGTCAGCACCGATACGGCATCGAGAACTGAAAACAGAACCACGCTCAGGGCTATATCGGCAGCGACAACGCCAAAACAGGCAAGCGCCCAAATCATCGCATTGAGCATGCCAACCTCCTCAAAACCGTTCCCTAGTTCTACCACAACTCGGCAGAGAGCTGATCCCATGGGGACGGAGGAAAACGGATCACTTATTGATGAGAATCGGGCGCAGTGCCAAAGGCCCCGCTGGGCGAAATGTCGAACGGAAAGGTGCCGCAGCGATTGAACGCGGCGATAAACATGCGGATAGCGTTGGACGGCGTGGTGCCTACGAGCTGGGTTGCCGCCGCGAAGGCCGCCTTTTCCTCGGGCAAGACCTTCGCGACAACCGGGGTCATGTGTTCTGCCATGGCGCTTCCTTTTTGAAACGACGGTGGTGCGGATAGATGCGGGCCACGCGGCTGGGCGACGGGCTGTGAAGGCAACCCGATTGGCCCGCATCTGGAGTTTGTTTCTACGGCGTTGGTATTACTTGGTATTCCTAAGTATTACCCCGCAGATAGAATACCATACCCGACCCCATGGGAACGGAGAAAAACGGATCATTTTGTTGCTGAGTAAGTATTTAGAGCGTAATGATGTCCGAGATATTGAGGGCCCGAGCGTCAGCGGCATCGTGTGTGGCAAGCAACAGCATGCGGCCGTCGAGCAAGTCGAGCACGACCTCGGCGCATGCGTCGCGCGCAGCGGTATCTAAGCCGGTAAAAGGCTCGTCCAGAATCACCGCGTCGCCCGGACACAGCAGGGCTCGGGCGATCTCGACGCGACGGCGCTGCCCGCCTGAGAGCTCGGCCACACGAGCATGTACATCGACCCCCGGCACCAGCAGGCGCAGCAGGGCTGCGGCGCTCGAGGCGTCCACGCGCGCGTCGGCGCACACCAGCACGTTATCCAAAGCCGAGGCGCCCTCTACCAGGCGCACATCCTGAAACACCATGGAGCACGGCACGCACTCCCCCGCCGCCAGCGCAAGCAACGTCGACTTGCCCGCACCCGAGGCGCCCATCACGCAGGTGCGCCCACCGGCGGGCACGCGAAGCACCAGCCTGTCGAGCGCCGGCGCCCAGGGCGCACGATCGCCCACGGCAAGCGCAAG
>CABRGB010000031.1 GCA_902470345.1 uncultured Collinsella sp.
CGATATCGAGGAGTACCGCGGAATGCTCAAGGGCCTCGACGTGCTGATCGACTGGCTCGAGGAGAACGACCCGGCGCAGCTCGAGGTCGGTAGCCATCCGATTCTGGGCGACAAGGTCTTTGCGAACGTCATGGCTCCCACGACGCGTCCCGAGGCCGAGGCTCACTACGAGACGCATCAGCGCTATCACGACCTGCAGATCGACGTCGAGGGTCGCGAGGCCTTTAAGGTTGCCACGGGCAGCCTGACGCTGGTCCAGGAGTTTGACGAGAAGGACGACTACGATCTGGTCGATTCCGACGCTTCGATCGCCGGCGATCTTGCTGACGACAAGTTTGCGCTGTTTGTTGCCGGCGAGCCTCACATGCCCACGCTCGAGTTCCCGGGCGATGGCGCACAGCCGGTCAAGAAGATCTGCTTTAAGCTGCTTGCAGACGCTTACTGGGAGGAGTAGCGCACTGCTCGGCTGAGCTGTTCGTGTTGTGAGCGTTATCCTTTGGGGAAGCGCGCTTAGGCCCCGCTGATCGCGGTTCCTTAGGGGATTGCGGCTGGCGGGGCTTTTTTGTTGAGTAGGGGAGTTGTCGGCGGCGTTGTGCTTGCATTGGCGCATGCGCACTCAAAATTGGCAACAAAAAAAGCCGCCCGAAGGCGGCTGTCTTGTGTAATGGAGCCAGCGACCGGGCTCGAACCGGTGACCCCCGCTTTACGAGAGCGGTGCTCTACCAACTGAGCTACGCTGGCGGCCATGTGGTGACGCAACTGAGGCGTCAACGGCTGTCTATGATACGGGACATCGCAAATCCGCGCAAGTGTTCTGACGGCTTTTCTCACTTTAAATGCACTAATATTAGAGGCGTGATGTCCGCGGTGCCCATTTGGTGCTTGACCTGCTGTCGAGTTGGTGGCCGACGTCCCTCTCGTATGGGTCTCAAACAGAATGGGGCAGCCATGGCTCAACCCAATATCCTTCTCACGCGTATCGATGACCGTTTCATTTACGGGCAAGATGTTGCGCTGTGGAACGAGGCCGTGGGTTCCAACCTTGTCCTAATCGTCAACGATGAGATCGTGGCGGATTCGCGTCAATGGGCACCCATGAGAGTGGCGGCACCCGATGGCGTCTGGACGCGATTCTTCTCGGTGCAAAAGACCGTCGACATCATTCATACCGCAACGCCGCGCCAGTTGATTCTGATCATGGTGGCCTCACCCTCCGATGCACTCGCGCTGGTTAAGGGCGGTGTGCCAATAACCAAGATCAGCATTGGCCATATGCAGACAGGGGAGGGCAAGCGTCCCGCAACGCCCGCAGTCGCCATAGACGATGCAGACGTCGCTGCTCTGAGAGAGCTGCAAAAGCTCGGCATTGAACTAGAAATCCGCTATCTCCCCAGTTCCGCTCCCGAACCCATCGGCAATCTGTTCAACTGATCCCTTGGGGACGGAGGGAAACGGATCATTTTGCCCTTGCGAGGGACTCGCGCGATGCCGCCTGTCAAAAACTATGCCCATTTACTACGTTTGATCGCCTATCGCCGAGCATGCCGAATTTGAGAAAAACAAAACCGCAGGTAGACGGCTTGCGAATTTAACAAAAACCGGTGCATAGTCGAGCATCCCGGGCTAAACGTAGTAAATGGGCATAGTTTTGATATGTCACTCATACAGTCACAGCGAAAATGAGCCCAAAAGATGAAAAAACGCCCGTCGGCGGTGGTGCCGGCGGGCGATGCTGTGTGATATGTCGCGTTGTGGGCTTAGTGCCTCATAAAGTGGTACTCGATCACATTGCTGTAGGGGTGACCCGGGCCCACAATGCCCTGCGGGAACAGCGGCTGGTGCGGCGTGTCGGGGTACATCTCGGCCTCGAGGGCAAAGCCGGCGCCCCAGCCATAGTTAGCATCGTCCTTGGCGTGCTCGTCGCCCAGCCAGTTGCCGGTGTAGAGCTGCACGCCCGGGGCGGTGGTGTAGTAGTCCAGCTCACGGCCGGTCCACATCTCCTCAACATGCAGAGCGCGACGCAGGTTGCGCCCGTACTGATAGCCATCGATGCACAGGCAGTGATCGTAGCCACGGGCTTGCTTAATCTGCGGGTCGTCGGCCTCCATGCCGGGTGCGACGGGGCGCAGCTCGCGGAAGTCAAACGGTGTTCCCTCGACCGGAGCAATCTCGCCGGTGGGGATGTTCTGCTCGTTAATGGGCAGGTAGTGAGCAGCGTTAGCAACAAAGAAGTGCTCACAGTCCATGCCGGCGTTATGACCGGCAAGGTTAAAGTACGTGTGGTTGGTCATGGACACGTAGGTGGCGCGGTCGCTCTCGCAGCCATACTCGATGCGAAAGACGCCGGTGCGTGTAACGGTAAACACGGCCGTAAAGGTGCGGTTGCCGGGAAGGCCCAGTTCGCCATCCTCAAGCGAGGTGGTCATGCGCACGGCGTTATGGGCCTCGTCGAGCTCAACGTCCCACACGCGTTTATGCAGACCGTGCTCAAGATCGCTGTGCAGGTTGTTGGCGCCCTCGTTGGCGGGCATATGCCAGTCCGTGCCGTCGATGGTAATCGTGGCGCCCGCGATGCGGTTGGCCACGGGGCCGATGGTCGCGCCAAAGCAGGCGGGGTTGTCAAAGTAATCCTCGAGCCTATCGAAGCCCAGCACCACATCGCGCACGTTGCCGGGAATGTCGGGCACATCGATACCCAGCACGGTGGCGCCATAGTCCATAATGCGAACGCAGATCTCGGGCCCGTTGAGGGTGTAACGATGAACGGGGGTACCGCACGGCGCGGTGCCGAAAAGCTCGGAAGTGATCATTTGGTTCCTAACATCGAGGTATTTCCGACAAACTGTAGCGCGAACAGGCGAGATTATCACTACACCCCACTAAAGTAGGGGGTATTTTTCTCAAAAAAGTGATGATTGGAGCTGTGCGGGCATTCATTTTTGACGCGCACGAGTCTGATACAATTTGTTCGTTACTGTTTGAATGATATGCGCGCAAAGAACGGCGAGGATTCATCGTGATTAAGGCAGAGCGACAGGATAGGGTTCGTCAGCTGCTCGAAGAGCAGGGCACGGTCTCGGTCAAGGAGATTTCGGATGCACTGGGCGTCTCGGATATGACGATCCGCCGCGACCTTGAGGAACTTGCGAGCCTGGGCGAGATCGAGCGCGTGCACGGCGGCGCCCGTAGTGCGCAGGGTCGTCCCCACGCTATGTTGCGCCACGAGTATTCGCACAGCGAAAAGCGCACTAAGCATGCCGAGGAAAAGCTGCAGATCGCGCGCCGCGCCGTGGAGCTTATCGAGGAGGGCTCGACCATCTTTTTGGGTACAGGCACCACGGTTGAGCAGATGGCTTCGATGCTGCCGGCATTTCGCCTGCGCATCGTGACCAATTCGCTTTCGGTGTTTAACCTGCTCGAGGCGCGCGAAGACTGCGACCTGTGCCTCGTGGGCGGTATGTACCGTCGCCGCACAGCCGCTTTTGTGGGGCCAACGGCTGAGGATACCCTGCGTGCGCTGGGCATCGATGCGGCGTTTATCGGCGCCAACGGCATCTTGGACGGTGACGTATCTACGTCCAACATGGAAGAGGGCCGCATCCAGCAGCTCGCCTTTAGCAAGGCCGACTCGCGCTATCTGATCGCCGACTCCAGCAAGATCGGCAAGCGCGACTTCTACACCTTCTGCCGCCTGGACAGCCTGGACGCCGTGGTGTGCGAGCCGGGTATCGCCGCCGAGGACCGCACTGCCATCGAGGAGCACACGCGGGTCATCTGCTAGCTAGCGCTGCAGGCGATACTTCTGCCCCCTGCCGGCGTGGGGATTACCGCTTCACGCTGACGCGCAAATGTGCTCGGGCCAAGTATTCAGCTTGTGGGCTAGACCAGGCGGGCGTAGTCCTGTGACTGATGAAAGATGTGGGCGATATAGATTGTTTCGTGCTCAAACTTATAAAGGCACACGTAGTTGTTGACGGGAAACGATCGGTAATTACGTGCCGCCAGCCCTTGCATGTGCGAGAGGGGACGTAGGAGCGGCTGCTCGCGAAGCAGATCAAGCTGATATTCAAACTCAGCGACAAAATTGCCTGCTGCGCGCGGATTCTTGAGGATTTGGGCAAGGTATCCGACGATACTCTCGTACTCATATCGCGCGCTTTTGAGGATTACGACGTTATAGGTCATATTTGTCTCGTATCGAAGCCGCGAAGGATTCGTAATCGCTGTAGTCGCCTTGCGATATTTCGTCTTCTGCCAACATCATACGAGACAGTAGTTTTGCCTTGGCGATTTCTTCTTGCATGAGGCGATACTGGTCGCTGCTGATGCAGTGCATGGCCTCGTAGCCGTTCTTGGTTACGGTGACGTCGCGCTCAGACTCAACAAGCGTAGTGAATGCAGCAGTGTCCTTCATATCTCGGACGGGCACACAAGCTGACATGGGTACCTCCTTTGCGTTGGGACACAATTGTACCACGGTGTGTCCATGCGGACGATACCGTCGAATCGTCTCAATCTGTAACAGTTGGGATCGAAAAACTCGGCTAGATGTTACAGATTGAGATTAAAGGGATTGACCTGTGGCGTTTGTCTTGATCTGTAACAGCTAGGGCCGAAATACTCGACTAGATGTTACAGATTGAGACAAACGGCCTGCTCGGGCCCACCAAAAACAAAAAGGCCGCATACGAACCCGTGGGGGGATTCGCATGCGGCCGACAGGGGGTATGCGGCGGAAACTAGGCCATAAGCAGGCCGGTCTCCGCGACGTTCTTGTACCAGTACGCGCTCGCCTTGGGATAGCGCTTCTGGGTCTCAAAGTCGATGTAGAACAGGCCGTAACGCTTGTTATAGCCGTTGGTCCAGGAGAACTGGTCCTGCAGCGACCACACGAAGTAGCCGTCGACGTTTACGCCGCCGTCGATTGCCTTGAGGATCCATGCGAGATGCTGGCGCATGTAGTCGATACGAGGGGCGTCGTCGATAAAGCCATCCTCGAAGTCGTCCTTATAGCCCATGCCGTTCTCGGTGATGTAGATCTTCTTGTAGTTGGGGTAATCGTTCTTAATGCGCAGCAGCAGGTCGTAGAGGCCCTCGGGATAGATGATCCAGTCCCAATCGGTGGTGGGTATGCCTTCGCGCACGCATGACTCGCCCACGCCCTTGAGGAACCAGCGCGAGGAGCCCTTGTCGCCGGTGCCATTGTGGTTGATGTCGTTTTCGCCCTCGGCGGCACGCAGGAACTGGCACTTGTAGGTGTTGACGCCCAGGCAATCGTTGTAGGGGAGCGCGGCGGTCAGCGCGGCGATGTCCTCGTCGCGGACGTCGAGCTCGCCGCCGGCGATATGAGCCAGCTTGGTCGCAGCCTCCATGGTGTCGGCTGCATAGTGGCCGCGGAAGGTGGCGTCGAGTACCCAGCGGTTGTTGATGACGTCGGCCATGCGAGCTGCCTCGCAGTCGGCGGCGCTGTTGGGATCGAGAGGATACTTGGGCTCCAGGTTCTGGACAATGCCGATCTCGCCCTCAAAGCCGCCCTCGTGGAAGGCGACGACGGCCTTGGCGTGGGCCACCATCATGTTGTGCATAAGCTGGAAGGCCTTGTCCAGGCGATACTTCTCGCCGTGCGGCCAGTTGCCGACGATAAAGCTGCCCTCGGCGGTCGCGGGGATCTCGTTAAAGGTAAACCAGTGCTTGACCTCGGTGAATTCGGCAAAGCAGAACTTGGCGTACTCGACAAAGGCGTCGATCGTCGTGCGCGTCAGGAAACCCTCGTCGCCGTTCTGGTAAAAGGCCTCAGGTGTATCAAAGTGATCGAGCGTGACATAGGGGATAACGCCGGCATTATTGCAGGTGGCAAAGAGCTCGTGATAGAAGGCAACACCCTCGGGGTTAATCTCACCAGTACCGTTGGGGAAGATGCGGCTCCAGGCGATGGAGACGCGGATACCGTTGATGCCGAAGCGCTGGCACAGGTCGATATCGACCGGGTACTTGTTGTAGAAATCGCTTGCGGGATCGGGGGAGAAGCGACCCTGAGCTGCCAGGAAATCGTCCCAGGGCACTTTGCCCTTGCCGTGCGTGCGGGTCTCGCCCTCAACCTGGTAAGCGGCGGTGGCGCCGCCAAATACAAAGCCGTCGGGGAACTGCATGGGGTTGGTCATGAGTCATCCTTTCTGTGGGATACGAATAGGGAGAGGTGCCCGAACTGGGGATCCGGGCACCAACAGAGGGAGGAACTAGTCGAGGTTCTCGCGGAGCCACTTGATGGCGCCAGCGGGGTCGCGGGTAAGGTCGATATATTCCTTACCGCGCGGGGCGAGCAGCTTAATGCCCAGGCGATCGGTGTCGGCCTTCATGTCGTTGTAGTAGCTACGGACCTGCGGGGCAAGCACGATAACGTCGTACTGATCCATGATGGCAGTGTGCTGGCCATAGGCGCCTGCGGAGGAGGCGATGTTCTCTCCGGTCTGCGCGGCACCTTCCTTGATGGCGTTGGCAAGCATGGCAGAGGTGCCGGCGCCGGCGCACAGGACGAGGACCTTCAGGCCGTCGACATCCTTCTTGGCGGATGCGTCGGCGGCGGGCTCGGGCTGATCGGCGACAGGCTTGCTGTCGGCGGCAGCGGCGGTCGGCTCGACGGCAACGGCGGTCTGCTCGACAGCGGGCGCAGAGATGCTGGCGGCAATGGTGGCAGCACCATCGGACTCAAGACCCAGCTCGGCGGCGCGCTCGGCCTCCTGGTCGCAGAGCAGCTTATCGTATGCCTTCAAGAACGGCAGGTAGATGATGGCGTCCAGCAAGATGATGATCGCGACAAATACCAGGGCGATAAGCTGGAAGTTCGTGGTGATGAAAATGCCGATGGGGGCAGGGGTAGCCCAAGGCACCACGAAGGAGAAGCCGTTCATGCCCACGTTATCGATAAAGAACTTGGCAACACTCACGTTGACGCAGCCGGCGGCAACAAAGGGGATGAGCATGTAGGGGTTAAGGATCATCGGCGCGCCAAAGAGCAGCGGTTCGTTGACGGCGAAGGCAACAGGAACAATCGAGGCCTTACCGACGGCTTTGAGCTGCTTGGACTTCATAAAGAGAATCAGCAGAAGCGGCACGATGAACGTGGCGCCGGTGCCGCCGAATTCACCCACGAGCGACATGTTAAAGGTGAGGGAGTGGGCGGGGTGACCACCGGCCAGCAGAACCTGCAGGTTCTCGGCCTGGTTGGCAAGACGGATGGGGTCGATGCCCGGCTGGACAATCGAAGGACCATGGACACCGATGAACCAGAAGAACGCGGTGGCTGCCTGGATAAGGATAAGGCCAGGATAGGTTTCTGCAGCGGTAAAGAGCGGGGAGAGCAGTTTGATGAGCAGCTCGGAGAACGGAACGCCCATGAGGTTGCGCACAACCACATCGATGATGCCGCAGATGATGACGGCGCCGCCAAAGGGGATGATGTCGCGGAAGTTTTGAGCGATGGCGCCCGGGACCTCCTTGGGCAGCTTAATGGTCAGATCGCGCGAGACGCAGAATTTATAGACCCACACGGTAATGAACGCGGCGATGTAGGCCGAGAACAGACCGCGCGTGCCCATGCTGGTGCAGTCGAAGACCGAAAGTTCGGAGCCGTTGAACTTGGTGGTGAACTGCGTGACTGCGAGCAGCAGCATGCTGCACTGGGCGGCCACCATGGTGGAACCGTCGTTGAGCACTTTGCCGGCGGGCATGCGACGGTTCATGGAAGCCGTAAAGTTCTTGGCAGTGGTGCCGGCAACCATGATGCCCATGACACCCATGGTGAAGTTGTACAGCTTGTTGCACCAGTCGATGAGCGGCTGGGGCAGCGTGATGCCAACTACGCCAGGAAGGGTGGCAATCAGCAGGAAGATCGAAGAGGTAAGGACGATGGGCATGCACCCAAGGAATCCGTCTTTGATGGCCTGGAGGTAGATGTTCCTCGAGATCTTCTCAAAGAACGGCTGATGCTTTTCGAGCATCTTTACGATGGCGTCCATAGAGCTCCTTTGCTACTTGATGCGCGATGCATGTGGATGGAACTGGTCGTCGATGGATGGTCAGGACTGCCCGGAAACCTTCCTGCTCAAGGAAGGCATTGCGAAATGACAACGTTGTCATTTCGTTAATGACAACGTAAGACATTTTTGGAAGAGCAACAAGGATATACGGGTGAGTGGTCGATATTGTTCGGTAAACGGTTGATTTATCAGTCAGGCAGGTGGTGTATGCTAGAACGCAAAAAACAAGCGATAGAGAATCGAGTGGAGAAGCAGTGACAACGATGGACAAGAAAAACGTCTCGATGAACGACGTGGCGATTGCCGCGGGTGTTTCTCTCAAGACGGTTTCGCGTGTGATCAACGAGCCCGATAACGTGCGAGAGTCGACACGCGATAAGGTCCATTCGGCAATGGAGGCGCTCGGATTTCGAACCAACTTTGCCGCTCGTTCGCTCAAGTTGGGCCGTTACGGGTGCATCGGCGTTGTGCTGTTTCACTTGTCAGGCGGTGCCGTGGACATGATTGACGGTATCGCCGATGCCGCCGAAGAGCGAGGCTTTGCGCTCACGATGATCAAAAAGCGGGCGGGGGAGAAGATGACCCTTGCCGATGCGGCGCGCAGGATGTCGCAGCTTCCCGTTGACGGCATGATCTTCAACCTGCGTCAGATGGTCGATGACTTTGATACTTTTGAGGCGCCGAAAGACCTCAAGACGGTGATTATCACATCAATGGAACATCCTACCTGCTCCACCGTCAGTGACGATCAAGAGGGTGGTGCGCGCATGGCGTGCGAGTA
Organism: uncultured Collinsella sp.; assembly: GCA_902470345.1. Lineage (GTDB taxonomy): Bacteria > Actinomycetota > Coriobacteriia > Coriobacteriales > Coriobacteriaceae > Collinsella. The sequence goes on from CABRGB010000031.1 coordinate 8,818, forward strand.
CTTCTTAAATCGTGGGCACAAGAACGTGTACTTCGTCTCTGGTAAGAAAGAAGCGCTGTCGAGCCAGTGCCGTATGAAAGGTTGGCGAGCGGCGCTCGAGGCGCGTGGCATTGAGCCGCCCGAGCCTCTGCAAGGCGATTGGAATGCGGATAGTGGCTATGCCGCGGGCCTTGTGCTTGCCGATAAGCCCGATTGCACGGCGGTCCTCGCCGCTAACGACTGCATGGCAAACGGCGTGATGATGGCTCTACGTGACAAAGGGCTCAGTGTGCCCGACGACGTGTCCGTGATCGGCTTCGACGATGAGCTCTACAAGACGATTCCCAACTCGATTCTGACGTCGGTGAAGTTTCGCCACCGCGAGCTGGGCGTCCGTGCGCTTAATGAGGTCGTCGCAGGTCTGGAAGCCCCGAGCTCCAGAAGCCGTACGCTTGTCTCGGGTGTGCTGGTCGAGCGCGCGAGCGTGCGGGATCTGCGGGCGTAGACGTGCTCGGCTCGTTCATCTCAATCTGTAACATCTAGGACCCAAAAACTCGGCTAGATGTTACAGATCGAGACAAACGTGCGACACGGTCCGCCCAAAAAAAGGCCGGGGGCGGCGCGCCGTGTGACGTGCCGCCCCCGGCTGAGAAATGGGGACAGGTTATGTGGGCAGGCGACCCCGCCAGCCGCTAGTTCAGACGACGGGTCTGCGCCACGTGCTTATACCAGTATGCGCTTGCCTTGGGCGTGCGCTTCTGGGTTTCAAAGTCAACGTAGAAGAAGCCATAGCGCTTGTTGTAGCCATTGGTCCAGGAGAACTGATCCTGCAGGCTCCACAGGAAGTAGCCGCCCACGTTGACGCCCACCTCCATGGCCTTGAGCAACCAGCGCAGGTGCTGCTCGATGTAGTCGATGCGCGGCTGGTCGTCCACAAAGCCGTCTTTATAGGGGTCCTTGTAGCCCATGCCGTTCTCGGTGATGAAGATCTGCTTGTAGTTGGGGTAGCGCTGCTTAATGTAGACGAGCAGATCGAACAGGCCCTCGGGATAGATGATCCAGTCCCAGTCGGTGGTGGGGACGCCGGGCTTGTTCACATGCTCGCCAATGCCCTTAACGCGCCAGCGGCCAGTGCCCTTCTCGCCCGTACCGTTGTGGTGCAGGTCGTTTTCGCCATCGTAGGCCTTCAAGAAGCGGCACTGGTAGTTGTTAACGCCCAGGTAGTCGTTGTAGAGCGCGGCCTCGCGCATGATTTCCAGATCCTCGTCTAGGATCTCGATGGTGCCGCCCGAGACGGCAGCCAAGCGGTTGGCGCACTCGAGGGTGTCGGGCGCGTAGTCGCCGCGGAAGGTGGCGTCGAGCAAGAACTGGTTCTGCAGCACGTGCTCGTTGTTGGCGGCTTTGATGTCTGCGGGGTCGTTCTCGTTGAGCGGATACTTAAACTCCAGCGACTGGATGACGCCGATCTTGCCCTTAAAACCGCCGTTGTGGAAGGCCAGTACTGCCTTGGCGTGGGCGAGCATCATGTTGTGCTCGCACTGGAAGGCCTCGGCCAGATGCGCCTTAACACCACCGGGGAAGGTGCCCTCGATGTAGGTGTTGGAGGCGTCGGCCCAGATCTCGTTAAAGGTGAACCAATAGGTCACCTGGTCGGCGTACTCCTTAAAGCAGAAGGTGGCAAAGTCCGCAAAGGCATCGATGGTCTCGCGGTTGAGGAAGTCGCCCTTCTCAAAGAGGACAAGCGGCGTGTCAAAGTGATGTAGCGTGACGAACGGCTCAACGTGGTGCTTGTGGCACTCGGCGAAGAGATCGTGGTAGAACTGCACGCCCTCGGGGTTGATCTCGCCGGTGCCGTTGGGGAAGATGCGGCTCCAGGCAATGGAGAGGCGAATGCCGTTGATGCCGAACTCCTCGCACAGCTCCAGATCGACGGGGTACTGGTTGTAGAAGTCCGAAGCGGGATCGGGGGAGAAGCGCCCCTGGGCCTCCAGGAAGTCGTCCCAGGCAACCTTGCCCTTACCGTGGGTGCGGGTCTCGCCCTCTACCTGGTAGGCAGCGGTAGCGCCGCCAAAGACAAAGTCCTCGGGAAACTGCGCAGGCGGGTTGGTGACGCTAGCAGGGTTAACGGACATGATGATCCAATCGTCTAAATCGAAGGGCCAGCCGGTCTTGGATGGTCGGCTGGCCCTGAGCGTTACTTACTTCGAAAGTTGCTCGCTTACGAAGGCGAGAGACTTGTCGCCGTTCTGGGAGAGCTCGATGTACTGCTTACCGCGGCAGGCGACGCACTTGTTGCCCACGCGCTCGCAGTCCTTCTGCAGGTCGGCCAGGTAGCTGGCGGCCTGCGGGGCCAGGACGACCAGGTCAAAGTCGGGGAGCATGTCAACGTGGTTGCCATAGGCCTCGGCAGCGGTCTCAAGATTGATGCCGCGCTCCTTGGCGGCCTTGGCCAGCGCGTTGGCGAGCAGGCCTGAGGTTCCGCCACCCTGGCAGAGCACGAGCACGCGCTTGCCGTTGAGGTCACTGGCGGTCGTTGCCTCAGTGGCGACCGCGGCGGGAGCGGCGGGCGCGTCGGACTTCACGGCCTCGGCAGCAGCGCCGGCGGCAACGCTCTTGGCATCGGCCTTGCCCTGGAAGGCATCGTTGAGCTTAGCGGCCTTCTCGGCGTTCTTGGCGGCGAGCTCCTCCTGGGAAATCTCGGCCTCCTCAGCGCACTTCTGGGCGTCATAGGCACGGAAGAACGGATAGTACAGAACGAAGTCGACGACCAGGATAAGGGCGAGCATCACAAAGGCGAGCGGCTGGAAGCCCAGGCCCATGATGGTGCCGATGGGGCCGGGGACGGTCCAGGGCAGGGTGTACATAAAGCCGTTCATGCCCAAGAAGTCGATAAAGATCTTGAGGATCCAGATGTTGGCGATCGGGGCAAAGACAAACGGGACAAAGAAGACGGGGTTGAGCACGATGGGCGCGGCGAACAGCAGCGGCTCGTTGACGGCAAAGCACACGGGGACGATAGCGGCCTTACCGACGGCGCGCATCTCCTGGGACTTGGCTAGGAAGCAGAACATAAAGACCAGGACGAGCGTTGCGCCGGTGCCGCCCATGCAGACGACGAAGTACTGGGCACCCTGGGTCAGGACAGCGGAAGCGTGCTGGCCAGCCTGGAACGCAGCCAGGTTGTCGGTCATGTTGGCAACGAGAGCGGCGGCGATGGCGGGCTCGACGATCGAGGGGCCGTGAACGCCGACGAACCAGAACAGGCTCATGGCGCCGTAGATCACAGCGAGGCCGATGTAGCCATCGGCAGCGGTGAACAGGGGCTGGAACACCTGAATGACGCCCTGGGCAAAGCAGAAGCCAAAGGCAGCGCGGAAGACGATGTCAAAAACCCAAAAGACGGTGATGCAGACGGAGAAGGGGATGATGTCCTTAAAGGTCTGCGAGATGTTGGGCGGAACCTGCTCGGGCATCTTGACGGTGATGTTGCGCTTAATGAAGAACTTGTAGATGATGCCGGTCACAAACGCAGCGATGAAAGCGGTCAGCAGGCCCTTGGAACCAAGGTAGGTGGTGTTGAAACCGCTGGCAGCGTCCGTGGCGATGGTGTCGCTCGAAAGGAGCAAGAAGCCGATGATGGCCGCGCACATGCACGAGATGAAGTTGATCTGGTTGTTCTTGGGCAGATCGCGGTTCTGAGCGTCGGCGAAGTGCTTGGCCGTGGTGGCGGCGCAGGCGATGGCCAGGATGCCCATGGAGTAGTTGTAGCACTTCCACAGGGCGTTGTTGATGTCATCGGGCCAGTAGAAACCCCAGATGTTGGGGACCGAGGCTACCAGGCAGAAGATGGACGAGAAGATGATGATGGGGATGACGGAGATAAAGCCGTCGCGGATCGCCTTGAGGTACTTGTTGCGGGCGATCGCGTTGAAAAAGGGCTGGCCCTTTTCGATGATGGCGATGAGTTGCTCCATGCAATGCTCCTAAGAGTCGGTGGGTTAGCAACGATGGTAGCTTTTGGCGTCCGGTTGCCAAAATGTTGACGTTGCCATTTTGCGACACAAAAAAAGACGCGAACCGGTGGTTCCTGTGCCTGCGAACCGTCGATTCCTTACGCGTAAACGTTTGAGCCGCCCGGTGGCTCTGTGTTTGCACAATGGCAACGTTAACATTTGGTCGACAAAAGCCGTTCGGGGAAGCAAAAATGTCGGTGAACGGTAGGTTTTGGGTGGTGAGCGTATGGTGGGGGAGGCGTTGGATATACTTGAAGGCGTTAAAAATGACTGCGCAAGGTGCCACCAATGGCATCGTTGACATAGAAAGATCGACCTATGGCCGCTGTTAAAAAATCGGTATCCGTCAAAGACGTAGCGCGCCTCGCGGGCGTCTCGGAGCAGACGGTCTCGCGCACCGTGCACGATTCGCCCAGCGTGCGCCCCGAGACCAAGGAACGCGTGCGTGCCGCCATGCGCGAGCTGGGGTATCGCCCCAATTTTGCCGGTCGATCGCTGCGCCGTGGCAAGTTTAAGACCGTCGGTGTCGCCATGTTCAACATTACCGGTACTGGCAACCTCGACCGTATGGAGGGCTTTGCCGCCGCCGCCGATAAGCACGGCTACGCCATCACCCTCACTAAAGTAGATGGACATCCCTATACCCTCGAGAGCGCATCATCGCGTATGAGCGCGCTGCCGGTAGACGGCATGGTTGTGATCATGAACCGCATGCCGGCGGACTTTGGCACCTTTGAGCCGCTGCCCGGTATGCAGACGGTGCTCGTTACCATGCTGGAGCACCCACTGTGCTCGACGGTCGATAACGATCAGCTCGATTGCTCACGCCAGGTTGTCGAGTACTTGCTGGGGCAGGGACACAAGACCGTGCACTTTATCTCGTGTCCCGAGCGCTCGCTTTCGGGCATGCAGCGCGAGGAGGGGTGGCGCGAGACATTGCGCGCGCATGGCATTGAGCCACCGCGACTCGTTCGTGGCGATTGGACGGCACAGAGCGGGTATGCTGCCGGTCAGGCTCTGGCGGACGATCCGACCTGTACGGCTATTTATGCTTCCAACGACGCCATGGCCTACGGCTGCATTCGCGGACTCGAGTCGCGCGGAAAGCACGTGCCCGAGGACGTGAGCGTGGTGGGTGTTGATGACAGTCTGGGCGACATCGTGCCCGATCGTCGCCTGGCCACTGTGCGCTTTGACAACAAGCGTGTCGGCATGTGGGCAGTCGATAAGATCGCCGGTGCCGAGGAGGTTGCGTCTGGCGTGGAGCACATGCTGATCCCCGGCGTGCTCGTAGAGGGCGATACGGTGCGCGATTTGCGTTAGGGTGCGGTCCTGTTTGGGTTTACGCTAATCATGTTTGATATTGTTCGAAATGGTTTGGAAACCGTTCACGGGCGAAAAAAGACCGTTCACGGCTCGAAATAACGGTTTGCATTGTTCCTTTTTGTTTGAATGTTATTGTTTCTGTCATACACAGCGCAGCGCGTATGCCCGGACGCGATGCTCTCCGTTGGTTCATATGTGAAAGGAACGCAATATGGCAACCAAAGAAGAAATCTCGATGGTTGGATTCGAGATTGTCGCATACGCAGGTGACGCCCAGACCGATCTGCTTGCAGCGCTCGATGCTGCTCGCGAGGGTGACTTTGAGAAGGCCGAGCAGCTGCACAAGGATGCCAGCGATGCGCTCATCGGTGCCCACGACACGCAGACCAAGCTGCTTTCGCAGGAGGCCGGCGGTGGCGAGATGGAGATGACCTTCATCATGGCTCACGCTCAGGATACCCTCATGACCACTATGATCCTGGAGAAGCAGGCCCGCTTTACCATCGATGCCTACAAGCGCATTGCCGAGCTCGAGGCCAAGCTCGCCTAACGAGCCCTCACAACCAAGCCCCTTTCCAAAAGCCCTGCCGCTACCCGCGGCAGGGCTTTTTTCTGTCCTCCTCCCCGCAACTCATCCCGAGATAGTCATTGGGGACGTTCTTAAACGACTAGTCATTGGGGACAGTCTTGGCGCGCTCCGTTCGTCCTCCCGTTCGATTTTTGCTCGGTGGGTATACTTCCTTTCACATTAAACGCCGGACTGAGGAGGTATCCAAATGCCGGATAACGGGTCAATACAAAAAAGAGACGCGCGCGAGATGGCTCATGGGCGTCCTGTCCAGATAACCGAGCACACGACGGTAACCGAGCTGCAGCCCAGTCTGTCCGATGTCGTGTGCGCAAACAAAAAGCTGCAGATGGGCTTTATCGTTGCGCTCGTGGTCCTGGCGCTGCTGTCGGGCTTTGTAGCTCGTCCGCATTTCGCCGATACCAAAACTTGGGACTCCACCATCGAGGTCATCGACCAAAAGAAGGGTAACGTACTGGCGCTCACGACCTCGTGCGTGGCGCTGTCTGCGGGCATTACCGCGCTGCCGGGTGATACGGGAACGCCGGTTGCCGAGCAGCTCGCGCAGCTTTCAGGCAACCTTGGTATTGTGCTTGCCGTGCTCTACCTAGAGAAATACCTGCTAACCATTTTGTGGTCGGTTGGCCTGGGCATCTTAATCCCGTTTGCGTTGGTGCTCTTTGCGGTGTCGCTCGGCATTCACGGGCGCTGGAGCACGAGCGCTGTCCTGCGCCGTGTGGCGACGCGCGTGCTGGTGGTTGCCGTGATCGGCATGGCGCTCGTGCCCGCGAGCGTATGGGTGTCGCAGAAGGTCGATGAAACGTATCGCGTAAGTATTGAGCAAGCTGAGCAAAAGGCTGCGGACGCTGCGGATGCGGCCAACACCACGGACAAGTCAGTCGAGACCAGCTCAAAATCGAGCAAGAAAAAATCCGAGACCACGGAGTCCAAAAACGTGCTCGAGCAGTTGACTGATGGGGCATCGAGCCTTGTTAAGTCGGTGACCAGCGGCGCCAAGCAGATGACCGATGAGATCGTGCGGCAGGTGACCGATCTGATTGAAGGCGTCATCGTGATGATCGTGACCTCGTGCGTGATTCCTCTACTGGTGCTCGTGGCGTTTCTGTGGCTGGGACACGTGCTGCTGGGGATCGATATTTCCGGCCCGGCGAACTATTTGACGGGCCGCTTTCTGAGTGCTCCGTCCAAGCACGCCAAAAAGGGTGGGCAGTCCGAGTAGCTAAAACAGCTGTATATACCGGGGAATACCGCCGAAGGGCGGCCGAGATGCGTTCTCGGCCGCCCTTTTTGTTTGTTGAACACATGGTCGCTACGTCCGCGCCGGGTCCAAACGGTCAGCAATCACCTGTGAACGGTATTTGTTCAAAAAAGAACAAAGATAAACAAATAGTTGTTGCAGTTACTGTTCGAATGTGTTCAAATAAACATGAACAGTGAAGAACCGCACATTCAGATGCCCGGACCTGAACGCGATTCAACACTTCCAAACAGAAACTACGCACCTGCGTATCTCTCAAGGAGGATGTCATGAGGGTTGTAATCGCTTCCGATGCCGACGGTATGTCGATGAAGGAGTCCATCAAGGAGATGCTCATCGCCGACGGTCACGAGGTCGTCGACTATTCCGAGACCCCTGCCGCGGACTTTGTCGATTCCGCGACCGCCGTTGCCAAGGACCTGCTGGAGCACAAGGATTCCCAGGGCTTCGCATTCGATAAGTACGGCGTCGGCTCCTATATGGCCGCCGTCAAGATCAAGGGCATGGTCGTCGCCAACATTTCCGACGAGCGTTCTGCCTACATGACCCGCGAGCACAACGGCTCGCGCATGGTCACCATGGGCCCGGGCGTTGTGGGCACCGAGGTCGCCAAGAAGATCGCCCGCGAATTCCTGCGCGCCCAGTACGCCGGCGGCCGTCACCAGATCCGTGTCGACATGCTCAACAAGATGGCCTAACGAGAGCCACCGAGAACTCGAACTTCTACCTCAACTTGTGAATTCAGACGAAAGGACGTTCTGATGAAGAAGACCATCGCAATCGGTTGCGACCATATCGTTACGGACGAGAAGATCTATCTGGCCGACCGCCTGGAGCAGGCTGGCTACAAGGTGCTCGACTGCGGCACCTACAGCCACACCCGTACGCACTATCCCATCTACGGTAAGGCCGTGGGCGAGGCTGTTGCCAGCGGCAAGGCCGACTTTGGCGTGGCCCTGTGCGGCACCGGCATCGGCATCACCAACGCCGTCAACAAGGTTCCCGGCGCCCGCTGCGCCCTGGTCCGCGACATGACCTCTGCCCTGTATGCCCGTCGCGAGCTCAACGCCAACATCGTGGGCTTTGGCGGCAAGATCACCGGCGAGTTCCTGATGGCCGATATCATGCTTGCCTTCCTGGAGGAGCCCTACGAGAAGACCCCCGAGCACGATGCCCTGATCGCCAAGATCGATGCCTGCAACAAGGCCGACGCCGAGGCTCAGGCTGACCCGCACTTCTTTGACGAGTTCCTGGAGAAGTGGGACCGCGGCGAATACCACGACTAATTAGGTTCCGGCGTTCTGCCGAACGCCGGACCGGTCGACGCTGCGCGGCGCTCAGGCACCCCATCTCGCCGCTCAAACCGTCGCTCGCGTACATGAAGTACGCGTCGCTCCTCTTTCGCGGCGACCTGGGGCACCTGAGCGCCGCTCGCTGACGTTTAAGTGACCTGTGAGATCGCCCATGTTGTTGCGAAGTGTTCTGGTACGGCGAGCTGCTCCGATAACACGTTTGCTTGCTTGGCTTGAGTGCTTCGCTCTTGGCTGTACTTGGCGATTTGCAGCTTTTCAATTGACGGCTCGCGTTTCTGTGAGGGGGCGCGGGCCGGTTTTCTATCAGCCCTATTGACTTGGCGGGCTGTCGTAAGAAAGGGAAGGCTCCTATGGAGTTTGTTCTTGATAACGGTTCTATTCGTGTGGCGTTGAGCACGGCTGGCGGATCGTTCACTTCTATTGCGGCCAACGGCCGTGAGTACCTGTGGCAGGGTGACCCGGCGGTCTGGTCGGGCCAGGCACCCATTTGTTTCCCGATCTGCGGCGGCCTTCGAGACGGTCACGCAATGACCATGGGCGGCCGCGAGGTCAAGCTTGCCCGTCACGGCTTTGCTCGCAAACAGGAGTGGAAGCTCGAGGAGCAGAGCGACAACATGGTTGCGCTGAGTCTAAGCTCTGCCGACCATGCCGAGTTGCTCGAGCAGTACCCGTATCCGTTTAAGATCGTTGCTCGTTACACGATCGATGCGGAGAAGGTGGCCGTGTCGTACGAGGTGACCAATGAGGGCACCGAGGACATGCCGTTCTTTGTGGGCGGCCACCCCGGCTTTAAGTGCCCGCTTGACGAGGGCGAGTCCTATGACGACTACGAGCTCCGTTTTGAGCAGCGCGAGGCCGCCGAGCTCTGTACTGCTGTTCCCTCGACGGGCCTGATTGACGTTGAGCATCGCAGCAAGAACCCGATGGTTGGCCATGACCTGCCGCTGACCCACGAACTCTTTGACTTCGCAGAGACCATCTTTGACGTGCTCGAGAGCCGCGTGGTTACGCTTACCAAGAAAACCGAGGACAAGGGCGTGCGCCTGACGTTCCCCGATATGCCATACCTGATTGTGTGGAGCAAGCCCGAGGGCGACTTTGTGGCCGTGGAACCGTGGGGTGGTCTGTCCACCTGCTCCGACGAGGACGATATTCTGGAGCACAAGCGTGGCTGCCTGGTGGCCAAGCCGGGGGAGACCGTTACCCGCGGCTTTGAGATCGAGATCCTTTAACGAGCTATCGTATGTTTGGGGCGGGTTATGCCGCCCCGGAACAGGAGTTCAACATGATTCTGACCGTTACCATGAACCCGTCGATTGATACGCGCTATCAGCTCGACAAGTTGATCATCGACGACGTGAACCGCGTGACGCCCGAAAAGACCGCTGGCGGTAAGGGCCTCAACGTGAGCCGCGTGTTGCTGCAGCTGGGCGACGACGTGCTCGCGACTGGCCTGCTTGGCGGCCACGTGGGTGCCTATATGGCCGAGCTCATGGATGCCGATGGCGTCAAGAACGACTTTGTGCCCATTGCCGGCGAGACGCGCATTTGCCTGAATATTCTGCACGAGGGTAATCAGACCGAGCTTTTGGAGAGCGGCCCGCAGATCGCCCCGGCCGAGCTCGAGGCCTTTACGGCCAAGTTCGCCGAGCTTGCAGCGAAGGCGGACGTTGTAACGCTTTCGGGCTCGCTGCCGCGTGGCGTCGATGCCGGCTACTATGCCGAGCTCGTCAAGACTGCCGAGGAGGCGGGCGCCAAGGTGCTGCTCGACACCTCGGGTGCATCGCTGGAGGCCGCGCTGGAGTCCGACGCTAAGCCTGAGCTCGTAAAGCCCAATCTGACCGAGATCAACGGCCTGCTGGGTACGTCCTTTACGACCGATGATGTCGATGCCCTGCGCGAGGCGCTTGCCGCCGATGACCGCTTTGCCGGTATTCCCTGGGTTGTCGTTTCGATGGGCGCTGCCGGTTCGGTGGGCTTCCATGAGGGCCGTGCGTTCCGCGCCAAGACGCCCGCGATTGCGGCTGTGAACGCGACGGGTTCCGGCGACTCGACCATCGCCGGCTTTGCGCATGCCATTGCTGCCGGCGCCGACGACGTCACGGTGCTCAAGACCGCCAATACCTGCGGCAAGCTTAACGCCATGGATCCCAAGACCGGCCACCTGGTCATGGATCGCTGGGACGAGATCTACAACAACGTTGAAGTAACGGAGCTTTAGAGTTACGCGGTTTTACCAAACCGCGTAACGGCTCGACGCTGCGCGGGCCGCATTTG
>CABRGB010000032.1 GCA_902470345.1 uncultured Collinsella sp.
TTGGTGAGGCAGACGATAAAGTTGAACTCGTTGCCCTGCAGGTAGTCGATCATGTCATGGTCGAGCTTACTCGGGTCGTGACGAATATCCACCAGCGACACGACCAGGTTAAAGCTGCGCTCCGAGTCGAAGAAGTCGCCGATAAGTTCTGCCCAGCGGTCACGCTCGGCCTTGGAACGGCGGGCGAAACCGTAGCCCGGCAGGTCGACGAAGTGCACGTCGTCAGCCTCAAAGAAGTTGATGTTGCTCGTCTTGCCCGGCGTGCTCGAAACCTTGACGAGGTTCTTGCGGCCAAAAAGCTTGTTCATGATCGACGACTTGCCCACGTTGGAGCGGCCGACGAAGCTCACCTCGGGGCAGGTGGACTCGGGAATCTGCGAAACCTTGCCATAGCTGGCAACGAACTTAGCAAGCTGGTAGTTAATGGAATCGGCCATGGACACTCCTTGGTCGTAGGTTCTTACAAAAAAAGCGCGCTAATAGATAGCAGCGATACGGCGAACGATATCGAGCGTAATGCCACTCGCGGTGCGGGCATACTCGAACAGGTCGAACTCGCGGTCGCAAATCGCATCGTACGCCTCGTCACAATTATCGCTGATAGCGCGCAGCACCAGGCAATCGACACCATTTTTGGTTGCGACGTGGGCGATTGCCGCGCCCTCCATGCCGACACAATCGGCATGCGTCGCCTCGATAGCGTCGTTGCGCATGGCGGCGCCCGTCACAAAGCGGTTACCCGTGGCAATTGTGCCGACCAGGAACTGCTTGGTGCCCTCGTTCGAAGCGGCTGCATTTGTCGAAGCATCAACAAACCCACGCTCAGCAAGCACATCGGCAGCAATATCGACCAGCGCAGGCGTCGAGCCAAACTCCTCGAGCCCCGGTGCAGACTCGGCGATAAGCGCAGCATCGGTATCCAGATAGCGCAGGCATTTGCCGATGACCACGTCGTCGATATGGAGCTTGGGGTTCAAACCGCCCGCGATACCCGAAAGCACAACTGCCTGTGGAGCATACTTGCTAATGAGGTGCTGTGTTGCGGCGGCAGCGTTTACCGTGCCCATACCCGCCGTCGTGGCGACAATCGACAGGCCGTCGAGTTCACCGCTCACAACGGTCAAGCCTGCCTCCTGTGCCTCGCAAACGTTACTCAGCTCTTCCTTAATCTGCATGATCTCTTTTTCGAGTGCACCGATAATCGCGATGGTAGCCATGCCATTCCCCAAACCTATACGAAATTCTCAACCACGGTATGGTACCAGCATTTTGTTTGCCAACGCCAAACGAACACGCTAGGCCAGCGCAGCTCGCGTATCAAACAGAGCCCTTGCAATCGCAGCCGTAACCTCGCTCGAGCGATCGCTCCATGGCATCGATGTCATGATGCTCATGACATAGGTACGGCTATCGATGTCGATAAGGCCCGCATCGCATGTCGAATAGCAACCATCCTCGCTAATCCAGCCTGCCTTGTTGCGCACCAAGGCTTGGTCGTCCGCAATCCCATCACGGATAAATGAGCGCGATGTTGATGACAACAGTTCAGATAACCACTGGGAGGCCTCGCTGCCACAGCTCAAATACTCGCTCATCTCGCGCCACAACTTGGCCGAGGTGCGCGGGCAATAGGTGGGAAAATCACTCATCGGATCGAGCGCGGTATCGTAATCGATGCCAAGACTGACAATCCAATCCTCGTAACCGGCATGGTCAAACGCCGCGCGTAACGCAATAAACGAATCGTTATCCGAATTAACGACCGCGGCCTCGATTAGGTCGCGCACCGTCTGCCAGCCCATGTTATAGCCACCATAGGTGCCAAGGGAATCATCGAGTGAGACCTGACCCGTCTCGACCAGGGATTCGCAGATGTACAACGCATAGAGTGCCTTGTAGCTACTCGCGCCGTAAACCTCGACATCGGCGTTATACGTCACGCCCTTGCCGCTCGACAAATCGTAAAACACCACGCCCACATCGCCCAATTCCTGGGCCTGATCAAGGGCATCTTGGAGCGCGGCGAGGCTCCCATCCTCCAGGGCGGGGATCTGATCATCAACCAATGAGAAGGTCTGCACGGTATCGCCTGAGGGAATATCGTTAAAGTCCGCCTTCGAAAGCCTCGTCTTAAGGCTCGCTGTCGACAGGGTTTGACTTGCGGTGGCTTTAGCTTCAGAGACCTTTTTGTTTTGCATCTGTACCGTTGACGCATCTGAGTGTGCCATTCGCTCCGACGCGTAGGTTTTGGCGGTAATTCCGAGGATAATAACCGCCAACGTTAGCATCCCAATGGCGGCAATCTTCGTCACGCGGATGCGAGTGGCAGCGAGGCCACGCGAAGGCGTGCCCTTCGTCTCATATCTGCTGCCATGCTGCGGCACATACTCGTCCCGCGATGCGTTGTTTCGCACGTGGTCTCCTGACTGCTACCGTTTATATACGAGCAGCATAATACCGAGCAGGCATTTCTTTCCAAAGATATTCAGCAGCGTTTAAGGTGTCTTTAAAGAAACCACAAGCGTATTTATCCAAATGGCACGATTCTGTTGCGCATCTCTGTCCAAAACGCAGTTGCGGTGAAATAGTTCCTGTTTGGGCGGCATAAGCCGAAAAACAAGAACTATTCCACCGCAACTTGACGGGGCTCTTTGGCAATCAGCTTGGTGTCCGGGGGCACTCATTTAAGTCTGTCCCCAATGAGTGCCCTTGGGGGCGAAAATGGATCGCTAGCCGATGGCGTTTTTGAGTTCCGCGCGGCGCTTTTTCATGCCCGTCATGACGGCGCTGCGCAGCTCGGGCATGCGCGCGGTATCCATCTGCGGAACGCCCTCGAGCTTATAGGGAATGCCCAATTGCTCGTACTTGACGACACCCATCGTGTGATACGGCAGCATTTCCAGGCCCACCACGTTGTGCCACGGGGCGATGAGGCGGCCGAGCGCCTCGCACTCCTCAACCGTATCGGTAATGCCCGGCACCACCACGTGGCGGATAACGACCTTAATCTTGCGGCGCGCAAGCTCATCACCAAACGCCAGAATGCGTGCGGGATCGCAACCGGTCAGCTTTTTATGCTCGACGGGATCGGCGTGTTTAATGTCGAGCAGCACCATATCGGTCTCGTTGAGTACGGCATCGAACTTCTCGGGATGCGCGGGGTCGAACGCATAGCCGCAGCTATCCAAGCAGGTGTGCACGCGACCATCGGGGTTGTTGTGCATGGCGCGGAACAGGTCGGCCAAAAACTCAGGCTGCAGGAGCGGCTCGCCGCCGGATACCGTAATACCACCGCTGCGGTAAAACTCATGGTTGCTCTGGAACTCGTCCATCAGGTGCTCGACGGTCACCATGGTGCCGCCGTTAACCGACCAGGTGTCGGGGTTGTGGCAATACGCACAGCGCATGGGACAGCCCTGAACAAACACCACAAAGCGGATGCCGGGTCCATCGACCGTTCCCATCGTCTCAATCGAATGCACGCGGCCCAGGGCAAACGCAGAGTCCTCGGGACGAGCGTCCACACCCTCGAGCGTCATCTCAGCCATTCCCGCTACCTTGCCTCTCATTGGTTTTAGCTACATAAATGCCAGAGTCATTCTAGCCCATATGCATGATGGCGAAACGGTTTAGCGGTCAATTGGATTGTCCTATTTGGCCCTACGCAAGAGCGGCGGGAAGGTTGTCGCAACCCGCCCGCCGCCGAGGCAATAGAAATCGATAGACGCCAGGCCTTACGCTTTAAGCGTGAGCACCGCACCGAAGGCGGTCGGGCCGCAATGGCTCGAGATGACACCGCCGACCTGAGTCCAGGTAACGTCCTTAAAGCCCAGGTCGTACGCATAGACTTCCATGTCGTCGCGCAGCTCCTGGGAAAGACCTACCGAATACGCCAGGCCAATGTGCGAGTAGTCAATCTCGCCCTTCGCAACCATGTGGTCAATAAAGGCGCGGGCGCATTTGAGCATAGAGCCGCGGAACTTCTTGGTCGCCACAAACTTACCGCCCGTTACCTCAATGCAGGGCTTAATCTTGAGCAGGTGGGCGCCAAGGAATGCCACGTTGGACAGACGACCGCCTGCCTTAAGGAAGGCTAGGTCGGTAGGAACAAAGCCCAGCAGCACACGGTCCATGACGGAATTCGTAAATGCAAAGATCTCGTCGACGGTGGCATCGGGGTGAGCCTCGATGTATTTGGCGGTCTCGACGACAACGAGCGACTGGCCCACCGAGACAAAACGCGTGTCCATGGAGTAAACGTAGTCGCGACCCTTGGCGGCGATCTTCGATGATTGATGCGAGCAGGTCGTGGCCTCGGAATACGCGAGATGCAGAATAGTCGCGTCGGGCTGCTCGGCATGAATGCGGTCATACACGTGAGCGAAATCCGCAGGCGCACAGCCACTGGTCTTGGGCATCACGCCAAACTCGTTGCAGCGCGAATAAATCTCGAGCGGATCGATCGAGCCGTCCTCGACGGTCTCGTCACCAATCGTGACATGCATGGGCACGCGCACGATGCCGTAGCGTTCGCAAAGCTCCGGCGTCACATCCGAACCAGACTCAACCACGATTACGTACTTGCCCATTATTATCACGACCCATCTCAACGTTGGTTTTTCAATACATGACACGCGCCGCCGCACTGTTGCGCAACGGCCTCCAAGCGCCAAAGAGACGCCGCCCCTTGCACACAACAAAGGACAGCGTCTCCCTGGAAAACTCCGTGCTTGGCTGAGATTTTACACGGTTTATAAATGAGTGTTACTTATCCCGCAAACGGTAGCTATACGCGATAAACGGTAGTTCGCTGCGGCAACTGCAACACATTCCGCCCAGCAAGTCCAATCGTGCCCCATGCACGGTTAATGCACGAGGCGGTAGAAATTCATCGATGCCGCGCCCTCGGCGTGCAGCTCCATCGCCGGAACCGCCGGCGAATAGGTGCGGCTCGTAAGTGCCGCCTCGCCGCCATTTGCAAAAATCTCGACCATCGTAGTGTCCGAAAGCACGCGCAGGTCGCGAAGCTCGCTGAGCTCGATCGACCTCTGGTCGCGCCCATAGCCTTCGTCACCCATGTCGAGGGTAAGCATCCCGTCTGCATAGCACACAAAGACACCCTTGCGGATTTCGAGCTCGACCATCTTGGCGCCCTCACAGGAAACCACAAGATCAAACAGGCGGCCCGGCTCCTCAACGGTTTCACCGCCTGTCGCGCGAACGCAGTCGCCGCGCATCCTCTCAATCTCGTGCGCCGGTTGCTGGCAGAGCTTGCCATCGCGCATGCTCAGCTCTCGCGGCACCGTCAACGCGCACTGCCACCCGCGCGCCACCGTCGGGTTTTCTGCCGTCGCATCGGGGCAACCCGACCATCCGATCATCAAACGCCGGCCTGCAGTATCCTCAAAGGACTGCGGAGCATAGAAATCAAAACCGGCATCGACCATCGGGGGCATGCCCTGCCCGACGATTTTAAAGCTCGGCGCCTCCCAATCGGCCTCGATGGGGAACCACACGCACTGATGCGGATTGCGGTAACGCCAACCATCGGCAGGCACACCCTGCGGACAGCAAACGAGAATAAGCTCGCCATCGAGCTCAAACAGATCGGGGCACTCCCACATAAAGCCAAACTTCTCGCCCAACTCAATGCGCGTCGCATAGCTCCAGTCCTCAAGATTGCGCGAGGTATAGACAAGCACGCAGCCACGGTCGTCTTTCGTACGAGCACCCAGAACCATGTAGTAGATACCATCGTGCTCAAGGATCTTGGGGTCGCGCACGTGCGTACCGATATCGTCGGGGTAATCGACCGGTCCAACAGCTATGCACTTCTCGCCCAATTCGTCGGGATTCTCGGCAACCATATGAATCTGGTTTTGCTCACGGCCCGTCAACACGTAGTCGTAATCATCGCGGTCAAAATGCTTGACGTTGCCGGTATAGAAGTAGTGAATCTTGCCATCACGTACAAAGGCAGAACCAGAATACGCTCCGCTCGAATCCAAATCGGAATCGGGGAACAGCACGGGGCCGTGATTCTCGTACGTCACAAAATCCTTTGTCGTCAGATGATTCCAAAGCACTGGACCGCCATGCGCAGCATCGAACGGATCGTATTGATGATAGATGTGATACGTATCACCAATCTGAACCAAACCGTTGGGGTCGTTGAGCCAGCCAAGCTCAGGCTCCACATGAAACAGAAGCCTATCGGGGTCGGACGCGATGCGAGCCGCCGTCTCATCCTGTCCGACACGCCACTGCTCATAGTCCGCGCGTGTCACCTTGTTTTTTTGATTTAACATCGCCGTTGACTTTCTCGTCTATGGGGAAGGACGCTCGACTCACACGAGTCGAACGCCCTTCCTCAAATGGACTTATCCTCAGATTACACTGAACGGCTCAACTAGAAGCTAACGTCGAAGCCAGCGCCAGCGCCCTCTTCATCGGTGGTCGGCACGCCCTTTGCCTTGTTGTAGGCAAAGATCAAGACGATCGGCACGATAAAGGCGATGAGATTGCCAGCCACATACCACACGAGGGTCTCGGGCGTGACGATGAGCAGGCCAAGCACGCCGGTCAGACCCTGACCGATAGCGCGCACCTCAAAGAGCTTGACGAAGGCACCGCCGCAGCCTGCACCGATGCATGCGCAGATGAACGGAATGATCGAATAGCGCATGTTTGCAGCAAAGATAGCGGGCTCGGAGATTCCGACCAGCGTCGGGATAAAGGACGACATGCAGATGTTGCGCTCTTTGGAGTGCTTCTTGTGAATGAGGTACATACCGATGGCGCCGCCGCCCTGGGCGATGATGGAAACCGACCAGATGGCCTGGATGTAGTTGAAGCCAGTCGTGGCAACAAGGTTTGCCTCGATACCCTGGATGAACTGATGCGTACCGGTAACGACGAGCGGCTGCAGGAACGCGGCGAAGACAAAGGCGCCAAAGACGCCCATCCTGTTGTACAGGACATCGATTACGCCAGCGAGGACGTCGCCGATCAGGTTGCCGAGCGGGCCGAACACGGTGAACAGGGCGACGTTAGCGAGAATCAGGGTAACGGTCGGGACAAAGACGAACGAAACGACCTCGGGGATGTACTTCTGGGCAATCTTTTCGACCTTGGCCATAAACCAGGCAGTCAGGATTGCAGGGAATACGCCGCCCTGGAAAGCAACCATGGGAATGGATAGCGGACCGAAGTTCCAGTACTCAGCACCCGTCGGGTCCATAACGAACGTGTTGCGGTTCATAAGGCTCGGGTGAACCATGACGATACCGACGAGGATGCCCAGGATCGGGTTACCGCCAAAACGCTTGACCGCGCTGTACATAACCAGGACAGGCAGGTAGTCGAACGTGGTGGCGATAATGGCAAAGAAGCTTGCGAGGTTCTTGAGGAACTCGCTGTGATCGGCGAGGCTGCCTTCCATGCCAAAGAGGCCGTTGGCAACGATCAGCGACTTAAGGCCGATGATGATTGCAGCGCCGACGAAGGCGGGAATGATGGGGATAAAGATGTCCGAGAATACCTTGAGGACCGAGAAGAACTTGCCCTTCTTGTCCGCCTCAGCGCCCTTGACCTCGGAAGCACTGATCTCCTTAACGCCCGTCAGAGCCATAAACTCATCGTAAACCTTGTTGACGGTACCGGTACCGAAGATGATCATGAGCTGGCCGCTGTTGTACAGCACGCCCTTGACGCCATCGATGTTCTCGAGCTCGGCCTTGTTGTATTTGCTCGTATCCTTGAGCACCAGACGCAGACGGGTCACGCAATGCGTGGCGCCCTCGATGTTCTCCAGTCCGCCGACGTTGTCGACGACTTGCTGGGACACTGCCTTGTAGTCCATGTTCCTCTCCATTCCTTTTCTAAATCATAAAACGGTTCGTTGCCGCTACAGAGACGCGATCGTTGCGTTTGCGCACTTGAGCGCACCGTCGGTGACGGTAAGCGCCACACCCTGGCCCTGCTTGTTGCAGAAGCGAGCGTTGAGCGCAACATCATCGACAAAGATGGTCGCGATGTCGTCGTCGACGACCAGACGCACATGGTGAGTGCCCTCGCCCTTAAAGAACAACGGACGCTCGAGGCCCATGTTGTTGACCTGGAACCACGGGTACTGGGGAGCCGGCGTGAACTCGAGCTTGCCCTCGCGCAGGTTGGCGCGGAACTCATAGGCAAGACCGGTCTCGGCGTCCTCGGCGAACTTGACCGAGAAGCCGGCAGCGTTACCGCCGAGCTCAATGTCGGCATCGAGCAAGTAGGTGGAGCCGGCATCCGCGGCGAGCACCTGCTCGACCTTGCCCGACTCGCAGGAAAGCTCAAAGGTCTCGACTGCCTTAGCCTCGCCAAAGGCGCCAAGCATGCTGTCGGGGAGCTTGGTGCCGAGCGTTCCGTCGGCACGCTGAACGATCTCGAGGGGCATAAAGGTGCCACCCCATAGGTAAGAGCTGGGGTCGCCGCCCTCGTCACGCGTAGGAACCCAACCAAAGAGAACGCGACGCTCGCCATCGAATGCGGTGCGAGCGGCGTAGTACGCGCGGCCGTCGAAGGAGTCGTCAGCGGGGGTAATCCAAGGACCGTTGATGGACTTGGACATGCGGTAACGGGTCTTGTTGCCGTCGCTGTACTCGGAAAAGACGAGGTACCACCAGTCGCCCATCTTAAAGAGATCAGGCATCTCAAACATGGTGTACAGGCCCGGGTTCCACCAGTCGCCCTGGAACTCCCAGTTGGTCAGATCCTTGGAGGTGAACTTGACCAGGCGGCCGGTCATCAGACGCTTGTCCTCGCCCACACGCGTGCCGAGGATGAGCATGTACTCTTCGTTCTCCTCATCCCAAAGCACAAAGGGATCGCGCCAGTTGCGGTCATCGTAACCCTCCTGGGGCGGAAGCAGCGTCTCGGCGATGTTCTTCTCCCACTTGACGGCGTCGTCGCTCGTTGCGTGAAGAAGAACCTGCTTCATCAAACGTGCGCGGACCTTATCGCGATTGCAACCAGTGTAGAGCGCATGGTACTTGTCGCCCACCTTAAACACCGTGCCGGCATAAATGTACTGGTCGACTTCCTCGTCGCCGCCGCGCTCAAGGCTCTCGCCAAAGTCCTTGTAGTTGACGAAATCCTTGGTCGTAGCGAGTGCCCAGCCAAACGGCTCTCTGAAAGGTTCGGGGTTACGCGTGTCACGCTGATGATAGAGATAGAACGTGCCGTCCTCGCCGTACGGCATGATGTCGCCTACCCAAATTCCCTCAGGCTGGTAATACACCTTGTGCATCCGAGACTTCCTTTCCACGACATACTAACTCGGTACAATGGCAAGATATGTCAACCGTTTTCATATGTCAAACGTTTTCACACCAATACGTCTTTTCGCAGTTCCAGTCGTCGGCAAACGGTTGACATATGCCGGTGAACGGTCATCAGAGGCGTTTGAGGAATTCTTTTGGCACGGGGCGAATTACGCGGTTTTGCCCTCGATAAGCTCAACGGGAAGCTTGATATTCGACTCGGGCTTTTCACCGTTAATAAGAGCAATGATGGATTGCGCCGCGAGCTCTCCGATGCGATCGATATCTTGACGTACGGTTGTTAAGTCAGGCATAAACGTCATAGTGCGGCGGGCACCATCCGCGCCCACGACCTTAATGTCGTCTGGAGCGCTCAAGCCGCGCTGCTTCATCACGTTGAGACAGATGGCCGCCATCGTATCGTCTCCCGCAAAGATGCCGTCAATATCGGGGTTCTCATCGAGGATCTTCGCAACGACCGCGCCCTTTTCGTCGTCGGGCTTAACGAACTCAACCTCACGGACAAGCGCGGACAAACCGGCCTGCTCAACAACATCGAGGTAGGCATCGGTACGCTTATTGGCAGGCATGCGCATGCGGCTATTGCTGCGCAGGCACAGGATACGCCTGCAGCCGTCATCAATCAGACGGCGCGTGGCGAGCTCGCCGATGCCATAGCTGTCACTTGCAATCTGGACAGAGCCCTCGCCAAGATCGCAGTCGATGCCAACCAGGCTCAAGCCCATCTCGGCATATGCCTCGGCACCGATATTGAGGGAGTTGACGATGACGCCGTCGACCATATTGCGGCGGAGCATGTCGATATAGGAACGCTCAAGATCAGGTCGATTGGCGCTGTTGCACAGCAACATCTTAAAGCCGTTTTCCGCCAACGTGCGCTCGACCGCCTGCACAACCTGAGCATGGAACGGACTGCTCACAAAGGGAACGATCATGCCGATAAGGTTCAAACGGCCGTTGAGCATGGCACGGGCGATATCGTTGGGCGTATAGTTGATGCGCTCCATCGCGGCGTGGACCTTATCGCGGGTCTCTTGGCTAATATAACCGCGGTTATTAAGCACGCGAGATACCGTAGTAGGCGAAACCCCCGCCACCGCTGCAACTTCCTTGATGCCAGGCTTAGCAGAATCCTTAGAACGAGTGCCCTCGCGAGCCATAGCACCCTCCCCTATCAACATGTCATACGTTTACATACGAACAAAGCATACCCCAACAACAGCGGGAAGACGGTAACAGTACAAGTAAGTAAACGACTCATCCAAATAATTAGGAGAGTTCCGCCTAAAGGGTGACTCCGAAGAACCCCGCTTGGCCGTTTTTGGGTTATT
This sequence comes from uncultured Collinsella sp., assembly GCA_902470345.1. GTDB lineage: Bacteria > Actinomycetota > Coriobacteriia > Coriobacteriales > Coriobacteriaceae > Collinsella. The sequence continues at coordinate 10,655 of CABRGB010000032.1, forward strand.
TTCCAAAACATCCCGCAGGACGCAAAGAGGCCCCGCCGCGCAACGCGCGCAGCGGAGCCTCTTTGCATGTCCGAGGACGTTTTGGAAAATAACCCAAAACCGGCCCCAGTAATCCTACAGGAGTTAAATCCCTTTAGAACTTGTTGTGGAAGGTACGCGCAATGACCTCGTCCTGCTGCTCCTTGGTGAGCGTGTGGAAGTTCACGGCATAGCCGGAAACGCGGATGGTCAGCTGCGGGTACTTCTCGGGGTGAGCCTGAGCGTCGAGCAGCGTCTCACGGTTGAAGACGTTGATGTTCAGGTGGTGGCCACCCTTCTCGGCGTAAGCGTCGAGCATGTGGACCAGGTTATCGGCCTGGGTCTCGGAAACTTCAGAAACCTTCATAATATGTCTCCTTCGATTAATAGGCGCCGGCCGAAACCGGCGCGCTAATCAGTAATCGTTATTGTTAGTATAGCACTAACAATAGTTACTCGCCCAGCTGATCAAGGTCGATATCGCCAAAGAACACCTGGTCCTCCTTGCCGAGCGCACTCGGGATGATGGAGAAGGTGTTGGAGATGCCGTCCTGGGCATCGCGGAACGGGAGCTTGGAAACCGAAGACAGCGAAGCGATGGCGCCGTGGCTATCGCGCTTGTGCATGGGGTTAGCACCCGGGGCGAACGGCTGGCCAGCCTTGCGGCCGTCGGGCGTGGAGCCGGTCTTCTTACCGTACACGACGTTGGAAGTAATGGTCAGAACCGAGGTCGTGGGCACGGAGTTGCGGTAGGTGTCGTTCATGCGGATGTACTCCATGAACTGGTGCACAACGTCGTGAGCGATCTGGTCGACGCGGTCGTCGTCGTTACCGTACTTGGGGAACTCGCCCTCGGTCTCGAAGTCGACGATGATGCCGTTCTCGTCACGGACGGGGTGGACCTTGGCGTACTTGATGGCGGACAGGGAGTCAGCCACGACGGAAAGGCCAGCGATGCCCGTAGCGAACCAGCGGTGCACGTGCTTGTCGTGCAGAGCCATCTGAATGCGCTCGTAGCAGTACTTATCGTGCATGTAGTGGATGATGTTCAGCGAGTTGACGTACACGCCAGCGAGCCACTTCATCATGTCGTTGTACTTGGCCACAACGTCGTCGTAATCGAGCGTATCGCCCTCGACGGCGCGATACTTGGGGCCGACCTGCTTCTTGGAGACCTCGTCAACACCGCCGTTGAGTGCGTACAGCAGGCACTTGGCCAGGTTGGCGCGGGCGCCGAAGAACTGCATCTCCTTGCCGATGCGCATGGAGGACACGCAGCAGGCGATGCCGTAGTCGTCGCCGTGGTAAACGCGCATGAGGTCGTCGTTCTCGTACTGGATCGAGGAGCTGGCGACAGAAGTCTTGGCGCAGAACTTCTTGAAGTTCTCGGGCAGACGGGTCGACCACAGAACGGTCATGTTGGGCTCGGGGCTGGTGCCCATGTTCTCGAGCGTGTGCAGGTAGCGGTAGCTCATCTTGGTAACGAGCGTACGGCCGTCGACACCCATGCCGCCGATGGACTCGGTGACCCACTGCGGATCGCCGGTGAACAGGGCCTGGTACTCGGGGGTACGGGCAAACTTGACCATGCGGAGCTTCATGATGAAGTGATCCACGAACTCCTGGATCTGCTCCTCGGTGAAGGTGCCGTTGGCAAGGTCGCGCTCAGCGTAGATGTCGATGAACGTAGAGGTACGGCCGATGGACATAGCAGCGCCGTTCTGCTCCTTGACGGCAGCAAGGTAGGCGAAGTACATCCACTGGATGGCCTCCTGCGTGTTGGTAGCAGGGTTGGAAATGTCGAAACCATAGGTCTCGGCCATCATCTTGAGCTCGCCGAGGGCGCGGATCTGCTCCTGCAGCTCCTCACGATCGCGGATGTTGTCGGCGGTCATGACCGTCGGGGTGGAAGCCTTCTGGGCCTCCTTGTCCTTGATCAGGTAGTCGACACCGTACAGGGCGACACGACGGTAGTCGCCGATGATGCGGCCGCGGCCATAGCCATCGGGCAGACCGGTGATGATGTGAGCCGAGCGGCAAGCACGCATCTCGGGGGTGTAGACATCGAAGACGCCAGCGTTGTGGGTCTTGCGCTCGAAGGTGTAGCGCTCGACAACGTTCTCGTCGACCTTGTAGCCGTGCTGGCTGGCAGCCTGGCAAGCGATGCGGATACCACCGTTGACGTGCAGAGCGCGCTTGAGCGGCTTGTCGGTCTGGAGGCCAACAATGGTCTCCTTGTCGCGATGGGCATTATCGATGTAGCCAGCGGGGTGGCTCACGATACCCGTGACGGTCTTGGTGTCCATATCGAGGACACCACCCTGCTCGCGCTCCTTAAGCAGCAGGTCGAGAACCTCGCCCCACAGCTCCTTGGTACGCTCGGTCGGACCTACGAGGAACGACTCGTCGCCCTCGTAGGGGGTGTAGTTCTTCTGGATGAAGTCTCGGACGTCAACCTCTCCCGTCCAAATGCCTTCCTTGAAGCCTTCCCATGCCTCCTGCATTGTGTAACCACGCTCCTAGTTACGTGTAATGCGGCGCTCTCTCACACCGCTGCTTATTGAATTCTTGAATTTTCGGCTTGCACTACCGGCTTCTTCCGTTCTTCACCACACGCTGGTGCAGGAAAAACGTTTGTCCACCTTGGAACTACAACCCAAAACCCAAGATTTCACCCGTCTGAGAAGGATAACATAGCGACCCTCTCCATCTGGGCTGTTATATGTTTCTTTTTTTATATCATAAGGGCGTTTTTTACAAACCCGCAGGAAATGAGAGCGTGAACAACTACCGTTCACCGATTTGTTTGGTATTTTTGCTTGCCTTTGTACGACGTTCACTCTAGCTGTTATGCCAGCTTTAGCAGGGTAAAGTGCCTCTGAGTAGGCTTTAGGGCATGCCTAACGATCTGCCCCTAACTTTGCTGGCACCGACGGTGTACGGAGGTCGCCTAAAGGTAGTTTTCTAGACATGTCCCAAAATCTACCGCATAGGGTACGCGTGCAAGGGTATCATCTTTCACCGAAAATAGTTTCTAGTGTTAGGGGTTTTCGGTGGAAGATACCGATTTCCGTGAACTTGGACGTCAGCTCCTTACCGAGTTCGGCAGCATGCATCAGCGCATTTCGCGTTTTGCGGACAAAGCCCTCGGCGGCGAGATGGCCGTCATGCGCGCCCTCATACTCGCCGGCGGTTCGCTCACGCCGAGCGAACTCGCTGATCGCGCCTGGGTCTCGAGTGCCCGCATCGCCAATATCCTACGCGCTCTCGAAGCCAAGGGCTGGGTCGAGCGCGAGCACTCAAAGACTGACCGTCGTCGCGTACACGTCATAGTGACCGACAAGGGATTCCAGGATCTCGAAATCAAACGTCGGGAATTCGAGGACCGCACCGCGGCCTTCCTCGAGCAGCTTGGCGAAACAGATACCCAAGAGATGGTGCGCCTTCTTAGACGTGCCAACGAAATTATCGACCGCAATCAAGAAAGGAGAGATGCCGAGTGAGGATTCTCAAGCTCTTTAAAAAACATATCCTGGCACTGTTCGCAGCTATCGTACTTATCGTAATCAGCTGCAACGCCGATCTGGCGCTGCCTACCTATATGAGCGACATCGTCGACGTGGGTGTGCAGCAAGGCGGCATCGCGTCGCCCGTACCCGACACCATCCGCGCCGAATCGCTCGACGACCTCGAACTCTTTATGAGCGCCAAGGACGCCAAGGCTGTGGAGGCCGTGTTTAGCAAGGCTGACAAAAACGACATTCGAACGTACGAGGGCACCGAGGAAGAGCGTGCCGATGGAGGCAAGATTGCCGACATTATGAGCCTGCCCGAGACTGTTGTCCTTTCGCTCAACCAGGGCATCGACGCCAACTCCATGGGCGACATGATGGGCTCGTCCAGCGAGAAAGACGACAACGCTGCCCAGGCCATGCCCACCCCCGAGCAAATGGCAGCGATGACGCCCGAGCAGCTCGCCGAGATGCAGCAGAAGGCCGCGGCGGCGCAGAACATGCAAAAGCAGATTGATGCCGACGGCGGTAAGATCACTATGAAGAGCCTGCGCCTGGGTGTCGAGGGCGGCCTGGTAGACCAAAGCAAGCTCGTCGAGGGCGCCAACCAAATGGCGGACAAAATGGGCTCCATGTCGGGCTCCATCGTCACCCAGCGCGCCGTGAGCTATGTACAGGACGAGTACAAGGCGCAGGGCATCGACCCCGCCGACGTGCAGAACGCCTACCTGAGCCGCATGGCGACCACGATGTTTGGACTGTGCCTCGTGTCGCTCGTCGCCACCATCCTGACCGGTGCCGTGGCTTCGCGCACCGCCTGCTCCATCGCCCGCGACCTGCGCCGCGAGACCTTCAACAAGGTTATGCACTTCTCGCCGGCCGAGGTGGGCAAGTTTAGCCAGGCCTCGCTCATCACCCGCTGCACCAACGACATTCAGCAGATCCAGATGGCCGCAACTCTGTTTATCCGCATGTGTCTGATGGCCCCCGTCATGGGCATCGTCGCCGTCATGCGCGTCCTGGCCAACCATACCGGCCTGGAGTGGACCATCGCCGTTGCCATCATCGCGGTCTCGGCCGTCGTCGGCGTGCTTATGGGCCTCACCATGCCCAAGTTCAAAAAGATGCAAAGCTTTGTTGACCGCGTGAACCTTACCGCCCGCGAGCTGCTCGACGGCCTTATGCCCATCCGCTCGTTCAACCGCGAGGAACATGAGCTCGAACGTTTTGACAAGGCGTCGCTCGACCTGATGACCACGCAGCTCTACACCAACCGAGCCATGAGCTTTATGATGCCGCTCATGATGCTCGTCATGAACTGCATCACCGTGCTTATCGTCTGGTTTGGCGCGCAGGGCGTGTCCGACGGCGTGATGCAGGTCGGCAACATGATGGCGTTTATCTCCTACACCATGCAGATCGTCATGGCGTTTATGATCCTCACCATGGTTTCGGTCATCCTGCCCCGTGCCGAGGTCGCAGCCGAGCGCGTAGATGAGGTCATCACCTGCCCCACGAGCATCAACGACCCTGCCTCGCCCAAACTGCCCGCGGCCAGCTCGCCGCGCGGTGAGCTCACCTTCCGCGACGTGAGCTTCCAGTACCCCGATGCCCGCGCCGACGTCATTAGCGGTGTGAACTTCACCACGCATGCCGGTCAGATGCTCGGCATCATTGGCTCCACGGGCTCGGGCAAGTCCACGCTCGTACAGCTGATTCCGCGCCTGTACGACGTCACGGGCGGCAGCATTTCGCTCGACGGCATCGACGTGCGCGACATGACCCTTTCCGAGCTGCGCCGCCGCATTGGTTACATCCCGCAGCAGGGGCGTCTGTTCTCGGGCACCGTCGAGAGCAACCTCAAGTTTGCCGGCGACATGGTGAGCGATGATGACATGCGCCAGGCCGCGCGCATCGCACAGGCCGAGGACTTTATCGCCGAGCGTGAGGGCGGTTACGACTCCCCCATCAGCCAGGGCGGCTCCAATGTTTCGGGTGGTCAGCGCCAGCGTCTGGCCATCGCCCGCGCATTGGCCAAAAAGCCCGAGGTCGTGGTGTTCGATGACTCGTTTAGTGCCCTCGACTACAAGACCGACGCGCGCCTGCGCGAGGAGCTGGCCAAAAACGTTACCGACGCCGCACTCGTGGTCGTGGCCCAGCGCATCGCGACCATCATGCACGCCGACCAGATCATCGTGCTCGACGACGGCCACGTAGTGGGCACCGGCACGCACGAGGAGCTGCTGCGCAGCTGCCCGGCGTACCTGGAGATCGCACAGTCGCAGCTTTCCGCCGAGGAGCTGGGGCTTACCCAAGAAGAAATTGCAGCCGTCACGGAAGGAGGCGAGCGCTAATGGCAGACGAGACCAAGACTCAGATTCCCAAGCCCACCCGCCAGCGTGGTCCCATGGGCCGCATGGGTGGCATGCGTCGTGGCGAAAAGGCCAAGGACTTTAAGGGCACCATGAGGCAGCTGCTCGGCTATATCGGCCAGCACAAGATTGCCGTGTTTACCGCCGTCGCCTTTGCCGTGTGCTCGGTCATCTTTAACATTGTGGGGCCCAAGGTGCTCGGCCAGGTTACCACCAAACTGTTCGAGGGCTTGGTCGCCAAGGTCAACGGCACCGGCGACGTTGACTTTGACTGGATCGCCAAGACGCTCGGCTTTTTGCTCTGCCTGTATCTGGCGAGCTCTGTCTGCAGCCTGGTCCAGGGCTGGCTCATGACCGGCGTCACGCAAAAGATCTGCTACCGCATGCGCAAGGAAATCGCCGCCAAGATTGCCGTCGTGCCGATGAGTTACTTCAACGGCCACAGCAAGGGAGACGTACTCAGCCGCATCACCAACGACGTCGATACGCTGGGTCAGTCGCTCAACCAGAGCGTGACGCAGCTCATCACGTCGGTAACGCAGATTATCGGCGTGCTCGTCATGATGCTTTCGATCAGCCTGCCGCTTACCGGCGTCACCGTGCTCACGCTGCCGGCCGCCGCGATTATCTTGACCGTAATGATTCACTTCTCGCAGCCGTACTTCCGCGAGCAGCAACAGGTTCTGGGCGCCGTCAACGGCATTATCGAGGAGGACTTTGCCGGCCAGAACGTCATTCAGGTGTTCGACCGCGCCGAGGCCTCGATCGAAGAGTTCGACCGTCAAAACGACCGCCTCTTTATTAGTGGCTGGCGCTCGCAGTTCCTGTCGGGCCTGATGATGCCGCTTATGAGCCTGGTGGGTAACATGGGCTACGTGGGCGTCGTCGTGGTGGGCGCACAGCTCGCACTGACCGGCAACGCCACGCCCGGCGACATCCAGAGCTTTATCCAGTACGTTCGCAACTTTACGCAGCCCGTGCAGCAACTGGGCAACGTGAGCAACACGATGCAGTCGATGGCAGCCGCCACCGAGCGCGTCTTTGAGTTCCTGGCCGCGCCCGAGGAGGAGCAGAAAGCCGACGCGCAGATTCCCGAGAAGCGCCCTGGCCACGTGGAATTTGACCATGTCAAGTTTGGCTACACGCCCGACAAGACCATCATCCACGACTTTAGCTGCGAGGCGCAGCCCGGCCAGACCATCGCCATCGTCGGCCCCACCGGCGCCGGCAAGACCACGCTCATTAAGCTGCTGCAGCGCTTCTACGATGTGGACGGCGGTTCGCTGCGTGTCGAGGGCGTCGACGTGCGCGACTGGGACCGCGCGGCGCTGCGCGGCGAGTTTGCCATGGTGCTGCAGGATACCTGGCTGTTTAACGGCACCATCCGCGAGAACATCCGCTACGGACGCCCCGATGCGAGCGATGCCGAGGTCGAAGCCGCCGCGCGCGCCGCACGCTGCGACCACTTTATCCATACGCTTGCCGGCGGTTATGACTTTATGATTAACGAGGAGGGCACTAACCTGTCGCAGGGTCAGCGCCAGCTCGTGACCATCGCCCGTGCCATTTTGGCCGACCGCCCGGCGCTGATTCTGGACGAGGCGACTTCCAACGTCGACACCCGCACCGAGGAGCTTATTCAGCGCGCCATGGATGCGCTGATGCAGGGCCGTACCAGCTTTGTCATCGCGCACCGCCTGTCCACGATCCGCAACGCCGACGTAATCTTGGTAATTCGCGACGGCGACATCGTCGAGAAGGGCACACACGACGAGCTACTCGCCCAGGGTGGCTTCTACGCCGACCTGTATAACTCGCAGTTCGACGAGGCGGCGTAACAACCGGCGGCAAACAACCGCAATGCCCAGAAAACGGGGGCGCAGGACAACCTGCGCCCCCGTTTTTGCTCTGCGACCCTCAAACCGCCTCCCCTGGGACCTGATTGACAGCCCCTTCGAGGCCCCGTGGGCAAAAAATGGCAAATATGAGTACTGTTACCCTTTTAGTAACAGCCAAAACCGCCTCAAACGACCTCTTTGCGGCCTCTATACGCCTTCAAATTAATAAAACGCCCGTTAGCAGGCTTCCGTCTGCCAACGTTAATGAACATATTAATCACTTTGTCTATTATCTCGCTAGACGGATATGTTACTAGGTTAGCAACCGTACTCATATTTGGCATTTTTTGCCCACAGGGTGTTTCCTAGGGAACCGACAACAGCCTTAGGGTCCCGCGCGACGCCACTCCCTCCCGGTATCCGCCGACGTTCCCCCATATAAAACCTGCCAAAATAAACCTGTCCCTTTTGGCAGGTTTCGGGGTGACAAGGGCTTGCACTTTAGCGTGCGACAGCGGATAATGCCGAGCATTCGACAATACGCTTATTGCTCTTTCTATAGATTGAGGAGGCCCCTATGGCCATGGAATTCAAACGCAGGCTGCCGATCCCCATGGAGATCCGCGAGGAAATGCCACTTTCTGCCGAGCTTACCGCCAAAAAGCAGGCATTTGACGCCGAGGTCGCCAAAGTCTTTACCGGCGAGGACGCACGTAAGGTGCTCATCATCGGCCCGTGCTCTGCCGACCGCGAGGATTCGGTGCTCGAGTATATGAACCGACTGGCCAAGACCGCCGAAGAGGTCAAGGACAAGCTCATCATCATTCCGCGCGTCTACACCAATAAGCCGCGCACCAAGGGCACCGGCTACAAGGGTCTTCTGCACAACCCCAACCCCGAGGCTCCCGACGACCTGCTCGAGG
>CABRGB010000033.1 GCA_902470345.1 uncultured Collinsella sp.
GCGTCAACGTGTGCCCCACGTTTGCCTGCGATTTGGTGGGAAGCGGTCGCTTTGCACTGGAGTCCACGTATTGCTTAGGTTGCGGAGCCTGCGTCAAGGTGTGCCCCGAGCATGCGCTTAAGTTGGTTGAGCATGATGCATCCAACCTGGTCGTCGTCGATCCCGAGGCCGAGGAAAAGGCCGCCCAGAAGGCGAAGGCTCACGAAGAAGCTGAGAAGATTAAGGCTGAGGCAAAGGCCAAGCTTGACAAGATGCTCGATCAGGTGGAGAAGCTCGCGGACTAGTCAGCGAGCTCTATCTCTGCTTCATTTGCGCCGCCGCGGTGTCCGGATTCGCCCGGATGCTGCGACGGCGCTATACTTATGAAGTTTGAAGTACCTGCACCAAAAGGAGCTGTCGTGTCCCTTTCCATCGGTATCGTGGGCCTGCCCAACGTGGGCAAGTCGACGCTGTTCACCGCGCTTACCAAAAAGACCGGCCTTGCCGCCAACTACCCGTTTGCCACGATTGACCCCAACGTGGGTATAGTCGACGTGCCCGATAGCCGCCTGCAAAAGCTCGCCGACATCGTTAACCCCGGCCGCATTGTGCCGGCTACGGTCGAGTTCGTCGACATCGCTGGCCTGGTGAAGGGTGCCAACGAGGGCGAGGGCCTGGGCAACCAGTTCTTGGCAAACATCCGCGAGACCGATGCCATCTGCGAGGTCGTGCGCTACTTTAAGGACCCCAACGTCATGCGCGAGGTGGGCCGCACGGGCGAGTTCGTCGATCCCGCCGGCGATGCCGACACCATCATGACCGAGCTCATCCTGGCCGACATGGGCACGCTCGAGAAACAACTGCCCAAGCTCGAGAAGGAGGCCAAGCGCGACAAGGAGCTCATGCCCAAGTTCGAGGTCGCCAAGCGCCTGCTTGCCTGGCTCAACGAGGGCAAGCGCGCCGCATCCATGGAGATGACCGACGAGGAGCGTGCTGCCGCCAAGGGCCTGTTCCTGCTCACCATGAAGCCCATCCTGTATGTGGCCAACGTGGACGAGGACATGCTCAACGACGACCTGGCACCCATCGACGGCGTCAAGCCGCTGCCGATCTGCGCCAAGATCGAGGCCGAGCTTTCCGAGCTCGATCCCGAGGATGCGGCCGACTACCTGGAGAGCCTGGGCCTGGAGCAGCCCGGCCTGGACGTGCTCGCTCAGGCTGCCTACAAGCTGCTCGGCCTGCAGTCGTTCTTTACGGCCGGCGAGATGGAGGTCAAGGCCTGGACGGTTCGTCAGGGCGCGACCGCCCCGCAGGCCGCCGGCGTCATCCACACCGATTTTGAACGCGGCTTTATTAAGGCCGAGGTTATTGGCTACGACGACTACATCGAGCTCGGCGGCGAGCAGGGCGCCAAGGCCGCCGGCAAGCTGCGTATTGAGGGCAAGGACTATGTCATGGCCGATGGCGACGTCGTGCACTTCCGCTTTAACGTGTAAGGACGACGCATATGTTTAAATATGGCAAAAAAGCTGGCTACATGGGTATTGCGCTGCTCGTACTTGCGGTGATTCCGCTGGTGGTTGCAGCGTGTGTTATCCCCAACATTGGCTCCGAGGTGGCAACGAAGTTTAACGCAGCCGGCGAGGTGACGCGCTGGGGTAAGAGCTACGAGCTGCTGGCACTGCCGGTGCTCAACCTGCTGCTGAGCGTGGCGACGTACTTTACGGCGGGACGCCAGGCAAAGAACAACGAGGACTCCGCTGTGATGGCACGTCTTGCGTGCGAGCGCTACCTGCGCAACGGCTGCATCACGGGCGTGTTCCTCAACGTAATCAACGTCTACTTTATGTATTCGGCGATTACCGGAACGGGCTTTGGCTTTGGTTTCTAGCTTGTCCTTTTAGGCAACGAGCCTGCACGCATATTCAATGGCTGCTGCGAGGCCGCCGCTCGATCGTGGTTTAAAGACCATGTCGGCGGCGGCCTCGTTTTCGTATCCGGCGCCGCGAAGGGCAAGTGCGATACCGGCTTCTAAAAGGAGCGGCAGGCCACGTTGGCTGGTTGCGATTACGACAGCCTGATTGAGCGAGCAGCTGTGCGCTTGGCATTGGATGGCAAGTTCACCTTGCGCCGGGCAAGGGACCAGAACGGCGGCGACGCGACTTGATAGCAATGCAAATGCTGTGCGCTCATCGGGCAAAAGGCATTCTGCTTCAACGACGACGAGCTTGGGCGGCGCGCTGTTTGTGCGAAGCGTGGCTCGGTACATGCGGACCGAAGAACCCGACATAGAAAACTCCTGTGTATTCGGCAAAACGTAAACTATAGTTTACGTTTATGTTCGGCTCCATTTCAAACTCGGCTGCATGGACGAACGTGCGAAACAGATTCTTGGTAGGCGGGTCGAAGAGACACGCAGAGACCTTGGTATCTCCAAGGTTGATTTTTGTGTGGCGACAGGAATCAGCCGACCCTACCTCGACCGAATCGAAGATGGGACGGCAAATTTCACGCTCAAGGTTCTATTTAAGATCGCACCCGCACTCGGTATGACGGTGTCAGAGCTTCTTGAGGGTATCGAATAGGGGATACCCGCCGACAGCTGAATTACGCCATCGGGATACGGTCGTGGTTGACTTGGCTGTAGAACAGGCGCTGGATCTCGGCGGCATCGCGTGACTGGCCGAGTGCCCACATGGTCTTGGCCACGAGCGTCTCGGTGGTCATGTCGTCGCCGCGCAGAATGCCCGGATGATCGGCGTAAGCGCGGCCGACCTCATAAACGCCCAGATCGAGGCCCTCTTCGGGGACCTGCGTGGTCATAACGACGGTGCGACCCGAACCGACCCAGCGGAAAATCGCCTCCTGGAATGACTCGCCGGACTCACCAAACTCGGGAATACCGCCAATGCCAAAGGTCTCAAGAATTACAGCATCGTAGCTATCGGCAAGGGCGTCCAGGATACCCGGGTTCACGCCGGGTGTAAGCTTGAGGACAAACACGCGCGGGTCAATACTGTCGTAGAAACGCACCGGGCTTTCGCTCTGATGAGTCCCGTGAAGCCCGTTGCGCACGATGCGGTCGTTACGGATGTAGGCAATGGGCGGATAGTTGACGCTAATGAACGCGTTAAAGCTCATGGTGCGCTGCTTGCGGGCGCGCGTGCCGGCAATGGCGACGCCGCCAAACACGATCGAGACGTCGTGCGAATGCTCGTCGAGCGCATAGAGCAGGCTCTGGTACAGATTGAGCTTGGCATCGGTAAAGGGGTTACCCATGGGCTTTTGCGAGCCGGTGAGTACGATGGGCTTGGGACTGTCCTGAATCAGATAGGAAAGCGCTGCCGCGGTGTAGCTCATGGTGTCGGTGCCGTGAAGGACTACGAAGCCGTCGTGATCGGCATAGCCTTCGACGATGACATCGCGGATACGCATCCAGTCACTCGGGCGCATATTGGTGCTGTCGATGTTCATGGGCTGCACGACGTCGAGCTCGCAGAGGCCCGAGATCTCGGGGACGCTCTGGGCGAGCTCCTCACCGGTCAGGGCGGGGGAGAGGCCGTTGCCGTCCTCGGTCGATGCGATGGTGCCGCCCGTGGCGATGAGAAGGATGCGCTTCATGCTGGTATTCCTATCGTATTTGCCGCCACAGAGGCGGGGTCGTTCGGCAGTATTGTGGCACAGGGCGTCCAATGTTCAAACGTATTACATCATCTGCAACGTTTGGTAACACTTCAATTGCAGTCAAATAGGGGCCCAGGTCGTGCGTTTGCCGTGCGCTGATGGCTGTGAGCGACGAGAAACCCCATATAACGTGTACACTATGGAAGTTATTTTCGTTCATTCATGCGGGTGGGCACCGGCTCCCCGCCAACAAGAGGGGGAACCATGGATCAAAAGGCTTCCGCAAAGGTCCTCGTACTCGACTTTGGTGCGCAGTACGGTCAGCTCATTGCCCGTCGCGTCCGCGACCTCAACGTGTATTCCGAGATTGTCCCCTGCGACATCTCGGCCGACGAGATTCGCGAGATGAACGCCTCTGCGCTCATCCTTTCCGGCGGCCCGGCTTCTGTGTATGCCGAGGACGCTCCGTCCATCGATCCTGCCATCTTTGACCTGGGCCTTCCCGTCCTGGGCTTCTGCTATGGCCATCAGATCACGGCCGTAACGCTCGGCGGCAAGGTCGGCCACTCCGAGGTGGGAGAGTACGGCCGCGCCACCATCACGCGCACGGCAGGCGCCAAGCTCTTTAACTCCACGCCCATGGAGCAGACCGTGTGGATGAGCCATCGCGACGCCGTTTCCGAGGTGCCCGAGGGCTTTACCGTTACCGCCAGCACCGACGTGTGCCCGGTTGCTGCCATGGAGTGCCCCGAGCGCAAGATCTTCACCACGCAGTTCCACCCCGAGGTCAAGCACTCCGAGTACGGTCAGCAGCTGCTGAGCAACTTCCTGTTTGAGATCTGCGGTCTGGAGCCCAACTGGAGCATGGACAACCTGGTCGAGACCATGACGGCCGAGTTCCGCGAGAAGGTCGGCAACGACCGCGTGATTCTGGCCCTGTCCGGCGGCGTCGACTCCTCCGTCGTGGCTGCGCTGGGCGCCCGCGCCGTAGGCAAGCAGATGACCTGTGTGTTCATCAACCACGGCCTGCTGCGCAAGGGCGAGCCCGAGCAGGTGGAGGAGGTCTTCACCAAGCAGTTTGACGTCGACTTTATCCATGTCCACGCCGAGGACCGTTATGCCGAGCTTCTGGCCGGCGTGACCGAGCCCGAGGAGAAGCGCCGCATCATCGGTACGCAGTTCTGGAAAGAGTTCTTCGCCGTGGCGCAGCAGCTCGAGACCGATGGCAAGCCGGTCAAGTATCTGGCTCAGGGCACCATCTATCCCGACATCATCGAGTCCGGCGCTCGTAAGACGGGCGGCAAGACGGCCACCATCAAGAGCCACCACAACCTGATCCCGTTCCCCGAGGGCGTGCACTTCGACCTTATTGAGCCGCTCGACCACTTCTTTAAGGACGAGGTTCGCGCGCTTGGTCTGGCGCTGGGCCTGCCGGGTCACATCGTGTTCCGCCAGCCTTTCCCGGGCCCGGGTCTGGCCATCCGCATCATCGGTGCGGTCGACAAGGAGAAGCTCGAGATCCTCAAGAACGCTGACGCTATCGTGCGCGAGGAGCTCGACGCCTACAACCAGCGTCTGTTTGAGCAGACTGGCGAGCGCAACTCCGAGCACAGCTGCTGGCAGTATTTCGCGGTCCTGCCCGACATCAAGTCCGTCGGTGTTATGGGCGACGAGCGCACCTATCAGCGCCCGATCATCCTGCGTGCCGTCGAGTCCAGCGATGCCATGACCGCCGACTGGGCCAAGCTGCCCTACGACGTGCTGGCCCGCATTTCCGGCCGCATCGTGGCCGAGGTTCCCGGCGCCAACCGCGTGTGCTACGACATCACATCTAAGCCGCCCGCGACCATCGAGTGGGAGTAAACGATATTCGTTGATTTCAAGCCTCTGACCTGCGAAAACAGGTCGGGGGCTTCTTATTTTGCAACCTCTGTGCAACCTTTGCGGTTTCGCGCCCCGTGAACAGGGGACGTAGCACTGTTCACGTCTGGGCCCATATCGGCACCGATCATTGCCCGCGCTGCTTCTGCTTGCGCTTCAGCTTCCGCTGCTCGAGGCACGTCGCCCGGTGTTCCTCGCCAGAGGAGAGCTGGCCGTTCCTTGCGAAACCGCGAGGCCACCTATATCCGCTTGCTGCGGGCTTGCTTGAACCAGTTCCTTTTGAAAGAGCCTATACCTCCGAAGAACTTGTTGTACGTCTCACCGTCCTCCTTGGCCTCGTACTTGACCAAGGCAAGTTCGATAGTACAGAGGTAATCCGCCACTTGCTCGAGGCGGTAGTCGGTCATCGAGGTCTTGCGGCGTCGGACGACCCCTTTTGAGAGGACCTTGCCCACCGAGTCGTCTCGCCCGCGGAACAGAAGGAGCGCATCCTCGCGACCTTCGGCGACCTGTGCTGCGAGATGGAGGGCTGCACCATCGTGCAGGGCCCTTTCCAAAGCGAAGTGTCGAGCCGAAGTGTTGAGCGTCGGCCCTGAATGTTCAATGGCCGTTGTTTTCTGCCCCTCAAGTGGTGAACTTCTCCTCGGGGCTGTTGATTCCCCCACGCGCCCCCTTCTGTTCTCTGTGTTCCCCTTATACTCCTTGTACAAGGAGGTAAGAAGTCATGGACAAGACCGCACAGGACAGCTTGGCAAAGAAGCCCGTCGACATGAGGGACAGGATTCTCGAGCATCTCGAGGCCCTCACCTCTGCCGTCTCGCTCGACGACCTTGCCCGTCTGTCCACCTCCGACATCGCCGAGACGCTCATCATCTCCAGGAGTCTGGCGAGCCAGTACCTCAACGACCTTGTTCGCGCCGGCCTTGTGGTTAAGGTGGCGGGCAGGCCTGTCCGTTATTTTCATCGCCGCGCGTTCCAGAAGCGTTTTCAGGTAAAGCTCTCTGCAAGCGAGTACGCCTCGCTCGCCGACCTCATCCAGGCGACGGGAATCGCCGATCGCCGTGACTTCGCGCGTGCCGTGGGCTTTGACCTGAGCCTCAGCTCCGTTGTCGAGCAGTGCAAGGCTGCGGTTCAGTACCCTCCGTTTGGCCTACCCATCCTCTTGAGCGGCGGCGTGGGTGTCGGCAAGTCTTTCCTTTCTCGTCTTGTGTACGAGTACGGTAAGAACCAGGGCTTGCTGCCCCGCGACTCCTCCTATGTGCGCATCGACTGCGCCGGGGTCCCGGACGCCGCCTCGTTCAACGGGCTTCTTGACGAGTCGATCGCGAAATCGCGCGGGGGTGTGGTTTTTGTCAACGGCATCGAGGCACTCTCTCCCTCTGCGATGGAGCACTGCCTTGCGACGGCCCTCGGGCTCGATGCCTCCCAGGATGCGCCGCGCGCTCGCCTCGTTCTTTCGACGACGCTTTCCGCCGATGACCTGAAGGTTTCCTCGGCCTACAGCAAAATGCCCATCTGTGCCCGCGTCCCCTCACTCAAGGAGCGGACCCCCGAGGAGCGCGAGGATCTCATCTTGAGCTTCCTGCGCAGCGAGGGGTGCCGAATCGGTTCTGATGTGAAGATTAGCCGCGGCGCATACCGTTGCCTCGTGAACGCGGACTTTTCCGATAACATCGCCGGCTTGCGCGCCTGCGTGACGAACTGCTGCGCCAAAGCGTTCCTCAATCGCGAGGGCGACTACGTCGTCGTTCGCCCGTATCTTCTTCCCAGCGGGCTCCTCTCCTCCGCGCAGATCGATCAACAGCCCGATGATGGCGTTCTGATCGACGCGTCCCTGGATGCCGCCGAGAGCACAGGGCATCGAGCAGGCGCTCGATGCCCTGTGCTCTCTCGATGAGCGATTCTGCGCCGGGGAGCTCTCTGTCTCCGAGCTCGTCTCGCAAGCTGTCTCCGCTGTGCGCGGCGTTGAGGATCACTTGATCTTCGGCCGCGGCGTTACCTCCTCGAGGTCGCGCGCCTTCGAGCGCATCGTGGGCGCGGTCCTTGCCGACGCAGGCTCTTCTTATGGCATCGAGCTTTCGAGGAAGGTCGCTTTTCTACTGGCCCAGGAGATTTGCCTGCAGTTGTGGCCGGGCATCGGCCTGGCTAAGCGAAAGTCTGCCTGTGCGGAGCAAATCTCCCATCTCCTCGGTGCCGTGACCTCCGAATTACCGTTTGCCTCGAGCGTCTCCGATCAGGTCGCCGCAGACGTGGAAGGGGCGCTGGGAATCTCGCTCGATCACTTCACGAAGACGCTTCTGACGCTGTGCGTCGCATCGGAGTCTCGCGATGCGAAGGCCCTTCGGACGCTCTGCGTCATCTTGTCCCACGGCTACTCAACGGCGACGAGCATCGCCGACGCGGCGAACCGTATGCTCGGCATGCATGTGTACGAGGCTGTCGACATGCCCTACGACCAGCAGCTGAAGGACATCGTCGGTCCGCTCCAGCGCCTCGTCGACCGCCATTCCTACTGCACCGGGGTCGTGTTCCTCGTCGACATGGGCTCCTTGGAGGAGGCCTATAAGGCCCTCGAGAACGTTACCGACTCCACTATCGGCGTGGTGAACAACGTCTCTACCGGTCTTGCGCTCGAGATCGGGGTCGGGCTGCTCGGCGGCAAGTCCATCGCCGAGGTTCTTGGCGATGCGACCGCCGCGTGCGTGACGCACTGCAAGGTGATCGAGCGCGTCAACCGTGAGGATGCCATCGTCTTCTGCTCCGAGTCCGGGGTCGACGCCGCGGAGAGGATACGCCAGCTCGTCTCGCAGAGCCTCCCGCGCACCATAGGCGCGCGCCTGCTCACGAGGCCCTTCAAGCAGCTCGTCGCGAACGGGTCGAATGACGCCGTTTTCTCCGAGCACCGCGTCTGCGCCGTCATCGGCACGGGAGACCCCGGGGTCGCCTCCGTCCCCTTCGTCGCCCTCGAGGACATCATGTCGACGGCGTCCGCCTCTAAGGTTGATGCCGTGTTCGGCAGGTGGCTTGACGCTTCCGAGCTCTCTTCTTTCCACGAGAAGCTGCTCTCGAACATGACGCTGCAGAACGTCATCCGCTCCATCACCATCCTCGACCCGGAGCGGCTATTCCACGAGATCGAGAGCGCCGTGCACGAGCTTCAGCGCAGGACAGGCGAGAAGATCGGCAGCAACGCCATCATTGGGCTCTACGTCCACCTCTGCTGTCTCGTCGAGCGCCTTGTTACCAGAAACCCCATTGAGACCTACGTTGGCCAGGACCGCTTCGAGGAGGAGCGTGCCGATTTCATCGAGTCCTTCAGGCAGAGCTTCTCGAGCATCTCGACGCGCTATCGCGTAGAGGTTCCCGTAAGCGAGATCGCATATGTCTTCGACTACATAAGCGTGAGCGCCGCCCCGGCGCGAGAAGAGCGCCTCGGCTCCTCGGACCTCCTGCTCGACGAGTGACCTTCCCCGCGCCGCCGCAAGCTGACTGCGCGTCCTCAATAATCCGATAACCCCTTGCCCGGCGCGAATCCGGATAGCGCCGAGGCAGTACCGAACGTAAAACTTCATTTGATAGGAGCAAACATGAGTGTTGTTATGGCACGAATCGACAATCGCCTGCTTCACGGCATCATCGTGACGCAGTGGGCCCCGGTGTCGGGCGCGACCCGAGTCATGGTCATCGACGACAAGGTCGCCGGCGACGAGGTCCTGAAGTCCACTATGAGGATGGCGCGCCCCGCGGGCATGGCCGTCTCGATCATCTCCGAGCAGACCGCGCTCAAGAACTTCGCGGCGGGCAAGTACGACCGCGAGAAGGTCTTTGTCATCGCCAAGGAGCCCGAGACGATCCTTCACCTGGTCGAGTCGGGCATCGAGCTCCCGTCGCTGATCGTCGGCGGCTCGCTCGTCAAGGAGGGCGGCGTCCAGCTCACCCAGCGCGCCTATGCCTCCGCCGAGAACGTCCAGAGCTACAAGGCGCTCATCGCCCGCGGCGTCAAGGTGACGGCACAGTTCGTGCCCGCCGACAAGCCCGTCTCCGTCGCCGACCTCATCTAAGGAGGGATCATGGTCAACTTCACTATCCTGCAGGTCGTCCTTTTGACCCTGCTGGCCTTCATCAAGCACGTGGACTACTACGGCATCCCGATGATCTTCGTCAACTATGCCGTCTTCTGGGGCCTTATCACCGGCGTCGTCATGGGCGACTGGCAGACCGGCCTCGTCATCGGCGGCACCATCCAGCTCATGCAGCTCGGCGTCGCGGGCTTCGGCGGCTCGTCGATTCCCGACTACGGCACGATGGCCATCATCGCCACCGCCTACGGCGTGACCCTGGGCGCGGACACGGGCCTCGCCATCGGCCTGCCGGTCGGCATGCTCGGCATCCAGCTCGACGTCATCGTCAAGATCATCAACGGCTTCGTCGTCGAGAAGTCCCAGAAGTTCTGCAACGAGGGTAAGTTCAATCAGATGAACGCCATCCTGTGGGTCTGCCCCGCGCTCTTCGGCCTGTGCGCCGCCCTGCCCGTCTTTGTCTCCGTGACGCTCGGCCAGCCCGCCGTCAACTGGCTCCTCGAGGCCATGCCTCAGTGGTTCCTCTCCGGCCTCACCCTCGCCGGCAAGATGCTCCCGGCCATCGGTATCGCCATGCTGCTCCGCTACATGCCCACCGGCAAGTACTTCCAGTACCTGCTCGTCGGCTTCTTCCTCTCGGCCTTCCTGAACGTGCCCATCATCGGCGCCGCCATCGTCGGCGTTGCCCTCGCGATCGCGTTCTACCAGCGTGTCGAGAGGGACACCGAGCTCGCCGCCCACGCTTCCGCAGACGCCTTCATCGGAGAGGATGAGTAACCATGGAAAACGAGAACATCACCGCCGTCGCCGAGGGCAAGCCCTCCGGCTACAAGGTCACCAAGAAGGATCTGCGCAACGCGAACTGGCGCTGGCTCATGAGCGTGTGCACCTTCAACTACCAGACCCAGCAGGGCGCCTCAGTCGCCTACGCCCTCTCGCCGGTCCTGAGGAAGATCTACACGAACGACGAGGACTATAAGCAAGCGCTCAACAACCACTTCCGCTACTACAATACCCAGCCTTGGCTCGCCGCCATCATCCTTGGCGCCTGCGTGGCCATGGAGGAACGCGACGGCCTCGCGGCGGCGGACGCCGTCCAAGACCTGAAGATCGGCACCATGGGACCGCTCGCCGGCGTCGGCGACTCCCTGCTCATGACCATGATCCCGACCATCATGGGCTCCATCGCCGCCTACATGGCCATCGAGGGCAACCCCGTGGGAGCCGGCATCTGGTTCGCGCTCATCCTGGCCATCTTCTGGGTCCGCATGCACGCCCTCGAGTTCGGCTACAAGCAGGGCGTGAAGCTCGTCACCGACTTCAGCGAGAAGCTTCCCAACCTCACTGCCGCCGCCTCCGTGCTCGGCCTCACCGTGGTCGGCTGCCTCATCGCCTCGGTCATCGGCGTCACCTGCCCGATTAGCTTCAGCTTCGGCGACGTCTCGATGGAGATTCAGCCGCTGCTCGACAAGATCCTGCCTGCCATGATCCCCGCCGCCATCACGGGAAGCGCGTATTACCTTCTTACCAAGAAGAACGCGAGCATGACGGTCCTCATCCTCGTGGTGATCGTCCTCGCGATGGTCGCCTCCGCCGCTGGCATCCTCGCCTAGCTTCGACCCAAGAGATTGGTGAATCAATGAGAAAGATAGTTGTGGCGAGCCATTCCCTTCTCGCCCAGGGCTTCAAGGACACCCTCGAGTTCCTTACGGGTAAGAGCGACGCCGTCAACGCCGTGTGCGCCTACGTGAACGACAACGGCGAGGGGCTCGACGCGGCGGTCGAGGCGGCTCTTTCGGGCACTGACGAGGTCGTCGTCCTCACCGACGCGCTCGGCGGCAGCGTGAACCAGCGCTTCTCCCGCTTCGCCTCCGACTGGATCCACGTGATCGCGGGTGTCAACCTCCCGCTCGCCATGACGGTCGCGCTCGCGCGCCCCGACGAGAAACTCGACTTCGACGCCCTCGTCGACGAGGCGCGCCAGCAGATCGTCTACGTGAACGGTGCCAGTTCCGCCGAGTGCGAAGACGACGAATAGAGGAGGTCGACGATGAGAGAGTTCCTTAAGGACGTGTGGATGCACGGCGGTGAGGAAAGCCGCGCCATCACCCCCGAGAACATCACGGGCGAGAAGGGCCGTGCCGCCATGTCGGCCAGCCACCTCGGCGTCGGCCGCAAGGGCTCGTGCTGCGTGCCCCTTGAGTCCGGCGAGACCATCACGCTCGCGGACATCGAGGGCCCCGGCATCATCCGCCACATCTGGATGACCGTCCCCGACAAGACCGCCGCCGGCAGCTTCGTCATGCGCGACCTCGTGCTGCGCTTCTACTGGGACGACGAGGAGACCCCCTCGGTCGAGTGCCCTGTCGGCGACTTCTTCTGCAACGGCTTCGGTGAGCGCGCCATCGTCAACTCGATGCCCATCTGCGTGAACCCGACGGGCGGCATGAACTGCTACTTCGAGATGCCTTTCAGGAAGCACGCCAAGGTCACGCTTACGAGCGAGCACCCCGGGTTCATTAAGTACATCTTCTACACGTTCAACTACGCGCTCACCGACGTGCCGGACGACGCCATGTACTTCCACGCCCGTTTTAACCGCGAGCGCAGCACCCGCAGGGGCGTCGACTACACCGTGCTCGACGGCGTGCGCGGTAAGGGCTACTACGTCGGCACCTACATGGCCCTGTGCGCCCTGGAGCGCTATTGGTGGGGCGAGGGCGAGATGAAGTTCTTCCTCGACGGCGACGAGGAGTTCCCCACGGTCACCTCGACGGGAGCCGAGGACTACTTCGGCGGTGCCTGGGCCTTCCTCGACAGGCCGCCCCACGCGCTGCCCGAGGCGCAGTGCTTCAACACGCTGTTCGCCGGCTACCCGTACCGCTCGACGCGCGACGCCACGCGCGACCGCTTCAGCGCGGGCAAGCCGAACCCGAACCCGATGCTCGCGACCAACGACGACGCGCTGCCCAGGCACGGCCTCTACAGGTGGCACCTTCCCGACCCGATCTCGTTCAAGGAGGACCTGCGCGTGACGTTCCAGGACCTCGGCAACGACGACATCAAGCTCTACGAGCGCGAGGACGACATCTCCACCGTCGCCTACTGGTACCAAAGCGAGCCGCACGCCGTGCTCGCCCCGTTTGCCGCAAGGCAGGACCGCGTGCCCAGGTAGGGTCGCCTCGAAACAAGCCAACGTTATGGGCGCCCGCGGTTGACCATGACTGCGGGCGTCCCTTTGTAAGGAGGACCACATGAGCGAAAAGCAAATGAGGCTCGGCGCCCTCGAGGCCGGCGGGACCAAGATGGTCTGTGCCGTGGTGTCCGGCGACGGCGAGGTTCTCGACCGTATGGAGACCCCGACGCTTACGCCCGCCGAGACCGTCCCACAAATGGTCGAGTGGTTCACCGCCCGCGATGTGAACGCGTTGGGCATCGGCGCCTTCGGCCCGATCTGCGTCGACCCCAACGATGAGCGCTACGGTTCCATCCTCCAGACGCCCAAGCTCGCGTGGCGAGGCTATGGTCTTCGCGCCGCGTTCGCCGACGCCCTCGGGATTCCGGTGACCTACGACACGGACGTGAACGTTGCCTGCCTCGGCGAAGTGGTCTTCGGCTGCTGCAAGGGGCTCGAGGACGCCGTCTACGTGACCATCGGCACCGGCGTGGGCGCGGGCGTCATGTGCGCGGGCAGGCTCCTTCACGGCATGCTGCACCCCGAGGCCGGCCACATGCTGGTAAGGACCCGTCCCACCGAGGAGGGACGCTGCGTCTGCCCGAGCCACGCGAGCTGTCTCGAGGGCCTCGCCTCCGGCCCCGCCATCGCCGCGCGCTGGGGAAAGCCCGCGGCCGAGCTCGCGGACAACGCTGAGGTGTGGGCGCTCGAGGGGGATTATCTGGGGCAGATGTGCGCGAACCTCGTGCTCATGTACTCGCCTCGCCGTATCGTCCTCGGCGGCGGCGTGATGCACCAGGAGCAGCTCTACGGCATCGTCCGCAAGAAGACCCTCGAATATCTGGGTGGTTACATCCAGACCGCCGAGCTTAAGGACATAGAGAGCTACATCTGCGCTCCGGGCTGCGGCGGCGACCAAGGAATCCTTGGCGCGGCCGAGCTGGCAAGAAGGGCGCTCGCGTAACTTGCGCTCTCTCCGCCATACGACGCGTTAAGAAAAGACGAGCGCTTCTTGCCAATTGAGCGGCAAGAAGTGCTCGTCTTTTGCATTTTTGTCTCTCAAAATCTTATTTTCACGATTTGCATTTTCATCCCGTTGTCACCGACCCTTGCGAGAAACCGGAAAAAGCCGCTGACAGAAGGGTCTCTCAAATCGTTGTAGCCCAGCATATAGCCGCGACTTGTGACCTGCAGACGGCTATTCCACGTGCCGATTTCCTTGGCGGCATTCGAAACCGCAAAATATGCCCCCACATCCTTGATTTTTGCAGTCTTAAGCCATGTTTTTGCGATCATCTTTACTGCCGTCCGATTGGCAGCATCAAAGACCAGCACACCGCATGGGAAAGCGTCCGCCATTCCCCGCACCAGTTCCCGGACCTCCTGGGTCAGAAAGTAATAGAACACCCCGGAGGCAAAGAACACCGCCCCGCCGGAGGCATCGATTTTGCCAAACCATGCGGTGTCTTTCAGGTCGCAGGGGATATTTTGTTCCCGATCCCCGGCGGGCAGTAGCTGCTGCCGCAAGGTAATCACATCCGGGAAGTCCAGATTGTAGATCTTGCATCTACCGTTGTCGCAGGTTCTGCCGGTGTTGTCCAACCCGCAGCCCAGATTGACCACCGCCGCATTGGGATGGCCTTTCAGGTAATCCCGCACCTCGAAAGCAAGATCACTCTGCCGCACGGCTACCTCCAGCGCACCAAAGCGCTGCATCAGGCTGCGGGAGTTTTTCTCCGCCTCTGAAAAGTCGTAGCCGATCTGGGCGAGCAAGCGAACCGCTGTTTCATCCCTGTAAAGGTTCGGGTACAGCTCTGTACACAGCTTTCGGGAATACAGCGGGAGGATCAGCGTCTCCTGCACGGTGTTTTTCTCAATTTTACATTTCATAGGTTTCTTCCTCAGTGAATAAAAATTGTCATAAGTGCCGCCAGCACAGCCGCTATGACCGTCATGCCTATCGCCATGTACAGGATGGATGCAAAAATGCCCGCATGGCGTCCTCAAACGGCATATCCGCCACACTGCCTTGCAGGACGGCGCAACGCCCCTCCCGAATTGCAGTTCGGTTGAGCTTTCTAGCCTTCTCCACGCTGACGGGCGAATAGTCGATGCCCTTGACGACGCCATGCGGGCATTTTTTCAGCAGCTGTTTTATGTTCGCCCCGCCGCCGCAGCCGCAATCCAGCACCTTGGCATTTGGCGCAAGTCGTAGAAATCGAAGTCCCCACCGCGCCACAGGGCTGTGCCCCAGATTCATCATGGCAACCATAAGTTTTCCGCCGAGGCCCACGGGCTTGCGGGTGTTTTCAAAGAACGACATCTGGCCCCTTCGATTTCGTGCATTCCGCATAGGTCAACGGGAACGAGGCGTTCAGCACCGCGCTTTTCTGCACTGCCCAGCCGTTTTGACGCAGGAAACGTAGGTATTCCTCGCTTGTCCACCTGCTGTGGAGGGGGAATCCCGCCATACTCATGAAAAAGGCTTTTGCCTTGCCGGAAACCGAGCTCCCCGCGTGGGTGAAGGTTGGCGCGATGAGCACGCCGTCGTCCTTCAGCACCCGCCTGATTTCTTGCAGGGCCTTTTCCGGATGCGGCACTATGTGAAGCGCGTTGGACGCGATCACCACATCAAAGGACTTCTGTGCATAGGGCAGGCGGAACATATCTTGTACGGAAAAGTGCAGCTTTGCGGATTGATTGTCCCGCTTTGCTTCAAGGATCATCTTTGCAGAAGCGTCCGTAGCCTCGATGTACGCCGCCGCATTCACGATGCTCTTTGCGATAAGCCCCGTGCCGGTGGCAACCTCCAGCACGGTTTTTGCTTTCACCACCGGCCTGATCAGCCCATACATCTTCTCATACGCCGCCCGGTCCTTTCGCATGAAACGGTCGTACCGACCGGCATTCTTGTCCCAGAAGCCCTTGCATTCGTGCATTGCTATCGCCCCCAAATAGTTAGAGACATCTAACTATAACACACGAATCATGCAGTAAGATAAGGCTAACCTTATTCTCGGCTAAGACGCATCTCTCCGACCCTTTGAATCACCCCTTTTCACGCCACCCGCTACGAACCCCGGCGGGACCAGGGAGTGATTAAAGGAGCGGCCTG
Source organism: uncultured Collinsella sp. (assembly GCA_902470345.1). Taxonomy (GTDB): domain Bacteria; phylum Actinomycetota; class Coriobacteriia; order Coriobacteriales; family Coriobacteriaceae; genus Collinsella. The sequence continues at coordinate 15,854 of CABRGB010000033.1, forward strand.
CGGTTTTGCGAATCAATTGAGTCATTCCCGAAATCGCGAATCAAGGGCCTGATTCGCCCAAATTGCGCACGATTCAGTCCTTAGACGGTACGACGCGACACGCATCGACAACACTCGGACTGGATTAGGCACTGAGTGGGAGTAGGCTGACAGGGTTCTGACCTGCACTTTTGAGTGCCGCACTGTGCCGCTGAGTTTCGTTTCGTATGAGAGTCACGACAAAGCCACCAGCGACATTGGTGAGTAAACTCAATTATCGAGCCTCCGTTCCCATGTTGGAATGGAGGCTTTTTCTTTGCCTTTTTACTCCCTTTCATCTGCGATTTCGCCATTTACTCCCCGTGTTTCAAGACGACAAGGCATGGGGCGGTACTCGGAGGAATGGGAGTAAGGATTCATTCCAGCGGCGGACGAGATGGCGACTCGCATCGCCGACATGCTCATGCACATGGGCGGCGACTAGCCAGTGCGATCCCCGCAACGGGCATTATTATCCGGGAAGCGTTTGATTACGAGGCACGCCGGTGTGAGGGCCTGAGTCGTCAGATCCCGCACAGGGGGACCGCGATGGTGGCCACCGCGCCGCCCGAGGGGCTGTTGGCGAGCGAGACGGAGCCCCCGTGGGCGCTCGCGGCCTCGGAGGCGGCGTGGAGGCCGAGCCCGTAGTGGCGTCCTCCGTCGCGCGAGGAGCGGGAGGAGTCGTCTGTGAAGAGGCGCTCACAGCCGCGTTCGAGGGCGGCGGGAGAGAAGCCCGGTCCGTCGTCGGACACCTCGATGACGAGGTGTCCGCCCGCGACGTCGCAGGAGACCGCCACGCGCGAGCGGCGCCATCTTGCGCGAGATCACGCGAGACCCACTGCGGCAGGTACTCGCTGACGAGTGCGCAAGCCCCGCCGCCCTTGAGCGGGAACGCGGCGTAGGTGAGGCCCGAGCCCCCGCCCTCGATCTCCACTGTGCCCGGATCCGCGGCGAGGGCCGCACGGGCCATTTCCGTCGCGTCCTCGAGCCTCGTGCCCTCGAGGTCTGTCATCAGCACGTATCCGTCCTTGTTCAGGATGAGGTAGCGGTACGCCGTCGGCACGTCCTGCTGCCCGCAGACGCCGTCGCGTGCCAGGCCCTCCGCGACCTCGCGCACATTGGCCGGCCCCCAGCTTGCCTCGTAGACGAAGCCCGCGTTGATCGCCACGGAGAGCACCATGAACGAGGCGAGCCACGCCGTGGCGACCGCCGCGAACGCGTAGGCGAAGTAGCGCGCGATGACGAAGGAGAGCGGCATGCCCCCGCGACCTCGCGCCCCGATCCTCAGAGCTGCCACTTGTACCCCATTCCCCAGACGGTCGCGATCGGATCGGCGCCGGCCTCGGAGAGTTTCCTCCGGGCGCGGCTGACCTGCATGGATATGGCCGCGTCGTCGGCGTCGCTCTCCCAGCCGAGCACCGCCTCGCGTATCTGCGTACGGCTCATGACCTGCCCGGGGTGGCGGGCGAGGTACTCGCAGATGGCGTACTCGGTGGGCGTGAGCGGTACGGCCTCGCCGCCCACGGCGAGGCCGCGCGCCCCGAGGTCGATCCGCACCTCCCCGAAGGAGAGGGCGTGCGAGCGCGGCCGGCGCTCACGGCGTAGATGGGCCGCGACCTTGGCGCGCAGCTCCGCGGCCCCGAAGGGCTTGCGGACGTAGTCGTCGGCGCCCAGGCCGTAGCCGGCCACGGCGTCCTCCTCGGCCACGCGCGCGGTCAGGAATATGATGGGCCCGTCGAAGTCCGGGCGGATCTGCCGCACGAGCTCGAAGCCGTCGAGCCCCGGCATCATGACGTCGCAGAGCACGAGGTCGAAGCGCGAGAGGTCCATCCCCGGGACCGCTGTCGGGTCCGCCGCCTTGACGACCTCATGGCCGTCGCGGCCGAGGACGCGCGCGAGCGCGTCGAGGATCGCCCGCTCGTCATCCACTGCCAGTATTCTCGCCATGTTCGACCTCCTGAAACTTCCGTCGGAATTGTACTAGCGCCGCGCTCAGCGGTCCAGAGCCCCGCGCGCAGCCGCGGGCGCCTCGGCCGCATCGCACGCGCGGTAGCGCACGCCCGAGCCGCCGCGCGCCTCGATCTCGAGCCAGCCCTCGCCGTCCGACTCCCGCCCGAAGAAGATGAGCTGGAGCTCTCGGACATTGCCCCTGTCGTCCGCCGCGTCCATCAGGTAGACGTAGTTCGCCCCCGCCCCGGTGGCGTCGGCGTAGGAGCTCGCGTGGCTGCCGGGCTCGGGCGCGGGCGCCCACATGGTGATCTCAGGGTTGGGCAGCACGCGGTCGGCGATCGAGCGCAGCGCCGACCCCCAGCCGGCGTCGAGCAGGGCATTCCCGCCCAGGACGAGCGCTGCGGAGAGGAGGGCGAGCACGGCGGCGAGCGGCTTCCTACGCATCTGCCCTCCCGTCCTCGAAGCGGCAGAACCAGGCGATAAGGACGGCGGCGGTCGCCAGGGTGAGCACGAGGCCAGCGAGCGCAGTCGTGAGGAGAGGGCCCGCCGCGCGTGCGGCGTCGATGAAGGCCTCCACCCCGAGCGACCCTAGGCGCGCGGGCCAGGCGAGCGGCACCCAGTTCAGGGGCGTCGCCAGGGCACCGGTGAGCTCGCCGGTCATGAGGCCGTGCGCAAGTCCGCCCACTGAGAAGAACGCGAGGAGCATCCCCGCCGCGCCGGCGCCGATGACGGCGTTGCGGCCGAGGCGCAGGGCCTCGGAGAGCAGGGCCCGCGGGAGAGTCATGCGCGGCGTCGGG
>CABRGB010000034.1 GCA_902470345.1 uncultured Collinsella sp.
GGTCCTTCAGTGCCTGCAGCTGGTCATCATCATGGGATATACCTGCATCACCGATTGCCGCAAACCGCGCATACGCGAGGTTATCGGTATCGGCCTGGCCCTTGGCGGCACGTTTTTGATCGCCACCGGCGGCGACCCCACGAGCCTGAGCATCTCGCCGCTCGGTCTGGTGGCGGGTCTTATGTGCGCGGTGAGCGCCACCTGCATGGCGGTGATTCCCGCCAAGATTCTGCCCGAATACGGCAGTCCCATCGTTACGGGCTCAGCCATGCTCACGGCTGGTATCATCACCTGCACCATCGTGCAGCCTTGGGCCCATATGCCGGCGCTCGATGCCGCCGGCGTCGAGGCGCTCGCGGTGTTTGTGGTCGTGGGCTCGTTTTTGGCGTACATGCTCTATATGCAGGGCGTCAAGGACATCGGCTCGGTGCGTGCGAGCTTGATCGGAACCGTGGAGCCGGTCTCGGCGACCATCACGAGTGCCGTTATGCTGGGCACGGTGTTTTTGCCGACCGATCTTATCGGCTTTGCCATGATCATCGTGATGATGTTCCTCACGGTGTAGCCCCTGCGGTTGCTTTAAAGGATAATAGGCTGGCGGCGCGTTGCTTTGGCGGCGCGCCTTTGTCTATAGGGAGGATCTCTTATGAAGTACTTTGGCACCGACGGCTTTCGCGGCGAGGCCAACGTTGGGCTGACGGTAGAGCACGCTTATAAGATCGGCCGCTTTGTGGGCTGGTATTACGGCGCCAACCGCGGGGCCAAGGCGCGCGTGATCGTGGGCAAGGATACGCGTCGCTCGAGCTATATGTTCGAGGCGGCGCTGGTGAGCGGCCTGGTCGCGAGCGGCGCGGACGCCTACATGCTGCACGTGATCCCGACGCCGGGCGTGGCGCATCAGACCGTGGAGGGCTGCTTCGATTGCGGCATCATGATCAGCGCGAGCCACAACCCGTTTTGCGATAACGGCATTAAGCTCGTCAATAGCGACGGCTTTAAGATGGACGAGGACGTGCTGGAGCTCATCGAGGACTACATCGATGGCAAGAGCGAGGTGCCGCTGGCAACGGGCAACCACATCGGTGCCACGGTGGACTACATGCAGGGTCGCAACCGCTATATTGCCTCGCTCATCGCTAGCGCGAACTTTTCGCTGCAGGGCGTCAAGATCGGTCTCGACTGCGCCAACGGCTCGGCATCCTCGGTGGCCAAGCCGGTGTTCGACGCGCTGGGCGCCGATGTGCGCGTGATCAACGCCGCGCCCGATGGCTTTAACATCAACGTCGACTGCGGCTCTACGCATATGGAGCGTCTGCAGCGCCACGTGGTTGAGCAGGGCCTGGACGTGGGCTTTGCCTATGACGGCGATGCCGACCGCTGCCTGGCCGTGGACGAGCGCGGTCGCGTGGTCGACGGCGACCAAATCCTGTACGTGTGTGGCGTGTATCTAAACAAGCACGGGCGCCTTTCGGGCGGTACCGTGGTGCCGACGATTGCCAGCAACTTTGGCCTGGTCAAGTCGCTGGAGCTTGCCGGTCTGAGCGCCGTGACCAGCGGCGTGGGCGACCGTCACGTGTATGCCAAGATGCGCGAGGGCGGCTACAGCCTGGGCGGCGAGCAGACGGGCCATACGATCTTTGGCGATATCGAGCGCACGGGCGATGGTATTATGACCTCGCTGCGTGTGATGGAAGTGATTCGCGCCGAGCGCGAGACGCTCTCGCAGCTCACGGCTCCGTGCAAGCTGCTGCCGCAGGCGCAGGCTGCCGTGCGCGTGGCGGATAAGGACGCCGCGCTCGAGAACATGGGCGTGCAGAATGCGATCGCCGAGGCCGAGGCCGCGCTGGCGGGCGAGGGCCGCGTGCTGGTGCGCAAGAGCGGAACCGAGTCGGTGATTCGCGTGCTGGCTGAGGCTCCGGACCAACCGGCCGCCGACGCCGCCATGAAGCGCATCGCCGCCGCACTCGAAGCCCTTTAGTTACGCGGTTTTACCAAACCGCGTAACCGCTCGACGCTGCAAACGGCTCCAAGCGGCAATCTGACGTTCAATTTCAAGGGCGCGACCAGAAGGTCAGCGCCCTTTCGTTTGCGTCACCTTGTTCGCTTGCCCGGCACTTGGGGACGTTCCTATTGTGCCGGCATAAAAGGAGCGTCCCCAAGTGCCGGGTCTCTGGCTTAGGTGGAAAAGGGGCGCCGAGGATAGATCCTGCGGCGCCCCTTTGCGTTGGCGTGTTGCCTAAGCTTTACAGCTCGTAGAGCGTGGTGAACTTGTCCTGCAGGTAGCTGCAGTAATAGCGGGCGTCAAAGGCTATACCGCATGCGCCCTTGATGAGCTCCGGCGCGTCCTTGGCGCGGCCCCACTGCCAAATGTGCTCGCCCAGCCAGGCGCGGACGGGCGCCAAATCGCCGTTCACACAGGCGCTGGTAAGGTCGACGCCGTCGCGGCACATGGCCGGTACGAACATGGCGTCGTAGGCGCTGCCCAGCGCATACGTGGGGAAGTAGCCAAACGAGCCGCCGCTCCAGTGCGTATCCTGCAGGCAGCCACGCGTGTCGTCGGGAACCGGAATGCCCAGGTACTCGTCCATAAAGCGATTCCAAAGCGCGGGGATGTCCTTGGCTGTGGCCTCGCCGGCAAACAGCATGCGCTCAATCTCGTAGCGCACCATAATATGCAGCGGGTAGGTGAGCTCGTCCGCCTCGGTGCGGATCAACGACGGCCGTGCGATGTTCACGGCGTGGTAGAGCGTATCCTCGTCCACGCTGCCATAGACCTCGGGCGCGTGACGACGCAGCACCTCGAGCAGCGGGCCCATAAAAGCACGGCTGCGGCCAACGGTGTTCTCAAAGAAGCGGCTCTGGCTCTCGTGGATGCCCATGGAAGTGCCGCCCTCCAGGCAGGTGCGCGCATAGGCAGGATTGACGCCCAGCTCGTACATGGTGTGCCCCGCCTCGTGGATGATGCTGTAGACGTTGGAGATACAGTCGTCCTCGTAGATGTGTGTGGCGATGCGCGCGTCGCCCACGGCAAAGCCCTCGCTAAACGGGTGCTCGGTAAAGGCAAGCGTGGTGTCGTCCAGGTCCAGGCCGACGAGCTTCATCAGGTCGAAGCTCATGGCACGCTGGGCGGCCTCGGGCACGCGGGCGTGCAAAAAGTCGGCATCGGGCTGCTGGCCGCGCTCGCCGATGGCGTGCACGAGCGGCACGACCGTCGCCTTGACCTCATCGCAAAACGCGTCGAAGCTCTTGGCGGAAAGGCCGCGCTCGTACTGGTCGAGCCAAACGTCGTATGGGTCGCGCTTGGGATCCATGAGCTCGGCCTGATGCTTAAGCTGGGCGACGATTCTATCCACATAGGGCTCAAAGCTCGCCCAGTCATTGGCCGTCTTGGCCTTGTGCCACACGGCGTCTGCCTCGCAGGTGAGCCTGGTCCAGGCCTCGGCCTCCTCGGTGGGGATGGCGCTTGCCTCGCGCTGGTCGCGGCCGAGCACGCGAATCTCGTCGAGCAGCTGCGGGTCGTCGATCTTGCCGCCGGCGACCGTCTCGCGTGTCAGCGAGTGCACGAGTTCGACAGACTTTTCGCTGGTCAGGAGCTTATGGTGCTCGCCGGCAAGGGTGCCCATGGCGTCGGCACGGGCGGCGGCGCCGTTGGCGGGGGCAATGGTCGCGCCGTCAAACTCGGCAATCTTGAGCAGGTACTCGCGGGTCCACAGTTTGCCTTCGAGCTTGCGGAGCTTCTTGATGCCCTTGCCCGTCTTGGCGTTCTTAGAGGCCTTGGCCACGGCGGCTTTGGCCTTCTTATCGAGTTTCTTTCCCATACCTATATCTTTGATCTCGCAGACCGGACGCCACGGGTGGGCGTGCGGCCAGTTTGCACAGCTACCTACCTTGTACCCAGTGCGAACAAAACGGAACGCGGCGATATGCTCGCAGAATGTGTTATCCTATAGCCCAATGCGTTGACGGAGAGGGTTTGCCCGCCGCGTCGCCGGCAAGAGAGGGAAGGTCATGGGCTGCAAGCCTTCCTGCGGTGGCAAGGGCCAAGCGTTCACTCCCGAGCAGCGACCTCAACGGGCGCGCGGCTAGCGGCGGCGAAGCCCCAGTAGGGAAGCCGTGAGCCTCGCGACAAGGGGCAAAGAGTGGGCACGGCGGGCCAGACATCCGCCGGGTCAAACAAGGTGGTACCGCGGAATTCAACCGTCCTTGGGCAATGCACATGCCCGAGGGCGGTTTTTTGTTACCGAACCGGGCCGCGTTTTCGCAACGTCAGACGGCGGCAGCCGCCTCGGCAAGCGGGGAGCGTGAGAGACGAAAGGGAAGACATGAGTCTGATTGATGATCTGGTCAAACTCGAGGAAGAGGCCAAGGAGCTCGTCGCAGGCGCCGACGACGCCGCAAAGCTCGAGGCCGCGCGCGTTGAGCTGCTCGGCCGCAAGGGCCGCATCACTGGCCTGATGCGTATGATGGGCAAGCTCGCCCCGGAGGATCGTCCCATGATGGGCAAGCGCGCCAACGAGATGCGCCAGCTGATCGAGGGCATGCTCGACGAGCGCACTACCGAGATGAAGGCCGCCGCCCTCAAGCACGCACTCGAGCACGAGGCCGTCGACATCACGCTGCCGGGCATCCGTCCGCAGATCGGTCACCAGCACCTGATCAAGCAGATTATCGAGGAGGCCGAGGACATCTTTAGCGGCATCGGCTACACCGTCGAGTCCGGCCCCATGGTCGACACCTCCTATTACAACTTCACCGCGCTCAACGCCCCCATGGATCACCCGAGCCGCTCGGCCCGCGATACCTTCTACGTGGTCGACAACAACCCCGGCAGCGTCGCGCACCCCGAGGCTCACGCCCACGGCGAGTCCGACGTGCTGCTGCGCACCCAGACCTCGGGCGTGCAGATCCACACCATGGAGTCGCAGAAGCCGCCCATCTACATGATCTGCCCGGGCACCGTCTATCGTCCCGACACGGCCGACGCCTGCCACCTGCCGCAGTTCAACCAGATCGAGGGCCTGGTCGTCGACGAGGGCATCACCTTTGGCGATCTTAAGGGCACGCTCGACTACTTTGTTAAGTGCATGTTTGGCGAGGACCGCAAGACGCGCTACCGCCCGCACTTCTTCCCCTTCACCGAGCCTTCCTGCGAGGTGGACGTGAGCTGCCACGTGTGTGGCGGCAAGGGCTGCAACTTCTGCAAGCACAGCGGCTGGATCGAGATTCTGGGTTGCGGCATGGTCGACCCCAACGTCCTTATCAACTGCGGCATCGACCCCGAGAAGTACACCGGCTTCGCCTTTGGTATTGGCGCCGAGCGCGTCGCGGCACTGCGCTACGACCTGCCCGACCTCAGAACTCTCATGACGGGCGATATGCGTTTCTTGAATCAGTTCTAGGCTGCGGCTTGCCCAAGCACGGCACCTCGGCGCTCATTCGTCGCTTGCGTACCAAAGTACGCGGCGCTCCTCTTTCGGGCCGATCTGCCGCACTTGGACAACCCTCGCTTTGTAAGGAATGTTCACAAAGTTGAAGTTTCCACCTGCATCTCTTCGCAGGCTTTCAGTATGAAAGGAGAGCTAGATGCGTGTTTCTTACGACTGGCTCAAGACCATGATCGATATTCCGGAGGACCCCAAGACCCTTTCGGACGAATATATCCGTACCGGCACCGAGGTCGAGGCGATTGACACCGTGGGAGAATCCTTCGACCACGTGGTGACCGCCAAGGTGCTCACCAAGACCCCGCACCCCGATAGCGACCATATGTATGTGTGCTCGGTCGACGTGGGCGACAAGAATCTCGACGCCGACGGCAACCCCGCCCCGCTGCAGATCGTCTGTGGCGCGCAGAACTTTGAGGCCGGCGACCACATCGTCACGGCAATGATCGGCGCTGTGCTTCCCGGCGACGTCAAGATCAAGAAGAGCAAGCTTCGTGGCGTCGTGTCCATGGGCATGAACTGCTCTGCACGCGAGCTCGGCCTGGGCGGCGACCACTCCGGCATCATGATTCTGCCCGAGGATACGCCCTGCGGCATGCCGTTTGCCGAGTACGTGGGCTCGAGCGACACCGTGCTCGACTGCGAGATCACGCCCAACCGCCCCGATTGCCTGTCCATGATCGGCATGGCCCGCGAGACCGGCGCCATCTTCGACCGCGATTTCCACGTGGAGCTGCCCGCCATCAAGGCCGAGACCGGCCGCGCGACCGACGACGAGCTTTCGGTCGAGATTGCCGACGAGGGCCTGTGCGACCGCTATGTCGCCCGCATCGTGCGCAACGTGAAGGTCGGCCCGTCGCCCGACTGGATGGTCAAGCGTCTCAACGCCCTGGGCGTGCGCCCGCACAACAACATCGTCGACATCACCAACTACGTGATGATGCTTACCGGTCAGCCGCTGCACGCCTTTGACCTGGACACCTTTGCCGAGCGTGATGGCCATCGCCGCGTGGTGGTTCGCGCCGCCCAGCAGGACGAGAAGTTTACGACGCTCGACGGCGAGGAGCGCACGCTCGACGCCGGCATGGGCCTCATCACCGACGGCGAGCGTCCCGTGGCGCTGGCCGGCGTTATGGGCGGCATGGATTCCGAGATCGAGGACGATACCGTCGATGTGATGGTCGAGAGCGCCTGCTTCAACGCCGGTCGCACCTCGCACACCAGCCGCGACCTGTCGCTGATCTCCGATGCCTCCATTCGCTTTGAGCGCCAGGTCGACGAGACCGGCTGCGTGGACGTCGCCAACGTCACGTGCGCGCTGATCGAGGAGATCGCCGGCGGCGAGGTCGCCCCCGGCTATGTGGACGTGTTCCCCGCGCCCAAGACCATCGACAGCATCAAGCTGCGCTTGGCCCGCGTGCACGCCATCTGCGGCGCCGACATCGAGCCCGACTTTATCGAGCGCTCGCTCACCCGCCTGGGCTGCACTGTCGAGCGCGACGGCGAGGACTTTATGGTCACCCCGCCGAGCTTCCGCCCCGACCTGCCGCGCGAGATTGACCTGATCGAGGAGGTCCTGCGCCTGTGGGGCATGGGCCGTGTGACGGCGACCATCCCGGCTGCCAAGAACCATATCGGCGGCTTGACCCGCGAGCAGAAGCTCGCCCGCAAGGTCGGCGAGATCCTGCGCGCCTGTGGCCTCAACGAGACCACGACCTTTGGCTTTGCCGCCCCGGGCGACCTGGAGAAGATCGGTATGTCCACCGAGGGCCGCGGCTGCCCCGTCGTGCTCATGAACCCGCTGGTGGCCGAGCAGACCGAGATGCGCCGCTCACTGCTGCCGGGTCTGCTGCAGTCTGTGGCCTATAACGAGGCCCACGGCACGCCCAACGTGCACCTGTACGAGGTCGGCAGCCTGTTCCACGGTCGCGAGAACGCCAGCCTGCCCAAGGAGACCAAGTCCGTGGCGGGTGTGCTCTCGGGCCAGTGGAGCGAGCGGTCCTGGAACATGAAGTACCGCAAGCTGCGCTTCTTCTTTGGCAAGGGCATTGTCGAGGAGCTGCTTGCCCAGTTGCGCATCGAGAAGGTCCGCTTCCGTCCCGTCGAGGGCGAGGGCTACGCTTTCTTGCAGCCGGGTCGTGCGGCCGAGGTTCTGTCCGGCGGCACCGTGCTGGGCTGGGTCGGCGAGATTCACCCCGAGGCGCGCGAGGCGATGGGCATCGATGAGGTCGTCGTTGCCTTTGAGCTCGATCTGGACAAGCTGATCAAGGGCGCCCGCAACCAGGAGAACTACCGCGAGTTCTCGCAGTACCCTGCCGTTGAGCACGACCTTGCTATCGTGGTCGATAACTCCGTGACCTGCGAGGACCTTGAGCGCCGCATTACCAGCGCCGGCGGCAAGTTGCTCGAGGGTGTGCGTCTGTTCGACGTCTACCGCGATCCGGTCCGCGTGGGCGTGGGCAAGAAGTCCATGGCCTTTGCGCTTACGTATCGCTCCGACGACCACACGCTCACCAGCGAAGAGGTCGAAAAAGCGCACCAGAAGATCGTCACCAAGGTGTGCAAGGGCGTAAACGGCGAGGTCCGCGGCTAGGTCCTGCGCTGGGAGCACGGGACCCCTCCACAGTTGCTGTGGGATCCTGCGTGACCGCGGTGCTCGACATAAGGCACCGTTGAGTCTGCATATATGACACGCGCATTACATAACGGCGTGCTGCTTTGTCGGCAGCGCGCCGTTTTGCTATGATAGCCCGCGGCGTGTTACGAATCTGACAATACGTAACACTGGCAAGGTGATTTAAGCGGCGTTGCAATTCCGTGTGCCGATAACCGGGAGGCGTACATGCACATTCCAGATAATTATCTGTCCCCGCAGACCGATGCCGTCATGGCGGTGGCGATGGTGCCCGTTTGGGTCCACTGCATCAAGAAGGTGCGCGCCACGCTCGATCGCGAGCATATGGCTTTCCTGGGCATCTGCGCTGCATTCTCCTTCCTACTTATGATGTTCAACGTGCCGCTGCCCGGCGGTACCACTGGTCACGCCGTCGGCGGCGCGCTCATCGCGCTGCTGCTGGGCCCGGAGGCCGCGGCCATCGCGGTTTCGGTCGCGCTGGCGCTGCAGGCGCTGCTGTTTGGCGACGGCGGCGTTCTGTCCTTTGGCGCCAACTGCTTTAACATGGCCTTTGTGCTGCCGTTTGCCGCTGCTATCGTGTTCCGTGCGCTCAACAGCCGTCTGCACGACAAGAGCTGGGGCACCTCGGTTTCTGCCATCGTAAGCGGCTGGGTCGGCCTGTGCCTGGCGGCCCTGTGCGCAGCGATCGAGTTTGGTATTCAGCCGATGCTCTTCACGAATGCTTCGGGCGCTCCGCTGTACTGCCCCTTTCCGTTGTCTGTGGCTATTCCGGCCATGTTGATCCCGCATATGCTGGTTGCCGGCGTGGTCGAGGGCGTGGCGACGGCTGCGATCTACGGTTTCATTAAGAAGACGGCACCGAGCATTATCGTCGGACCCGAGGCCGTCGATGGCCAGCTTGCTGCCGAGGGCGCTGCCGCCAAGAAGACCTCGCTGGTCCCCACGCTCATCTTGGTTGCCATGCTTGTCGTGGCCACGCCGCTGGGCCTGCTGGCCGCGGGTGACGCCTGGGGTGAGTGGGACGCCGAGGGCGCCGCGACCGCCGTTCAGGAGGCTGGCGACGACAGCCTGCAGGCTTCGGTCGGTCTCGACACCCCGACCTTTGCCGACGCGCTCCCCACGGGCGATTATCTGCAGGCCTATTCCGAGGAGCAGGGCCTTGGCTTTGCCGGCCAGGCCGCGATGTATATTCTTTCGGGCGTGATTGGCGTGGCGGTGCTCACCATCGCATTCCGCCTGGTCTCGCTGACGGTCAAGGAAAGCGGTGCTCATGGCAATAGCCGAGCTGCCTAGCTGGCTTGCGGTCGAGCAGCGTTACGAGCCCGCGGGGGCTCGGCATCGTGTGATGCAAAAGAATGTTCTGCACCTGGCGAGCCTGCTTGAGCGGGTTCGCCTGGGTGGAGGCGCGCACGAGGGCGGGTCGATGGTCGACCGCGCCCTTTCTTGCGTTTCGGCTCCGGTGCGCCTGGTGGGGATGTTCGTTTGCGTCCTGTGCGTGTGCCTGACGCAGAGCCCGCTGTACCTGATGTTGATGGCGGCTATCGCGTTGGTGCTGGTCGCGGTGCGCCCCGTACGCGGGCTGCGGGCAACCTTTGTGCCGGCGCTTGGCGCTGCGGGGCTTGCGGTGATTCTGGCGCTGCCTGCCCTGCTGCTGGACACTTCTGCCGCGGGTGCCATGCTCAAGATTGCGCTCAAGACCTTCATTAATGTGTCGCTGGTGCTGGGCGTTTCGTGGACCCTCACGTGGAGCCGCATGTCGGCGGCGCTTAAGATGCTGCATCTACCCGACGAAGTTATCTTTACGTTTGATATGGCGCTCAAGCACATCGAGGTGCTGGGTCGCACGGCGCACGATCTGTGTGAATCGGTCATGCTGCGCAGCGTGGGTCGTGCGCCTGCGGGTTTTTCGCGCACCGACTCGCTGGCGGGTATCATGGGCATGACCTTTATCAAGGCGATGGAATGCAGCCGCGCGATGGACGAGGCTATGCTGTGCCGCGGCTTTGCCGGTGCGTATCCGGCGCCCGCGCGCGCCGGGTTTGGCTGGCGTGATGCGGTCTATGCGGCCGGCGTGGCGCTGCTGGCAGTGTTGTGCGCCGTGCTGTAGGCGCTGCTGGTTCCGGCTGGGGATGCAACTAGGGAAGGGCGACGTTTTGGCAATCGATACAAATGGCGCGATGGGCGCGAGCGGTTCTGCTAACACCGAGGCCACGCCGCTCATCGAGTTTCGCGACGTGGTGTTCTCCTATGCGGGGCATACGGTTGTCGATAGTGTGTCGTTGCAGGTCGATCGAGGTGAACTCGTTGCCCTGCTCGGTCCCAATGGCTGCGGTAAGACGACGATCATGCGCCTTATTAACGGCCTTGAACTCGCAAACGCAGGGGCATACCTGTTCGACGGGCACGTGATCGATGCGGCATTTCTAAAGGATTCCGCGGCCGCTCAGCGTTTTCATCAGCGCGTGGGCTTTGTGTTCCAGAATGCCGACGCCCAGCTGTTCTGCGCTACGGTGGGTGAGGAAGTTGCTTTTGGTCCCGCGCAGATGGGGCTGCCGGCAGACGAGCTCGAGCGCCGCGTGCACGATGCCATGGGGCTGTTCCAGGTTGCCGACCTTGCCGACGCCTCGCCCTATCAGCTCTCGGGCGGGCAAAAGAAGCGCGTTGCGCTGGCTGCGGTGGTGTCGATGAACCCGGATATCTTGGTCCTCGACGAGCCTACCAATGGGCTCGACGAGGATTCATGCGACATCGTGGTCAACTTCTTGCTGGCCTACGTCGCGGCGGGTAAGACGGTCTTGATGAGCACACATCACCAGGATTTGGTGCGACGCCTGGATGCCCGCGCCATCTATATCGATCGATATCACCATGTGGTCGAGGCGCCTTCGCCGTCGTATGGAACCGAAAGCGGTGCTACGGACTAGTTGCTGCGTAGAGCGTGCGTAGCCGCCCGCGCGGCTTTGCCGTGATGGTATAGTTATCCAGGTTTTTATGGGGGTGGCTATGCCAAGCTGGAACATTCATATCGCTCAGACGGAGCGTTTGCTGGAGCGCACTGGTGCGCTTGCCAAGAGCGTGCGCGACCGCAATGCCTTTTTGTTTGGCTGCGTGGTTCCGGATATCTTTGTGGGCTATATGGTCCCTGGCATCGCCGATCCCATCCCGTACCGCATTACGCACTTTGCAAAGCCCGAGCCCATCCCTAAGCCTCGTGAGCATGAGTTCTGGGATGCCTATGTGGTGCCGTTGCTTAAAAGTTCGCCCACCGGTGCACCGGCCGCGGCGACCTCGATTATCGAGGAACGCGAGCGACTGAACCGCGTGCACTATCCCCAGCGCTACAAGGATGCCGAGCCGGTTGCCGGTCCCGGCGCCTGTGAGTTCTCGCTTGCGTCCGAAGATGTGGCGCAGTCGCTGCTCGATTTAACACTGGGCGTCTGGTCGCATCTGGTGGCCGATACCGTATGGAATACGCGCGTGAATCAGTACCTGGAGGCGCACGGCGGCAAGCCGTGTGAGGAGTTCCGCATTAAAAAGCAGGGCGATTTTGACTGGTTTGGCAAGACGCTCGGCATTGTTTCCATCCCGCGTGCGACCGATCGCCTGTATACCGCTGCGACGCGTTTTGGGCAGTATCCCATCCATAAGGAGTATGTGCTCAAGACCATCGGCGTCATGCACGAGATCGTGCGCGAAAACCCCGGCGAGCCCGATCATCCGCCGTATCGCCTGCTAACCGAGGAGTTCTTCGACGCAACGTTTACCGAGGTCATCGAGCTGACCGAGGCGGGATTTGCGGCTCGCGTTGCTGCTTCTGACGTTCCCGCAGTCCCTCTGATCGCTAGCTGCTAGCCGGCCGGCTTAACGGAGAACAGTTCATCCCAATTGACCAACAGCTCCCGCCGCAGGGCATCTTCGGTGGTGCGTTCCTGATCGGTCTTTGGGATGTAGGGGAGCCCCGCCTTTTTATGAATGAGCTCGGCGATGTTGTTAAAGCTCTTCGTGTCCTTGATCTGGTCGTAGGTTATCTGGATAACGTCATAACCCATGCTTGTGAGGGACGTGGTGCGTTCGGCATCGGAGAGGCTTGCGGCTTCGCTGTCATGGGCGGAGCGGCCTTGGCATTCCAGAATGACGCCCATGCTGTCGGTGCTGCTCTCTATGAGGATATCGGCGTAGCAGCAGGTTTTGTCATACAGTGAGCGCGCGGCGTTGCTGAGTGGGATGCGCACGTTGTTTGCGATGTTGATGCCCATGCCGCCCTCGTCGCGGGGGAGCGAGACGAGCATGGAGGTCTGTACTTCGAAGGGCGAGGCAGTTTGCCCCGTCATGCGTTTTGCGGCCCAACGGAGTTGTTTGACGCCGCGCAGGCCTGCGGCCTGCTTGGCGAACGTGGCGATATCCGCTGCGGAAAGAAGCGGCGTGCGCTTCCACAGGTTAGTGCCATTGCCCTTGGTGTCGACAACACGCTCCCAGCCGCAGTTGGGTGGAATGAGCTTAAGCGAAATAGCTTCATCGAGTTGTTGTTGTGTTCGCTCGCAGGGCTTAAACACTGCAAAGGAGCTGCACATCTCGTAGCAAGCCATGAGTAACTGGTTGCGTGAAACCTGCGTAGCAAGGTTGAGCAGCGTGAACTCCGGTGACGTGACATCAAACCCATGTTCAGTCTGCCTAAACGACCCCGGAGGTGGATCTTGGGTCAGGAGGTGCGATTTAAACAGGCTTCGCGACCCGGATTGTGCCCGAGTGAATACAAGCCGGTGAAGCGGTGCGTGAAGCAGGTCTTTTACAACTGCATGACTTCCGAGGCCGCAACATCTGCGATCCATATTGCTAAGGCTAATGGCGGGGTAAAGGCCTAATACCTGCGGCGGGATACGGTGATAGTAAAAAGCGGATTGACCGCATAGCGTCAGGTCCATGACGTCCTCCTGGTCGAAATGTGCTTTTGGACCGTGCGATACCAGCGTCAATTCGGAAGTATGCGGCAAAAACTGAACCCTGTGAGCAGACCTGGCTTTTGAGCCTAGTTTATCAGGCATTTTATTACGAAAAAACGGGGTGTGCTCGGAGGTCTCAGAATTTGCCGCATACTTCCGAAAACGCGGTCGATTTTGACTTTGCTAAAACGATTTATCAGCCCTGCGTGAGGTGTGGGTTTGCCACCGGGCGAACACTTTTAGCGCTTGGGGCTTTATTTTTTGGCCTCGAAGGGTGGATTTCGCGCTTTTGGTAAAGAAATGAGTGCGTGTTTTGCCGCGCGCCGGCATTGACGCAAAGAAAAGGGTCCGGAAGGCGAAGCCTTCCGGACCCTTTGCAATGCAAATCTGCTTGCAAGTGCGATTTAGCGCACCTGAGCGACGTAAGCGACGTTGGTCGAGGAGACCTTGTCCTCGAGCTGGACGCTCATACGGGGATCGCCGGCGGTAGCGACGGTCAAATCGCCAGTCTTGACGTAGCCGAGCTCCTTGGCGGTCTCGATCGCCTTGACGATCGTGCCGTTGACGGTGCCCTGGGTAATCTCTGCCTGGTGCGGGATGACGCCCCAGTACATGATCATCTGCTGGACGGCCCACTCGTGGCGGGAGAACGCGCAGATCGGCATGTTGGGACGGAAGTGCGAGATCAGGCGGGCAGTACGACCAGTGGTCGTCGGCACGGTGATGCACTTGGCGCCAACGGTGGTGGCCATGTTCACAGCGGACATACCCACAACGTTGTTGACGACGCGGGTGCCGTGAGCGTCAGCCGGAACCTCGAGCGGAGCGTGAGCCGGGAGGTACTTCTCGGTCTCGAGAGCGATGCTGGCCTGCATCTTGACGGCCTCGACCGGGTACTTACCGGCAGCGGACTCGCCAGAGAGCATAACGGCGTCGGTGCCGTCGTAGATGGCGTTAGCAACGTCGGCAACCTCGGCGCGCGTCGGGCGCGGGTTCTGCTGCATGGAGTCGAGCATCTGCGTAGCGGTGATAACGGGCTTGTAGGCCGCGTTGCACTTAGCGATGATCTCCTTCTGGATGTGCGGAACGAGCTCGGGCTTGATCTCGATGCCCAGGTCGCCACGGGCGACCATGATGCCGTCGGAAGCCTCGAGAATCTCGTCGAAGTTCTCGACGCCCAGGGCGCACTCGATCTTCGGGAAGATCGTCACGTGCTCGCCACCGTTCTCGCGGCAAAGCTTGCGGATGCCGCGGACTGACTCGCCGTCACGGATGAAGGAAGCGGCGATGTAGTCGATGTTCTCGGTCAGGCCAAAGAGGATGTCCTGACGATCGCGCTCGGTGATGGCGGGCAGCGAGATGTTGACGTTGGGCATGTTGACGCCCTTGCGCTCGCCGATCAGGCCGTCGTTCTTAACGACGCAGGTCATGTCCTGGCCGTCGACGGACTCGACCTCGAGGGCAACCAGGCCGTCATCGATCAGGATGAGGGAGCCCTTCTCGACCTCGGAGGGCAGAGCCAGGTAGTCGAGGGAGATGTGCTCAGCGGTGCCGTGGAAATCCTCGGACGTGGGCTGAGCGGTGACGACGATCTTGTCGCCAGTCTTGACGGCAACCTTCTTGCCGTCGACCAGAAGGCCGGTGCGGACCTCGGGGCCCTTGGTGTCGAGCAGGATGCCGACGGGCATACCGAGCTCCTTGGAAATACGACGGACGCGCTCGATGCGACCGTGGTGCTCGTCGTAGGATCCGTGCGAGAAGTTAAAACGGGCGACGTTCATGCCCGCCTTGATCATCTCACGGATGGTCTCGTCGCTATCGCAGGCGGGACCCATGGTGCATACAATCTTGGTGCGCTTGTACATTCAGACCTCCATCTGACATCGTCTTGCGCTGATAGATAAACCATAAGAAATAAAACTGAGATGATTATAACGAAATGCCGACCGAATACCCCAAAAAATCGACCGTATGCCGAATTAGAAGTTCATTTTTTGCGAAAAAACGGTATATGCAAAAACTTTACCAACCGTTCTAACCGCTGCTATCTGGGCGATATTTCAGTTTGATGATGCGCCGAAGAAAAAACGTTTTATCAATGTTGAACATCACACTGTCTGCACCGTTGCGCCTGTGCCGTGTTTCCAGATGGAATGTTTTGGCTAGACGCGTCGCTTTGGGGTACCATAGCTCCACTATCAACTGCCGCTCAGCACGGCAGCCTTGATGAGCCCTTGCCCTTCTCCTGGGAATTATGATCGGGCATCAATCTGCTGAGTGGCCCGAATCCCAGGAGGGGACTCTATATGCAAAAGGAATACCTGTCCGCCGCGGCGGAGGTGCTCAGCGACCAAGGTGTCGATGAGAACCTCGGCCTGAGCAACGACGAGGCGTCGTCGCGCCTCGCCAAGACAGGCCCTAACAAGCTTGAGGAAGCCGAGAAGACGCCGCTATGGAAGCGCTTCTTTGAGCAGATGGCAGACCCTATGGTCATCATGCTGATCGTTGCCGCCGTCATCAGCGCGCTCACGGGCATGGTCAAGGGTGAGGCGGACTTTGCCGATGTCGCCATTATCATGTTCGTCGTTATCGTCAACTCGGTGCTGGGCGTGGTTCAGGAGGCTAAAAGCGAGGAGGCTCTCGAGGCCCTGCAGGAGATGAGCGCGGCGCAGTCCAAGGTGCTGCGCGACGGCAAGCTCGTGCACCTGCCGAGCGCCGAGCTCGTGCCCGGCGACGTGATCATGCTCGAGGCGGGCGACTCCGTCCCGGCCGACTGCCGTGTGCTCGAGAGCGCCACGATGAAGATCGAAGAGGCCGCACTGACCGGCGAGTCCGTGCCGGTCGAGAAGCACGCCAACGTGATCGAGCTCGCCGCGGGCACCGATGACGTGCCGCTCGGCGACCGCAAGAACATGTGCTACATGGGCTCCACCGTGGTGTACGGCCGCGGTCGCGCCGTCGTGGTCGGCACCGGCATGGATACCGAGATGGGCAAGATTGCCGGCGCCCTGGCCGAGGCCAAGGAAGAGCTCACACCGTTGCAGGTGAAGCTCGCCGAGCTCAGCCGCATCCTTACCATTATGGTTATCGTCATCTGCGTCGTCATCTTTGGCGTCGACATCATCCGTCACGGCGTGGGCAACGTCCTTACCGACCCGACTGCCCTGCTCGACACCTTTATGGTCGCCGTCTCGCTTGCCGTCGCCGCCATTCCCGAGGGCCTGGTTGCCGTCGTGACCATCGTGCTTTCGCTCGGCGTGACCAAGATGGCCAAGCGCCAGGCGATCATCCGCAAGCTTTCTGCCGTCGAGACCCTTGGCTGCACGCAGACCATCTGCTCCGACAAGACCGGCACCCTTACCCAAAACAAGATGACCGTCGTCAAGCACGAGCTCGCTGCGCCCAAGGAGAAGTTCTTGGCCGGCATGGCGCTGTGCTCCGATGCCCAGTGGGACGAGGAGCTGGGCGAGGCCGTGGGCGAGCCGACCGAGTGTGCACTCGTCAATGATGCCGGCAAGGCTGGTCTTACTGGCCTGACTGCCGAGCACCCGCGCGTGGGCGAGGCCCCGTTCGACTCGGGCCGCAAGATGATGTCCGTGGTTGTCGAGACCCTGGACGGCGAGTACGAGCAGTACACCAAGGGCGCGCCCGACGTGGTAATCGGCCTGTGCACCCATATCTACGAGGGCGATAAGGTCGTTCCGCTGACTGAGGAGCGCCGCGCCGAGCTCGTGGCAGCCAACAAGGCCATGGCCGACGAGGCCCTGCGCGTGCTGGCGCTGGCGAGCCGCACCTACACCGAGGTTCCCGCCGACTGCAGCCCCGCTGCGCTCGAGCATGACCTGGTCTTCTGCGGCCTGTCCGGCATGATCGACCCGGTCCGTCCCGAGGTGGCCGACGCTATCCGCGAGGCGCACGACGCTGGCATCCGCACCGTCATGATCACGGGCGACCACATCGACACCGCCGTGGCCATCGCCAAGCAGCTTGGCATCGTCGCCGATCGCAGCCAGGCCATTACCGGTGCCGACCTCGACCGCATGAGCGACGAGGAGCTCGATGCGCACATCGAGGATTACGGCGTGTACGCTCGCGTCCAGCCCGAGCACAAGACCCGCATCGTCGAGGCCTGGAAGTCGCGCGACCAGATCGTCGCCATGACCGGCGACGGCGTCAACGATGCCCCGTCCATCAAGCGCGCCGACATCGGTGTGGGCATGGGCATCACCGGCACTGACGTTACCAAGAACGTCGCCGACATGGTGCTTGCCGACGATAACTTCGCCACCATCATCGGTGCCTGCGAAGAGGGCCGTCGCATCTACGACAACATCCGCAAGGTCATCCAGTTTTTGCTTTCGGCCAACCTTGCCGAGGTGTTCTCGGTGTTTATCGCCACGCTCATCGGCTTTACCATCTTCCAGCCGGTGCAGCTGCTGTGGGTGAACCTGGTCACCGACTGCTTCCCCGCGCTCGCGCTGGGCATGGAGGATGCCGAGGGCGACATCATGAAGCGCAAGCCGCGCAACGCCAAGGACGGTGTCTTTGCCGGTCACATGGGCCTGGACTGCGTGGTCCAGGGCCTGATCATCACCGTGCTGGTGCTGGCGAGCTTCTTTGTGGGCGTGTACTTTGACATGGGCTACATCCACATCGCCGATATGATCGCCGGTAATGCCGACGAGGAAGGCGTGATGATGGCCTTCATCACGCTCAACATGGTCGAGATCTTCCACTGCTTCAATATGCGCAGCCGTCGTGCGTCGCTGTTTAGCATGAAGAAGCAGAACAAGTGGCTGTGGGCTTCGGCCGCGCTGGCGCTGGTGCTGACGGTGATCGTAACCGTGCAGCCGACGCTTGCCGAGATGTTCTTTGGCCCCGTGACGCTTGAGCTTAAGGGCGTTATCGCCGCGCTGGGCCTGGCCTTCCTGATCATCCCGCTGATGGAGATCTACAAGGCGATCATGCGCGCGGTCGAGAAGGAGTAAGTTAACCTGTCCGGGCCCGCCCCTGCGTGTTTTCTTCTTCGCTGGTCCTCGCGCTTCGCGCTGCGGGATCGCTCAGAAGAAAACACTCCCGGGGTGGGCCCTACGGTATCCTTGCTGGCTTTTCTCCCGCGCGGTTGAAAAAGGGCTGAGGGAGAGAAGGTGAGCGGCCGAGCAATTGCTCGGCCGCTCGTTTTAAATAAAGGATGTGCCCTTAGGAAACCCCTCCCGGCGGCCGGGCCCTGCGGTATCCTTGCTGGTTCTTCTCCCGTGCGGATGATAAAGGGCTGAGGGAAAGTGTGTGAGCTGGTCGGGCTTTGCCCGGCCAGCTCTTTTTGATTTAAAATACCTGCTCAGTTGTGTGGTTTTGTGCTGGGAGGCATTTGTGGGCAAGGCTAAGGCTAAGGCGAAGAAAAAGACGACGGGGGCGCGGGCTAAGCGCGATCGTCGTC